>QHXY01000458.1 GCA_003223145.1 Acidobacteriota bacterium
CGCGAGGCCGGTCGGCGGAAATCCTATAGGATGCCGGCATGGACGCCTTCAACTATCTGACGGCGATGGTCTCGGTGATTCTGGGTCTGGGGCTCACGCAGCTGTTCGCCGGCATCGGCAACCTGGTCCAGATACGTCCTGCACGTGCATATGTGGTGGTCGTTCTGGGCCCTGCGCGGGGTGGCCCACTGGACCTACGCCACCTTCGTCTACGTCCTGATCGGGCCCGGGGCGCTGGTGATCGCCAGCCACATCATCATTCCCGAGCTGCTCGAGGGCCGGATCGACGTGCAGCGGCACTACTTCGACACCGGGCGTTTGTTCTTCGCGATCCTGACCGTGGCCGCGATCTGGGCGATGTTCATCGAGCCGGTCATGGGCCTGCGAGCGTTCTTCGTCCCGTTCCGCTTCCTGCAGTTGGGGGGCATCCTGACCTTCGCCTCCTGCTCCGCCTCGAAGAACAAGCGTGTCCACGCCGTCGCGATCGTCCTGATCGTCCTGTTTCTGCTGACCGGGATCACAGTCGACCGCTTTCAGCTGGGTCAATTGGACCATCTGCAATAGAGATCGGGAGCGCCCAGGGCGAGTTACCAATCCGTAATCCGCCAATGCGTACTTGAATCCCTCTAACAATTACTTAGATTGGACTCGTGCTCCGCCGGCGGGCGAGTGCAGCCGTCCCGCTGCGCCGTTCCGGGGCGTGGGGATTCGAACCGTGCGTGGCAGTCGCTGCGTGTCGCGGATATCGTTGCTTCTCCTTCTGGCGGCGGCCGGCTCCTCGTGCGCGACCCAGTCGGTCGAGCAGACCCTGACGCTCGAGCAGCATTCCCTCCGGATTCCGCTCACGCTCGAGGCGGACGGCACGGTGATGCTGGCAGAGCGTCCGCCGCTGGTCGGCCGCATCGATCTGTCTCCGATCTTGAAGGCGGAAGGCGTCCTGCCCGGCGCGAGAACCAGGGCGAACGTCCAGCTCATGATGCACTACGGGCGGCTCTACGTCGTGGCCGACGCCTTTCGTGCTATCTGGGAGATCACCCCGCGGCCCGGGACGACCATGGGGTCCTATCGGCCGATCCCGGTGGTTCAGGACGCGGGCCAGGAGGTGATGAAGGACGTCCGTCTGTCCCGATACGGCTCGACCCGATCGTCCTGTCTGCGTCTCGATCGCGCGGGCGGGAATCCGGTCTTCATCACCTCCCAGGGAGAGGCCCGGGATGATTGTCCGTAGGACGGCCGTCGTGGCGGGCGCGCTTCTTCTGGGGGTGACCTGCGTGCGGGGCGCGTCGCAGGTCGAGGCGGATCCCCACGAGTTGTACGAGAGGGCGCGGGGGTACCTGGCTGACGGTGAGCTGCGGGGGGCGGGTCTGGTGCTCTCAAGGCTGCGCACTTTGATCGCGAAGGGCCCGGAGTGGGATCCCGAGGGGGTGTTCGGCAAGGAGCTCCTGCCGCCGCTCCAGGCCAGATTGAATCGACTGCAGGGCGTGGCCCGAAAGCTGGACGAGTTCACCGTCAAGGCCCTGCAGGACCTGCAGCCGCCCGACATCAAGAAGGACATCTCGACCGTGCGCGACTACACGGAGTGGGCCACGTCGGTCATCCAGCGCCTGCGCGCCGAGCGGGATCAGATCATCGGCGCCGAGCTCACCGATCCGGAGGAGCGGGCCTTCCTGACCCACACGGAAAGCTACGAGAGGACGGAACGGCTCCTCGAGATCGACGTGTTGAAGAGGATGGCCGACACGGCCGGGGACGATATTCTCGGTCTGCTCGCCGGGGACCCCGAGCTCGAGTCGGTTCTGGTGCGCTTCCGCCAGCTCAAGCGCGATCTCATGCAGATCGTCGCGGAGCGGGACCAGCTCGAATCCGACGTGAAGAAATCACACGAGCACAACGAGGCCGTCCTGGGCGTTCTCGTCGCCGTGGTGACGGATGACGCCGCCGTCAAGACCCGCCCGGGCGGCCGGCGACCCGTGAGCGTGGCCGATCTCTTCGCGCGCTTCCTGGACGGCGAGCTGGAGGCGTTGCGGCGTCGGAGCTACGCCACGCCCTCCGAGAGCGACGTCCTGCATGCGAACCTGAATCGCTACCGCCGGTACAACGAGGAGCTGCGCGCGGCCGGTCTCGCACAGGACCAGAAAGAAAAGATCGAGGCGCTGACCAAGGCGGTGGAGGAGCTTCCGGTGGAAGGTGCAGGTTTCAAGGCCTTCAAGGGAGCCGGCCCGGCGTCCCTGGTGCTCATCGGCGCGCTGGTTCTGGCCACGGGTGCTCTTGGGTGGATCGCGGTCGAGCGGGGACGGCGGCTCGCGTCCCTGCAGAGGCCAGGCAGCCGGCCGGTCGCGCTGGTCGCCGCCGAGGTCCACAGAACGGATGTCGACTCGAAAGCCGTCTGACCCGCGGTCGTGGCCCGGGCTTTTGGCGTCCGCCGGTCCCTTCCTGCGCTCCAGGATGCTCGTTTACGGCGGGCTGGGCTTCGGCTTCGGCCTGATCCTGACCCTGGTCGGCTACCTGGTCGATTACTACGCCCTCTACAAGACCCTCCCGCACGGTCTCAGCCTCAGGATGATCCAGGGCCTCCACCGGGTCACGCCGGTGCATTTCTTCACGGACGGGTTTGCCCCGATCCTGGCGGCCGTGGGCGCCCTGGCGGGCCGTCTCCATGACCGGCTCAGATATCATTCGAACCATCTCGAAGAGATCGTGGCGGCGCGGACCGAGGCCCTGCGGCACAGCCAGGAGCGTTACGAGCTCGCGGCCCGGGGTTCCAACGACGGGCTGTGGGACTGGGATCTGGTCGCCGACACAATCTACTACTCCCCGCGCTGGAAGCAGGCCCTCGGCCACGAGGAAGCCGGGGTGGAGAACGCGCCCGAAGCGTGGCTCGATCGCGTCCATCCCGAGGATCGCCCCGGTCTCGAGGCGCGCATCAAGAGCCACCTCGCCGGCGGCACTTCGCATCTGGTGGCGGAGTACCGCGTCCGTCACGCCGACGGGTCGTACCGCTGGATGCTGTCGCGCGGCATCGCGGTCCGTGACGAGACCACGGGGAAACCGTACCGCTTCG
>QHXY01000115.1 GCA_003223145.1 Acidobacteriota bacterium
CCGATTGGATGTCGTGCTCCTGGCCGTCTTCCTGTTCATCGCCCTGGTGATGGTGGCGCGCTCGGCGCGCATCATCTCGCAGTACGAGAAAGGGCTGGTCATGCGACTCGGGAAGTACCGCTCCACCATCGATTCGGGCCTGACGTTCCTGGTTCCGATGATCGAGAGCGTCATCAAGGTGGACATGCGCGAGCGGGTCATCAAGGTCGACCCGCAGGAGGTCATCACCAAGGACAACGTCATGGTCACCGTCGACGCGGTCATCTACTACCGCATCAGCGACCCGGTCAAGGCGACGTTCGAGGTGCAGAATTTCGCCTACGCCGCCACCACGCTGGCGCAGACGAACCTGCGCAACCTGATCGGCGACAAGACCCTGGACGAGACGCTCACTGCGCGCGACATCATCAACACCAACCTGCGCAACGTCCTGGACGAGGCCACCAACACCTGGGGCGTGAAGGTGACGCGCGTCGAGGTGCAGAAGATCGACCCGCCCGCCGACATCACCGCCGCGATGTCCCGGCAGATGAAGGCCGAGCGCGACAAGCGCGCCAACATCCTCGAGGCGGAGGGTGTCAAGCAGGCGCAGATCCTCCAGGCCGAGGGGATGAAGCAGTCGTCGGTCCTCAAAGCCGACGGCGAGGCCCAGGCCCGCATCCTGCGCGCCAACGCCGAGGCCAAGGCGATCGAGGTGACGTCGCAGGCCGCCGAGGCCTTCTTCAAGGAGCGCGCCGAGGTGCGCCAGCGTCTGGACGTGCTCAGGGACGTCCTGTCGCAGCAGACCAAGTTCGTCGTGCCTGCCGGCTCGAACCTGCTCAACATCCTCGGTCTCGACGACCGCGGCGGCCCGGTCCTGCCGCAGGCGCCCCTGACGCCGCAGCCACCGCAGACGTCTGTGCCCGCCCCCTCCAGGAAGAGCATGGGGCCGGCCGAGGGACAGCGTTACTGAGGTGAGGCGCGCAGAGAGACGCGGCGCCCTACTCGCCGATGGAGAACGAGGCTTCGCCCTGCCTCGTCTTGCCGGACACGAGGTCCTTCACCGTCACCAGCACGTCGTAGTTGCCCGCCGGCCATTTCTGCAGCGGCACGGCGTACCCCTGCACCTGCCCGGTGGCGTCCTTCACCGCGTACGTGCCCATGTCCTTGAGCGTGCCGTCGGCGGTCTTGGCGCGGAAATCGTACTCGACCTCGAGCTTCAGGGCACCTGATTCCGGATCGGGGGCGGGGTTGTAGACCTGGAAATAGATGTTCAGCTCATCCGACTTCTTGAACGCCGAGCCGGGGTTCGGAACGACCTTGAACTTGCCCAGGTGGAACGGCTTGCCCGCCGACGTCTGGTAGTCGATCGGCTCCATGCTGGTCGCCAGGGTGACCGAGGAGAGCGACAGATCCGCCGGACCGTAATCGGGGATCACCACGTTCTGCCTGGTCGAGGAGATCTTCTTGCTCACCCGGTCCTGAATCCCGAGCACCAGCTCGTAGCTTCCGGGCTTGATGCCCGCCGTGGCCTGGAACACCAGCATGTCCTCGATGCCCGCCCCCTGGTTGGTCTCGCTCTCGGCGAAGTTGCCGTCCCCGGCCAGCGCGATCTCATCCTTCGGGTCGTCCTTATTGACCAGCTTTCCGAACACCAGGACGTCCGGAACCTCTTTCCTCCCGACGGTGCGGAACTGCACCGCCGTGCTCTTGATGCCAACCGTCAGGGTCGTGTAGGTGACGCCGTCGCCCGACTTGTAGAAGTCGAAGCGCGTCTGGGAAGGAATGCCGGCGAAGAACTCGTGGGTCATGGCGAACGCCTTGAACATCTGCTCCTCGGCCGGGGGCACCATCTGCATGCGGCCCGCGATCATCATCGTCTGAAGCGGGGACTGGCTGAGCGGGACACCCTGCTGCACCAGGGCCGGATCGCGCCGGCCCGGGACCACCAGCTCGCCGTTCACGTCCTGCTTGGTCTTGACGAAGTTCAGGCCGCGCGCCACGTCCGAATCGATGGTGGGGCTCGTGCTGAGGACGAAGGTGCCGGACGCGTCCTTGGCGAACGAGATGACCGTGTTCGACGCCAGCTCGGGGAACGGCGGCTTGCGGTAGGTCCAGAAGATCATCCCCCGGTGCGTCTTCGCCATCAGATCCTTGTCGATGTTGTCGGGTGGGCCGACCAGGATGTAGATCTTCCCCATGTCGGACTTCCAGCCCGGCGTGGCGGTGTCGCCGAACATGCGGGTGGCCTCGAACACCCGCTGCTGGTAGCGGTCGCGGAATTCGTTCTGCGGCGTGCTCGGCTCGATGTCCCGCCTTTCCCAGAACCAGTCGATGAAATTCCGCCGGTCCAGCTCGGTCTCGAGCGCTTTGTAGGCCTTCACCTCCTGGTGCGTGATGATGTAGCGCACCGGCCCCGCGTACCAGTCCTTGGTCGGCTTGTCGAAATTGATGCCGGCGTCGGAGTCGGCCCGCGCCTCCGACGACACGAAGAAGAAGGCGAGCATCGCCAGGAACAGCAGCATCAGCAGCAGGACCGCCAGCGTCAGCGCCCAGCGCGGTACCTCCAGCGGGTCACGCACCCGCTGTCCCGTCGGCCGCGGCCCGTGCGGCGGCCGCAGCCGAAGGAGACGCGCCGTCCACAAGGACGTCAGGGAGACCACCTCGCCCCGGGCACGGGGTTCGTCCTGCGGGTCGTCGTCCAGGTGCAGCGAGCCGTCATCCGGCGGTCGAGCCTTCGATGACATGGTCCTCTTAAGACGAGTATTATAGCGCGGGAGGCCCCGATGGACGCGCGCTCCAGGCTCAAGGCGCTGATTACGGAGAAATGCCTCCTCAAAGGAGAGTTCGTCCTCGCCTCCGGGCAGCGCTCCAAGGTATTCTTCGACTGCAAGCGCGTCACTCTCGACCCCGAGGGGCTCCACCTCATCGCCGGCCTCCTCCTCGAGATGATCGACGACCTCGCCCGCCGCGACGGCCGCCCCATCGACGCCATCGGCGGCCCGACCATCGGCGCCGACCCAGTCGTCGGTCATGTAGACCGGCCGACGCTGGCGCCGTCCCGGCAGCGCCGGACGCAGCCGCGCCCGCCGTCCCCGGTCAACCCGCCCCGCGGCCGCTGCGCGGCTTTCTGATCCGCAAGGAGACCAAGGACCACGGTACACAGCGCATCATCGAGAACGAGATCCCCCGGGGCGCCCGCGTCGCCATCTTCGAGGACGTCGTCACCACCGGCGGCTCCACCCTCGAGGCCATCCGCAAGGCCCAGGAGGTCGGCCTCGAGGTCGCCTGCGTCACTGCCATCGTCGATCGCGAGCAGGGCGGCGCCGAATCGCTCGCCCGCTATCGCTACTATCCCCTGTTCAAGAAGAGCGAGTTCGGCCTGTAGCGTGATCCCCGTCGAAGGAGGCACACCGATGCGCCGCTCCCTGAAGCTCCTGCTCTGCTCCCCCGCCGCATTGATCCTCGCCGCGGCCCTGATGATGGTCGCCGCCC
>QHXY01000116.1:0-10969 GCA_003223145.1 Acidobacteriota bacterium
CGCTGGCCCGTGACAACGTCGCCCTGCTCGTCCTGGCGCCGATCGGGCTGTGGCGCCTAGCGGCGAGCGGGCGGGGCAGCCATCTCGCCTGGATGGTCTTCATCCTGCTTCCGATCGTCGTGGCAGTGCTCGCCCCCTTCGGGGGCCCGGAGTTCCACGAGCAGCGCTACATCGGCCCGGTCGTGGCGATCATGGTCGTCGCGGGGTGCGTCGCCTGGGCCGCAATTCCGACCGCGCCGCCCGCCCAAGGGCTGCGGCTCGCTGCCCTCGTCCTGGTCGCGGCGCTGTCGGCGTGGAGCGGCGCGGCGGGGCTCCTGCGCTACGCGCAAGAGGTGAAGAACATCAACGAGATGCAGGTGAAAATCGGGCGCTGGCTCCTGGAGCGTCCCGGGGGTCCCGGAACGATAGCCACCAACGACATCGGGGCGATTGGCTTCGTCACCGGTGTCCCTATCCTGGACTTGACCGGGCTCGCCACACCCGAGGTGGTCCCGTACCTGCGGCGACCGCCGTCGCCCGGCTCCTCGAACCGCGGCTGGAACGGTGCCAGCGAAAGCGGTCTGCTCGAATTCCTGCGCGTCCGCAGGCCCGACTACGTCGCGATCTTTCCCGGCTGGTATCCCAGCCGGTTCTTCCGGGAGGCTCTGGGGCAGGAGGTGTTCCGGGTCGATCTCGATGACAACGTGATTTGCGGCGATCGCAGCATGATCGTCTACCGGCCGAAGTGGGCCGAGCTGGAACCACTTCCCGGCGGGGGATCAGACCGTTGATGCGGTCGTCCTTCCCGGGAGACCCGGGCGGATTCGCAAACGGTGCACCGGCGTCCGGGCGATGGGTTCGCTCGGGTCGAACGATCGGCCGCGCGCGAAACAGACGAGCGCCTCCTCCCGCCGTCTCAACCTGAGCAGGGCGGTCCCGAGAAGGGTGTGGGCGAGCTGGAAGGCCGGCGCGACGTCGGCGGCTGCGCGGTAGTGCGTGGCCGAGTCCGAGAAGCGTTTCTGCCGGCTGGCGAGCGCCCCCAGTCTCATGCGGGCCCACAGGGATCGAGGGTTGTCCGCCAGGATCGCCAGGTACTCCTCCCGGGCCCGTCCCAGCGCCCCGCGCCGCTGCCAGTACTCGCCCGCCGACAGCCGCAGGGCATAGCAATCCCCCACGATCTCACGTTGCTGCTCGAAATCCGCCTCTCCATAGGCGGCGGCCCGCCCGACCCCGCGCAGAGTCGACATCAGGGTCCGGACCGATCGCCGGGTCCAGGCGTCTTCGCGCGCGTAGTAAGCCTCGCGACGGTCCCGTGCCCAGTAATCGTCGGTCAGGTCACCACGCGCCCTGGCTTCCTCGCACAGCGCCGTTCCCGGATAGATAGTCAGCGGCGAGACCAGCCCGTCGTGCGGGCGAATCGCCTGGATCAGGCGCACGGTCGAGTCCAGGTCCTCGTCGGTCTCGGAGTCGATCCCGGTGATCAGGTAGATCGAAAGACCCAACCCGACGCGTCGGGTGGTCTGCGCGGCGGTGCGCACCTGGTCGACGGTGATCCCCTTGTTCAGCCGCAGGAGCATGCGCGGCGAGCCTGATTCGACGCCGTACTGGATGTGCGTGCAGCCGGCGCGGCGCATCCAGGAGAGACGTTCCTCGTCGACGGCGTTGACGCGGGACGGACAGTCCCACAGAAGGTCGATGCGGCTCTCGATCAGGCCGCGGCAGAAATCGATCACTCGTTTCTTGTTCACCGTGAACGTGTCGTCGCGCACCGACACGTAGACCACCCCGTGCTGCTCGCGGAGCTGACGCACCTCGTCGATCATGTCGGCGGCCGATCGGAATCGCAGCCCGCGCCCCCAGAAATCAGGGGAGGAGCAGAACGTGCAGGCGGCAGGACAGCCGCGCGACGTGATGATGAACTCGAACTGGCTGATCGGGTCGACTCCGATGGTGGCCGGTTCCGTGCAGGGATGGGGGAGGGTGTCCAGGTCCATGATCACGGCCCGCTCGCGGGTGTCGACGAATCTCCCTGCAGGTGACGGAACATCCGTGGACGGGAACGCGTCACCGGCGGGGCGGGCGGGCTCTCTGAAGGTCACCCCGGCGATTGACGGCAACGACCTCTGCAGATCGCCGCGCCCGCGCGCCTTCACCAGATCAAGCATCGTCTCCTCTCCCTCGCCGCGCACGACGACATCAACTTGAGGATAGTGTTCGAGGAGATGGTGGGCGAGGTGGGTGGCGTGCGGACCGCCCACCACGATAAGGCAATGCGGGTTGGCGGCGCGCGCCAGGGCCGCCAGGCGCATCGCTTCGTGGCGATTGAATGTGAAGACCGAGACGCCGAAGACGTCGGGACGCTCATCCTTGAGAAAGCGCGCGGTGCGGGCCCACGACCAGGCGCTGCAGTTGAGCAGTCGCGCGTCGTGGCCAGCGTGCCGCAGGACCCCGTTGATGTATCCGAGACCGAGCGGGGTGAAGCGGGAGTAGAACTCCAGCTTCCCGAGGTCGTGGCAGGTGTACGCCAGGAGGATCTTCACGCGCTTCTCCTGGTCCTGCCGGCGGCCGGGACCGTCAGGAGCCTTTGCACCTCGCGCGCCAGCACGGGCAGCCTCTCGTCGCGAAGCAGGGGGTACATGGTGCGCGCCCGCCGGAGGGCTGAACGTTCCAGGTCGCAGAGCACCAGGCCCTCGTCCAGCAACCCGGCCTCCGCCAACGGCTCTCCGAACGGATTGAAGACGCACGAGCCCCCGCTGAAATGGATGCCGTCCTCGAAGCCGACCCGATTGGCGTAGGCGACATAGAGCGTCTGCATCTGGGCGGTCACCTTCGCCAGGTCCCTCCAGATCGAGTGGCCGATGATCCCCCGCCTCCTGTCGATCCCCTCCGTCGGGCCCGCCGACAGCACGAGGAGATAGTCCGCGCCGTCCTGCGCCAGGATCAGTGCCGCCGAAGGATGCCAGAAGTCCTCGCAGATCAGCAGGCCGATCCGGCCCAGTCGGGTGTCGAACGCCTCGAGCCTGTCCCCGGCGGCGAAGTAGCGCCCCTCGTCGAACATGCCGTAGGTCGGCAGGTACACTTTGCGGTGCACGTGACGGATGCGGCCTCCGTCCAGGAACAGCGCGCTGTTGTAATAGCGGTGGCCCGGGGTCTCCTCGACCAGCCCCACCACCATGGCGATCCTTCGGCTCATGTTCAGCAGGGGGCGGATCGGGCCGCTGTCGGTCAGCGCGATCGCGACTTCAGACACGAGATCCTGCAGCATGTAGCCGGTGAGACTGAGCTCCGGAAAGATCACCATATCGGCGCCGCTTGCGATCGCCTTGCGGGTCCAGGACAGGTGCATGGGGAGGTTGGCCGCCAGATCGCCGAGCACAGGTTCGACCTGCGCCAGGGCGACCCGTAACCGACCGCTCGTACCGTTCGCCGGTCGTCTGCGCCTCATCGCCTCCGCCTTTTCGTCGGGCTTCCAGGATTGACTGCGAATCGTAGCACATAGATCATCGCAGAAACAATGCAAGTGCCCCGTTTTCTTTACTTTGGGCAATTCATTTGTTAGCATGACCGACGCTTCGAAGATCTCGAGAAGCGCCGGGAGCCGATCATGACTCGCAGGCCCGCCGTGGCCGGCCGGTTTTATCCTTCCGACCCTGAGGCGTTGAGGCGAGACCTGGTGGCGCTGACCCAGGGCGGAATTCCGCCCCCCGGGCCGCGGGGCGTGGCGATCGTGGTCCCACACGCGGGCTACATCTACTCCGGGCGAATCGCAGCGGCAACTTACACGTCGGTGCACTTGCCATGGCGGGCCGTGATCCTCTGCCCCAACCACACCAGAGTCGATCGCCGTGAACGACGAGGGGGACTGGGAGACCCCGCTGGGCCGTGTTCCGGTCGACACGCCCCTGGCGCGAGCCATCCTCCAGCGCTGCCGGCAGGCCCGTGTCGACGCGGCGGCCCACAGCCGCGAGCACTCGCTGGAGGTCCAGCTGCCGTTCCTTCAGCACCTAGCGGGCCTCGTTCGTTTCGTGCCGATCTGTGTCGGGACCCTTCACCTGCCGAACCTCCTGGAGCTGGGACACGCGGTCGCCGACGCGGTCGCGGGCGACGGAGAGGAGGTCCTGCTGATCGTCAGCAGCGACATGTCCCATTACGTGCCCGCGACCGTCGCCGAGGAGCAGGACCATAAGGCGATCGAGCGAATGCTGGCCATCGATCCCGAGGGGCTCCATCGTGTCGTCCTTCGGGAGGACATCAGCATGTGCGGGGTCGCCCCCGCCGTCGCCGGTCTGGAGGCCGCCAGACGGCTGGGGGCGGAACAGGGTCGCCTGGTCGCGTATGGTCACTCGGGCGAAACGACCGGCGATCTTCAATCGGTCGTCGGGTACGCGGGCGTCACCATCACGTGAGCCAGTCCGAGTCATGGGCGTGACCGGGCTCGAGCCTTCCCGATTCCCACGAATGCTCCGCCGAATCAGCCTGCACGCTCCCTTCAGGTTCGCGCTCGGTGTGCTTTGCGCTGCGGCCGTGTGGGGGGCTATCGAGGCGAAACAGGAGCATCCCGCCCCGACGACGCCCGCGGCCCCCGAGCGGCAGCGCAAGTTCGTCAGTGAGGGGACAGGCGGGAAGACACTGGAGATCGCCGCGGGACCCGGGTCGATCATCGGCAAGGACGAGCTGATTCTCAAGGAGTACGTCGATATCAAATACGGCGATACCCGCCTGCAGGCGGATTTCGTCCGCTACCTGCCGGCGACCAAGGACGTCACGGCGCTGGGCAACGTCATCATCGACCAAGGAACCTCGCGCCTGAGCGCCGAAAAGCTCACCTACAATCTCGACACGGAGACCGGGGTGTTCTACAACGCGCGTGGGTACGCGGAGCCGTCGTACTACTTCGAAGCGCAGAGGGTTGAGAAGATATCCAAGGAGGAGATGGTCCTGCGCGACGCGACCTTCACCGCGTGCACGCAACCGGTTCCTTACTGGAGCTTCAAGGTCGGCCACGGGCTGATCCGTCAGGACGACTACGCGTACCTTCACAACCTGAGGTTCAAAATAGGCCACGCCGTGGTGTTCTACACACCCTACCTCGTCTGGCCGGTCAAGTCCGACCGGGCTTCGGGTCTCCTGTTCCCGGAGTTCGGCTTCTCTCGGCGCAGTGGCACGGTGATCAGCAACGCCCTCTACTGGGCGATCCGCCGCAACATGGACGCCACGTTCTACCTCGACTATATGTCACTGGCGGGCTACGGCAACGGCCTGGAGTACCGCTACGTTCCGAGCGAAAACGGGCGGGGATACCTCACGGGATATTTCATCCGCGACCAGATCGCCAAGCAGGAGCACGCGCCGGGTGTCCCGCCGAATCGCTGGGTCATCAATTTCGGTCATAACCAGGCGTTCGGGGACGGCTGGCATCTGGTGGCCAACGCCAATTTCATCAGCGACTTCAATTACTACCGCGACTTCGAACGCGATTTGCGGTTGTCGACCAACCCGCAGGCGGTCAGCAACCTGTTCGTGACCAAGACATGGGGGTTCTACACCCTGAACCTGACCGGGGAGAGACGTGAGCAGCTCGTCAATGTGGCGATTCAGCCGGTCCTGGACGGGTCGTTCTTCAATACCGAGGAAGAGACGATCACGCGCTGGATCGAGCCGAAGATCGAGCTGCGCGGGCGGCGGCAGCGACTGGGGGACTCGCCTTTCTTTATCACGCTCGAATCGTCCGCCGACTACTTCAACAAGGGCACCACGGACACCCAGTACGGCCGCCTCGATCTGTTCCCCGTGTTGTCGTCCCAGCTTTCTCCGGTGCCGTGGCTCGACGTCAACGCGAGCCTGGGATACCGGGACACCTACTACACGAAGAGCCAGCGTTCCGACCTCGGATGCGACAACCGGCCGAACACAGGTGACTTCGGGGAGGGGAACGGTCAAACCGACACCGAGCGGGACGAGAACCAGGACGGGGTCTTCAATGCCGCGGACGACCTCGGATGCGACAACCTCCCGGGCACTGGGGATTTCGGCGAGGGGAACGGCGTGTTCGATCACGAGAACACCCTGATCACCGATGAAGGCTTCAACCGGCACGTCTACCAGGGCGGCCTGACGGTGATCGGGCCGAAATTGAGTCGTGTGTTCGACCGTCCGAATTCGAGCTTTTCGCCGCAGTACAAGAGCACCATCGAGCCGCAGGTGCAGTACACGTACCAGTCGCGCGTGACGGACCCTGAGCGCGTGATCCCGTTCGACGAGATCGACGTGATTAACGCCAACAGCGACCAGATGACGTACTCCCTCGTCACCCGCCTGTACGCGAAGCGTCCGGTCGGGGGTACGGAGGAGCTCGGTGCCCTGTTCGGGCCCGCGAACGCGACCTTCGTGAGCGGCGGGCACTACGATCCCTACGCCAAGCTCCGCGAGGCCCTGCGCAAGAAACAGGAGGAGCAGAAGAAGGCGGGGGAGGAGGGCGGCGCCCCGCCGGCGGCGACCGAGGGGGGAAAAAAGCGACTCAGCACGGTGGAGATCGCCACGTTCGAGATCAGCCAGGACTACTCGTTTCTGGGGCCGCTCAGCACCTCGACCGCGCTGCGACCCCTGGGCGAGCCGTTGCAGAGCAATTTCGGCCCGATCCGCGCGACCCTGCGAGTCAACCCCTCGATGCACGCCAGCCTCGACGTGCGCAGCTCGTACGACATCCTCTTCCGGGAAATCCACGACGCAAGCCTGAGCGCTAACTTGCGAAGCGTCAAGCGAGGTTTTCTCGACCTGACCTGGTCCTTGGTACGTGATCTGGAGGGTCGCGCTCTTCTGGCGCGAGGGCTCGCCTTCTCTCCGCCGCTCGACCAGAACCAGATCGGTCTCCAGGGCGAGACGAACTTCCTCGGCCGGCGCTTCCTGGTGGGCATGCAGACGAACTACGAGCTGGGCAGCGTTAACCCCGGCGAGCCGCGCCTGCGGGACCAGCGTTATCGGTTCGGTTACAACACACAGTGCTGCGGGTTCCAGCTCGAGGTCCTCAACCGGAATTTCGTCGGTTCCAGCAACCGCGAATTCCGCTTCCTCATCAATCTCAAGGGCGTGGGGAACGTGGTCGACTTCCAGTCGGGTTCGGCGGGCGCCCTGCCCGGGACCTACCCGGGGATCGTCCCGTGAAGACCGGCCCGTCCTTCGTTCCACTGGTTCTGGGGGCAGGGGGCATGCTCGGGCGCGCGGTCGTCCAGGTTCTGGATCCGGTCTTCCCGGGGATGGTGTCGGCGACCCGAGCCGAGGCGGACGTGACCGACCGTTTTCGGCTCGAGTCCGAGGTCGAGAGGCTGCGCCCCGACGTGGTGATTAACTGTGCGTCCTACACCGACGTTGACGGCTGCGAGACCGATCCGGACAGGGCGCGGCGCGTGAACGTGGAGGGCGCCGAAAACGCCGCGAGCGCCGCTTCAGCCGCGGGGTGTCCGATCGTCCACATCAGCACCGACTTCGTATTCGACGGCAGGAAGGGCGCTCCCTACGTCGAGGAGGACACCCCGGCGCCACTTTCGGAGTACGGTCGCAGCAAGCGCGCCGGGGAGGAGCGGGTGGCGGCGGTCGCGACGGATTTTCTGATCGTCCGCACGTCGTGGTCCTACGGCGCCGGCCGAGCCAATTTCGTGGACGCCATCCGCTCGCGCGCAGCGAACGGCGGCCCCCTCAAGGTGGTCGACGACCAGTTCGGCTCGCCCACCTGCGTCGTCGACCTGGCGCGCGCGCTGCACGGCCTGATCCTGCGCGAGGCCCGCGGTGTGGTGCATTTCGCCAATGCGGGCGTGTGCTCCCGTTACGCCATGGCCAGGCTGATTCTCAGGACGTGCGGCTTCCACGACGTGCCGCTGGTGCCGATGCCGACGTCCGAGGCCGGGCGGATCGCGGTGCGCCCCTCCTATTCAGCGCTCGACACGTCCCGTTACTCGCGCCTGACCGGGGAGACGCCGCGCCCCTGGCAGGAGGCCCTGATCGAGTACCTGCGCGGCGGCCGCGGCGCGGCGGTGGGCGCATGAAAGTCCTCATCACGGGCGCCACCGGCTATCTCGGCGCGCACGTCGCTGCGCGGCTGGCAGCCGCGGGTCACACCGTGCGGGCGCTGGTGAGACCGGGAAGGGAGGACAGGCTCCCACCCGCCTGTCGTCCGGTGGCCGGTGACGTGCTCGACCAGGGCTCCATCGAGCGGGCGCTCGCCGGGTGCGACGCCCTGGTGCACATGGCCGCCTTCGTCAAGATGTGGGCGCGGGATCGACGCGCGTTCGACCGCGTGAACGTGGAAGGATTCGCTGCCGCGCTGCGCGCGGCGGAGAAGTCGGGCGTTCGGCGGGTGCTCTACACCTCGACGATCGGGGCGCTCGGCCCGACCGGGCCGCAGCCTCTGGACGAAACACACGAGCGAGCCGAATTTGACTTCCGCACCGACTACGAGCGCAGCAAATGGGTCGCCGAGAGAGTGGCCGTCGAGCGGGCCCGCGGCGGCGCGCCTCTCGTGATCGTGTATCCGGGAGTGGTCTACGGCCCGGGCGCGGCGACCCAGGGCAACCTCCTGGACCGGCTGCTCAGGGACTACCTGGCGGGCCGGCTCAAGACCCGGCTCGGTCGGCGCCCGACGCGCATCTGCTACGCCTTCGTGGACGACGTTGCCGAGGGACACCTCCTGGCCCTGGAGAGAGGGTCGCCCGGCAGGGGATACATCCTCGGAGGTGAGAACGTCACGCAGGACGAGCTGTTCACCCTCCTGCACGAGCTGACCGGGATCCCGCCCCCGCGCCGCGCGATTCCGTTCTGGATGGCCGAGGCGGCCGGAAAGGGTCTGCGTGCCTGGGCCCGGCTGGGCGGGTCGCCTCCCGAGTTCACCGACGGCGCCATCGCGACGTTCCGCTATCACTGGGCCTACTCGAGCGGGCGGGCGATCGGAGAGATCGGGTACCGGGTCACCGCGCTGCGCGAGGGACTCCGGCAGACCCTCCAGGCTCTGCGCGGCGAGTCGGCCAAGGGCACCGGGGGGGCGTGAGCGCGCGATGCAGACAACCAACGAGACGGCGCGCCGAGCGGTTCATTTCGCTGTCGGAGGGCTGGCGTTCCTGTTGCGGGACTTGACGCCCTTGCAGGCGGCGTGTGCGGCCGGCGCGGCGATCCTTTTCAATGTCCTTGTCCTGCCGCGCGTCGCCCCTTCCCTGTTCCGAGGGGAGGAACGGGACCGGCCCTGGCGCTCTGGCGTGGTGATCTACCCCGTCGCGGTCCTGCTGCTGGTCCTGCTGTTCCACCGCCACAAGGAAGTGGCGGGGGCAGCCTGGGGAATCATGGCGGCGGGCGACAGCGCCGCAGGCCTCGTGGGCCGGCGTTACGGCCGCCGGCCGATTCCCTGGAACCGATCGAAGACGGTGGAGGGATCGTTCGCCTTCGCGATTGCGGCTACGCTCTTCTCATGGACGATCCTGATCTGGATGGGTCGGGGCGGCATGGAGGCGGCGTTCCTCGCGGGGTCCACGTCGCTGTTCGCGGCGTTCATGGAGTCGCTACCGTGGCGCCTGAACGACAACCTGACGGTGCCTCTGCTGTCCGGGGCCTTCCTCGCCGGTCTGGTGCAGTTCGACGCCGACCGCTTCGCCGCGGCCGTCCCCGGAATCCGGATCGCGCTGCTCATCGGCCTGGCCGTCAACGCCATCCTGGCGTTCCTGTTCCGGGCCACCAGGACAGTCGATCGATCGGGAATGATCGCGGGGTTCCTGGTCGGGGTCCTTACCTTTGCTTTGGCGGGCTGGCGCGGGTTCCTGGTGCTGATCGCTTTTTTCGTCCTTGGATCGGGCGCAACCCGACTCGGGCTGCGGCGCAAGGAGCGGGCCGGGATCGCGCAGGAGAAGAAGGGAGCGAGGTCGGCGCGGCACGCCCTGGCCAATTGCTCCGTCGGCGTCTACCTGGCGTTCCTGGTGTCCTCCTCCGCATCCCCGAAGCTGTTCGCCCTGGCGTTCGTCTGCGCTTACGCCACGGCGGCCTTCGATACGGTCAGCAGCGAGATCGGCCGGGCCTACGGGGGCCGCCCCGTCCTGATCACCACGCTCCGGCCGGTCCCGGCGGGGACCGACGGCGCGGTCTCCTGGCTGGGCACGCTGGCCGGGCTGGTGGCGGCCTGGCTGGTGTGCGGAGTGGCGGTCTCCACGGGGCTGATCGGGGGCGAGCGGACCGGTATCGTCCTGGCTGCCGCGTTCGTCGGATCCACGGCCGACTCGATGCTCGGAGCGACCCTCGAGGCACGCGGGCTCATCGACAACGAGGCGGTGAACTTCTCCAACACCCTGGTGGGAGCACTCACCGGGATCACCCTGGCGTCGTGGCTGTGAAGCAGCGCGGGACGAAGCCCCGCACTCGGGTGACGCGGCCGCGAAGCGGACGGAATTTTCTCTCGGCGGGTGGAACTTTGGCGCGGCGAGGCTGTCCCATGTCGCGATGAGCCGGTCGATGGGTTCTGGGGCGCGGCCCCGTGGCATGTTGTGGCGGATGACCGGAAGGTCGGAGGAGATCGCCCGCGCCCGGCAGGGAGACCGCGAGGCGTTCGATCGCCTGGTCGAGAGCCACCTGGCGCACGTCTGGGCGGTTGTATGGCGGATCGTCCGTCATCGGGTAGACGCCGAGGACGTGGTCCAGGAGGTCTTCCTGGCCGCCTTCCAGGGTCTTCCCGGTTATCGCGGTGAGTCCCGGTTGTCCACCTGGCTGCACCGTATCGCGGTCACCCGCGCCCTCAACCACCTCGACCGATCCGAAGAGAGGATGTGCCGTATGTCCGAAAGTCTGGAGGAGGAGAGCGCCGACGGGTTGAAGCATGCGGACGTCCGGGCGGCCGGGCCAGCGAGCGCGCCACCCTCGCCACTGCAGGCGCTCGAAGCGCGGGACCTGGCCCGCCGCCTGGCCGAGTGTCTGGGGCGGCTGCCGGCACCATGGAGGGTCATCCTCGCACTGCGGGACGTCG
>QHXY01000116.1:11175-15291 GCA_003223145.1 Acidobacteriota bacterium
CGCGACTCCGCCCGTCGCGGCGGATCTCGGGACGCGGATCAACCATCGACTCGACGCCGCCGCCAGGTCCGGCCTGCTGCAGCCGTGGTTCCGCCCGCGGTCGTACCGGCTCGCTCTGGGCGCGGCGGCCGGTGTCGTCCTGGCGCTCGGTCTCTGGATCCTTCGTCAGGACAACACGCCGGATCGCGGTGCCCACCCGAAGGTGGCCCAGACGACGACCGAGAGCGCGCCACCGGCGCCCGCAGCGAGAGCGGCGGACGGCGTTTCCATCGCGGACGCTCCTCGGAATGAACCTGAAGTTGCGGCAGGCGCGAATGGGGCACCGGACCACCGGGGCGGTTCGGCCCAGCCACAGGGCAGGGTCGTTTATTCGGAGGTCCCGGAGCGGCAGGATTCGGTCGCGCCCGGAAAGAGAGAGGAGGTCCTGCGGGAAGAAGCAACAGGGATGACGGACAAGGACGCGTCAGGCCCGGCGGCGCCGAAGGCGGTTGGTCTGGAGCGTGCGACGGAGGCAAGCGGGGCGGTGGCGCCCGCCGCTCCGCCTACGGCGTCATTCAAGGTCGCTCCGCTGCTCGGAACTACGCGCGGGCGCATCTTGCTCTTCGAGTTCCCGGACCGCGTGATCTCCCTCTCCGAAGACGGCACGCTCTCCCTTTCGTCCGGTCAGTATGCGTGCACCGTGCGGGCCGGGCTGCCCGGCGCGGACCGCGAGGTCGCGCGGCTCTTCGGGCTCGCCTCGCAGGAGGGCGCTCGAGACACAGGGTCGAGATCCCGCGCAGGATCGCAGAACGCGTCTATCGCGGGCGCGATCACGCTCCAGGACGAACGAGGCTCAACGCTCCGTGCCACCGGCGGGGAGATCGCCAGGGAGATCGACACCGCCACGGCGCTCGAGATGGACGCGCGTCTGCGCACCCTGATGAGGGACAGGTATATCGCCCTGCTGGAAAGCCGGTGCGGAGCGGTTCCGCAGGCCGTTCGTTCGCGATGAGACGTGCGCCGCTGGAACCCGAGGGGGGAGCCGATTCCACACCCTGAACGGGGGTGAGTGTCGTACGATGCGGCCATGGACGGAATCGCGCTCACGCCGATCAGAGGCTTTGCCTCGAGGGCCAGGCTGTACTTCACCTTCACCCGGCCGTTCACACTGCTGCCACCAACGTTCGGGGTGGTCTCCGGGGCTCTGACCGCCTTCGGCTCGGCGCACAATCCCGATCCGGTGCGCCGCTTCTCGCTGTCTGTTCTCTTGATGATCGGACTCGGCTCCCTGACCGCCGCCCTGCTGAACGCGGCGAGCAACGTCATGAACCAGTACCACGATCTGGAGATTGATCGCCGCAACAAGCCGCATCGTCCGCTGGCCTCCGGGGCGATCTCGATGGGGGCGGGGCTCCGGTTCGCCGTCCTGCTTTATGGGCTCGCTCTGCTGCCGACCTGGCTGGTGGTGAGCTACCCGCGTATCACGCTCTGGGACAAGGCGACCGCGCCCCTCCGGGAGCACCAGTGTTTATCTGGGCGAATCTGACGATCGCGGTGCCGCGCGGCTGCCTCTTGAAGGTGGCCGGGTGGTCGATGGTCGCAAGCGTCCTGCACCTGGAGCCGTGGTTCATAGGGACGATCTTCCTGCTGTTCCTCCTGGGCGCCACCACGAGCAAGGACTTCTCGGACATGGAGGGAGACGCCGCGCACGGCTGCGTCACGCTGCCGATCCGGCTGGGGGTCAATCGGGCGGCGCGTTTCATCGCTCCCTTTTTCGTCCTGCCCTGGCTCCTCATCCCGCTGGGGGTGTGGCTTCGCGACCCCTTCGGCGACGGGCCGGTCCTGACCGGAGACCCGACGCTCCTGACGATCCTCGGATTGGTCCTGGCGGCGTGGGGTGCCTGGACGGCCCGACTCGTCCTGCGCGATCCCTCTGCCCTCGCCAAGTCGGAGAACCACCCCTCCTGGACGCACATGTATCTCATGATGCTGTTCGGCCAGATTGGGTTTGCCGTGGCCTACCTTGCCTGATCGCCCGCACCGGGTCGCCACGGGTCTTGCGGTCCTGGCGGTCGCGATCCTCGTGGGACAGACCCCTGCTGCCCCTACGGATACGCCTCACATGGGGCCGGCGGAAACGGTGGTCCTCCTGTCGATCGACGGGATGCGCTGGGACTATCCGGCGAGGGCGAGGGCTCCGGCCCTCGCCAGCATGGCCGCTCAGGGCGCCTCCGCCGGCTCCCTTGTCCCGCCGTTCCCGTCCTCAACGTTTCCATCCCACGCCACCCTGGCCACCGGCGTCTACCCCGACAGACACGGGATCGTGAACAACGAGTTTTTCGATCGTGTCCGAGGAGATTTCAGGCGGGATGATGATCCCGCGTGGCTGCTGGCGGAGCCTCTCTGGGTCACCGCCGAGCGCCAGGGAGTCCGCACCGCCATTGCCCACTGGGTGTTCTCGTACGCGCCGTGGCGAGGAATCGCGGCGACGCACAGAATGCCGTTCTCGGCGGAAACGAGGGACTCCGAAAAGATCGATCGCATCCTGGACTGGCTGTCGCTCTCCGGGCGCGATCGGCCCCGGCTCATCCTGGCTTACCTTCATGGGCCCGATGCGGTCGGCCACAGCGAGGGGCCCGACGCACCTGCGGTGCTCGATCGGGTGCTGCGAACCGATCGCCTGGTCGCGCGCCTGCTGAAGGCCCTGGACGGCGTGCCTCGATCCGCCCTGGTCGTCGTGTCGGATCACGGGATGGCCGTGGTTTCTCGAACGCTGCGCACTCGAGGAATTCTCGGGGTGGGGGAGGCGCGGCGGGCCCGGGCGGTCTCGACCGGGGCGGTGTCCAACATCTATTGCCCGGACGCGCGGGCCTGCTCCGCGGCGGAGGCCGCCCTGCGACGCATCGAGGGTCTGTCCCTGTTCCAACTGGACCGTCTGCCGGAGGGGCTGCGGTACGGTGTCCCGTCGCGCACCGGCGACCTGGTCGCGATCGCCCCCATGGGGGCCTATTTTGTCGACGGCACCAAGGAGACTCCGCCGGCGCGCGGCATGCACGGTTACCGCCCGGAGCTGAGGGAGATGCAGGGGATCTTCTTCGCGCGCGGGGCCGGGGCGCGCCGGCCCCCGACATCGACGGCGTGGCACCGGAGAATCTTCTCGCCGGGACGCACCCCGTCCCGCCGCCCGCCAGCGGCTCCCCGGCGACTACTGATCCTGGACGTCCGGGCGGGACGACGCAGTACCCCGGGATATTTCTCGGTCAGGGACGGGCGCCTGCTGATCGTCCTCCCCCCCCTCCGGTCGCCGGCGACGCGTGGCGTGCCACCTTGACGCGCGCGGGGCGGAGGAGCGAGCCGCCCAGCACGTATCCCTTCGTCGCTTCCGCCAGGACCAGATTGTCCTTCCCGGCATCCATAGTCGTCTCGACAGCGATGGCCTCGGCCGTGGCGGGATCGAAGCGCTGTCCCACGGTCTGGATCGCCTGAACGCCCTCGGACGCCAGGACCTGAAACAGGCAGTCGCGGATCATGGTGACGCCGGCCAGCAATGCGGTCGGGTCGGCGGCGCCGGGCGCGGCGGCGATGGCGCGGTCGAGATCGTCCAGGACATCAAGCACCTTGCGCATCAGGTCCGCGCGAGCCATGTCGACGCGTCTTGATCAGGCGGTACGCGGCGGAGATCTCCCGGACACGTCGCTCCGCCTCTTCGGTCCGGGTCTTGAGCTCCTCGACGTAGGTGGGGAGACCGCGCTCCGACGCGGGCTGGACATCGTCCCGGTAGGCGGGTCTTCGATCGATGACGGAGAAGGCCTGGTCGCGCCCGTTGCCCTCGCGCTCGATCTTTTCGTTGACCGTCGGCTTTGTACCGTCGGGTGTCACGTGTTTGTCCGTCATGTCACTGTGATATCGCATCGAAGCGGCGGCCGGCGGATACGCTCTCCCTGTCTCAGCGGCCGGTCAGGCGCCGAATGCGCTCGCGGATCGGAGGATGGGTGCTGAACAGGTTCGCCAGCGCCTGCCCGGTGAACGGTTTGACGATGAACAGATGACTGGAGGCCGGCCCGGCGGTCAGCATCGGGATCCGCCGGCTGCTGTCCTCGAGCTTCTGCAGGGCGTTGGCCAGACCGTACGGGTTAT
>QHXY01000459.1 GCA_003223145.1 Acidobacteriota bacterium
GCCACGGCGGCCAGGTCCTGCCGTTCGACGCCTCCATGCCACCAGACGACCAGGAGCGCGGTTGCGGACAGCGCCAGGGTCTCCGGTACGAGGCGTTCCAGAGCGGCGGCGCGCGTCACCAGCGTGGCGCTCGCCCCGGCGAGAGCGAGCCGCAGGGCCGCGGAAGCGAAGAATCCGCAAACCCCCGCCAGGAGGGGAGCGGGCAGGGCGCCGGCGGCCGCGCGCGCCAGCCCCGGCGCGGCCCGGTGCGCCCCGAGGCCGAGCAGCGCGGCCGAGAGAGTCGCGGCCGCCAAGGCGGCGGACGCCACGCCGGGCGCCCCGAACGGCTTCGCCAGGACGAGCGCCAGAGATACGTGCAGCAGGGAGCCGCACAGGGCCGCCACGGCCTCGATGCCCGGTCTACCCATGCCGCGCAGGACCAGGCGGAGGGGCGAGGCCAGGTAGGCGGCCGTCAGGGCCACGGCGAGCAGGCGGGCGGCGCCCGCCGCGGCGGACGGCACCTGGCGGCCAGTCCACGCTCTCAGGATCGCCTCCGCATCCAGGAGGACGAGGGTGACACCTGGAATTGCCAGGATCGCCACGTAGCGCGTGGCCCGTTCAACGAGCGCGCGCAGCTTGGACTCCTCATGGCGCGCCGCGAGGCGACCGGCCAGCGGCTGGATGACCGGCAGGGGGAGGGCGGACACCTGCAGGACTCCGGCGATGCGCGCGCCGAGGTCGTAGATTCCCGCCACGGCCAATCCAGGCCCGAACGCCAGCGTCAGGCGCGGAACATGCGCGCCCAGAATCTCGGCGGCCCGCACGACCTGGATACGCAGTCCGAACGACAGCAGCTCGCTCCACTCGGCGCGACCCGCCAGGAACGGTACGACACGCAGGCCCGGCACCAGACGGTGCGCCGCGATCGCTTCGGCGAGCGAGGCCGCGCCGCCCCAGAAGAGGGAGTTCACCGCCATCCCCTGCACGCCCCAGCCGGCGCCCAGCGCCACGGCGGCGCCGCATCCTTCCAGCACCGAGGCGGCGGAGCCGATCCGTCCGAGCCGATCCAGCCGCTGCGCTCCCGCCACCACGCCCCGGTAGGCCGACAGCACGGTGCGCAGCACCACCGTGGCGAGGGTGCAGCCGAAGACGGTGCTCGCCTGGGACGCCAGCGCGCCGCCGGGTACGACGACACCGAGCGCGCGCGGGCCGACCAGGAGGGCGCCGGCGGCGATCAGCGTCGCCAGGGCGATGTGGAAACCGATGCCCGCCCCCAGTGTGCGGTTCAGTCCCGAGGTGTCGGAGAGGGCGATGGCTCGGGACGTGAAGCGGGTGTATGACGCGCCGATCCCCAGGTCGAGCAGGTTGGTGGTGTGCGCCAGCGACCAGGAGGCGGACCAGAGACCCAGCCCCTCGAGCCCACAGGACTTCACCACGAGGGGGGTCAGCACCAATCCGACCAGCGCGGAGGTCGCCGACTCGACGCCGCCCCACGCGATGCCCCGGGCGGCCACGCGCCGCTCCCCCGAGGCGGGGAAGAAGTCCTGGCCGGCGGGCGTGTTCCTCGGCACGTCAGGCCTCACGCGCGAATGATTCACAGGCCACCACCAGACCGGTGAGGAGCCAGAACGGTTCCATGACGCGGATCAACATGAAGGTGTTCGTGCCGATGGCGTGCGCCAGCAGGCCGCCGAGGCCGGCGGTCATCCCGAGCCCGAGGCCACGGTAAAGAGGATCGGGCAGAGTGGTGTAGGCGCGGTAGAACGTGACCCCGGCGGTCCCCACCAGCATGGCGAAGGCGGCGAACCCGAACGCCCCGATCTCCACCAGGATGCGGAAATACTGGGCATCGAGAAACCCGAAGCCGGTGACCCCCCACCCGGCCAGCGGGTGCTCGACGAAGCCCTCGAGCGCGGCGCCCCAGGACGATAGACGCGCCGAGGCGGAAGGGTCGAGGTTCACCCGGCCGACCTGCACCGAATGCTGGTCGTGCTCCTCTCCGTGGAAGGTGTACAGGAGCCGCTCCTCGAGCTTCTGCGGGTGCGCCAGGAACAGCAGCGAGCCGGCCACGAAGGTCGCGCCCAGGAGCAGCCGGCGCTTCGGGGACAGGGCGACCAGCACGGTCAGCGACACGGCCAGACCGACCCAGGAGCTGCGCGACAGGGTCGCCAGGAGCGGCGGGATGACGAGGACCGCGAGGAGGGCGCAGCCACGCCTCCATCGTGTCTGAACGGCCGGCAGAGTCAGCGCCAGAGCACAGGCGACGCTGAACACCAGGACCAGGTACCCGCCGAAGGTGTTCGGCTCCCCCTCGGGCCCTTCGAAGGGGGCCGACGGCCTGATGCCTGAGGGCATCTGCCACCAGCCGTAGATACCGAGGAGGGCGGCGGTGATCAGCGCCGCAGCGAGGAGACGGCGCAGCTGCTGCGCGCTGCGCACGTAGTTCACTGTCATGAAGAAGATGATGAAGTACTCCACGTACTTGGCGACGAAGCACAACCCCTGGAGCGGCCGCACGCGCCCGGCCTCGATGCCGATCAGGGTGGAGAACAGACAGCAGGCGGAGTAGGCGAAGATCCAGACGTTCAGCCGCGTGCGCCGGATCGCCCCCAGATCCTTGTCGATCGCCATGCGCGCGATCCAGGCGAAGCCGACCAGCATGAGGAGAAGGTCCTCGGTTCGCAGGACGAGCGATCGGCTCCCCTCCAGACCGCCCCCGCCGAGACCGGCGACGGGAATTTCCGGCGACAGGAGCATGGAGAGAATGAGGATGACCAGCCCGGCCTCGGCGTGCAGGACCGTGGCGAGGAAGAGGATGGCGGCCGCCGTGGCGAGGATCGGCAGCTCGATCGGCGAG
>QHXY01000460.1 GCA_003223145.1 Acidobacteriota bacterium
GCTCCTGGGAGTCAGCGCGCACGCCGGTCTGTTCGGGACCGCACGGGCCGTGCACGCGGTGGCGCGGGAGTTCCTCGGTGACGGGTCGGGTCTCCTGGGGGACCGGCAGCGCGAGTTGTTCAGGACCAGCCTCACCGCGGGACTGGGTCAGGATCGGTCGCTGGGGTTTCTGCTGGCTTCTTCTCCCGGCGGCAGCGCCGGCGGGATGATGTCCCGCGGCTCATTCGGGCACACCGGATTCACGGGAACGTCGCTCTGGATCGACCCGCTCGTCCGGCGCATCTACGTTCTCCTGACGAACCGGGTGCACCCCGAGTTCAAGGAGATCGACATGAACGCCATCCGGCGAGGGTTCCACGATCTCGCCGCGGCCCTCTAGGGCCCGAAGAGCGCCAGGGAGGCGCCACGGTCCGCCCCCGGCGATCGGCGGGGCGCTCTCAGGATGGCTGGCGAGGTCCGATGGAATTTCTTTCGCTGCAAGAGCCTGTCGAACAACCCGCCGTCAAGCTGAGTCGCGCGGAGGCGGTGTTCTTGTCGGTCGGCCTGCATCTCCTGCTGCTTCTGCTGTTCCTGATTGGTCCGGGGATCGCAACCCGCATCCTGCCCGAGTCGATCGTGCGGCTTCTCGCGCCCCGGCCGCCGCTGCAGCGCCCGGCGGATGAGACACTCAGGCTCACGCAGCCCGAGAAGGCGGCCGAACGCAAGCCGCCCCGGATCCCCATGCAGTTCGCCTACGTCCGGATCCCCGACGACAACCCGACCGACAAGAACCCCAACGCGCGGTTGCTGTCGGACAAGAGCCGGCGGGCCCGTCAGGAGGTGGCGACGCCCCCCGGGGTGAAGCAATTCTCCATCGACCCGCACTCGCAGGGAGACACGATCGAGCGCATCCGGCCGGATCCGAGGCTCAAGGCGGGGCGCGACACGCTCGAGCCGCCGTCGCCCCAGCAGAAGGGGAGCAGCGACACGCAGTCCGTGGAGAGGCCGCGGCCACCGGCCGACCCGGCGCAGGGGAGCGGGGAGAGTGCCCGGCAGGCGGATCCAAGGCGCGGAGGCGAGGGGGGAGACGCCGCCAACGCGGAGAAACCCGCCGAGAACCAGGCGCCGTCCGTCGCCTCGGGCATCGTCCCGCCGGCGGGCCGGGCGCCCGGGGCCGCTGGCGGTCCGGCTGGCGTCAGCAAGGGCGCCGTCCAGTCGGAGGGCATCTCCCCGGCTGCCCGCGAGAGCCTGCAGCGCGCCCTATCCGGCGCGGGCGAGGAAAGCAAGAAGCTGTTCGACAATCCGGCCTATCTCATGCCGAGCCTGGCCACCGGGACGATGTCCTTCGACACCCAGGACTTCCCCTGGGGAGATTACGCGCGCAAGGTGAAGATCATCATCGAGAATCACTGGGTCGACCGCCTCCCCCTGGCGTTCCGTGAAGGGATTCGCGGGTACACCTGCGCGCACTTCGTCATCGAGAAGAGCGGCACGATCTCCGGCATCGACGTCGTCCGCCAGGCCGGCGTGCCTCCTTTCGACCGCGCGGTCTCCGACGCTCTGCGGGCGAGCAGTCCGTTGCCGCCCCTGCCCAAGGAATTCCCCGAAGATCAGGAGGGCGTCAGCGCCTGTTTCTTCTACAACATGCTGCCCGGGGAGATCCGCGGGTTGAACCAGTAGGACAGGATCAGGGGCTCTTGCCGAACAGACTGGCGAGAAGGGCCAGATCCGTGCCGTCCACCTGGCCGTCGAGGTTGATGTCGACCGGCAGGCCGTAAAGCGACGGGCCCGGGCATTGGCCGTTCTGAGTCGTCATCGGATCGAGGGACCGGTCGCACGGCACGAGGCCCACGGGCATGTCGTGCCCATCGGCCAGGACGCAGCCGCTCGGAACCAGCACTCTGGTGGCGCCGGTCCCGGTCTGGTCGAGCGTTCCGTCTGGCAGGAGCGTGAAGTTCTCTCCCCGGTGCGCCCCGAAGGAGTGGGCGAGGACGGCGAGGTCGTAACCGTCGACGCGCCCCGATCCGTCCACGTCGGCCCGACCGGTCAGGACGTTAGTCAGGATGATCGGGGCCCGGTCGACGCTGCTGAACAGCGCGACGTCCGGGTAGGTTAGATCGTTCGTCGGCCTGATGTTTCCCGCCGCCAGAAGGGTCATCCCGTCGAGGTTGTCCGTCGGGTTGAACGTCGGGTCGGTGAAGAACAATCCGTTGCCCATGCCGATGAAGATCGTGATGTTCGGCGTCGCGGCGCCGGAGGACAACGACACAAGATCCTCGATGCCGTCGACGTTCAAATCGACGAACAGGGCATCCCTGGGGGGCGAGGCGAGCGGCAGCGGGCTCGGATTGGCCGGTGGAGGGACCAGTCCCTCGCTGCTGGGCAGGTAGACGCCGATGCTCGAGGTCGCCGGCTCGATCGCCGCGACGACCGCGGTATTCCCGTGCCTCTCGAAGCGGAACCGAGGGTCGTTGCCCGCAACCCACGGGTTGGCGCATACCTTCTGTTTGTCCGCCAGAAGCAGGGCCGTCGGGTCGCCCTGCAGGGCCGTCTGCGGCGCCACCGGGGCCGAGGGTGCCGTGAAATGGCCGCTTCCGTCGCCGACGAACAGCTTCAGCGCGTCGTCGCCGCTTCCGGGGTTGCCCTGCTCCGCGACCACGATGTCGGTCTGCGGGTTCTGGGTGCAGGTCGTGTTGTTGAAGACGTCGGTGAAACAGTTGAACGAGAAATGGCCGACGAGCGCCGCCACCGGGTTCGAGAATCCGCTCAGAGCGGACCAGGTGCCGGGCGCAGGGCGGAAGGTCCCGGAGGTGTCCCCGGTCAGCAACGACAGCGATCCGTCCCCCTTGTTGACCACGACGATGTCGTTCACCGGGGCCTCGCAGTCGGCATCAGTGGCACAGACCGCCTGTTTCTTCGGCCCGGAGGCGCACGTGCCGATGCCGAACAGGACGGTGCACGTGGTGTCGTCGCACAGATCGCCGATGCCGTTGCCGAGCCCGTTATTGCTCACGTCGCTCTGGTTGGTGTTGGGAGTCCAGGGACAGTTGTCGATTTTCTTCGGGGTCGTGGTCGAGAACTGGTCGTAGTCGGGAACTGTGTCCTGATCGGTGTCGAGGTTCGGGCACAGGCAGACTCCCGGGGAACAATCGTTATCCAAGGTGCAGGGGAGCCCGTCGTTCGCTCCGCCCTTGCAGGCCAGGGCGCCCAGGACCTGGCACTGGTCGCCGACCCCGTTGCCGTCGCTGTCGCACTGCCCTGCCGCATTCTTCTGGGAACAATCGTTGGGGACGGCGCCGCCAGGAGCGGTGCTCTGGCAAGCGATGTCGACGAAGCATTCCGGGTGCCCGATCGGGTCGTTGACGGGACAATTGGGAGGGTTGTAGCGGGTCGGGCAATTGTCCATTCCATTGGGCACGCCGTCCCGGTCGTAGTCATCGCCAAACAGCGGGCCGTGCAGGGCGAGAGGCCCCACGGACGCCTGCACGGGGTTGGCGCCGACCGCGACCGACGGACGTTCCGTCTGGGCGCCGGTCAGCTCGGTGATCACCGGCATCACCGTGCCGCCGGGGCCGTCCAGGACCAGCATGTCGGAAATGCCGTCCTGTCTGAGATCGGCGACCCCCATCCCGGTGGCGGCGGTGGGCTTCGACAGCGGCTCGGGCGGCAGAACGCGGAACGTCTCCCCGGTGCCCGACAGGACGTCGACACGCGGCGGCGAGGCGACCAGCATCACCAAGTCCAGCCTGTCGGAGGCGTCGGCGGCGAAAATGGACATGGCCGAAACGTTGGCCCAGGGCGACACAGGTGTGGTCGGCGCCACCGTGAACGACAGCAACCCCGGGATACTGTCGTTATGGATGAGATCGACCCGGTTGCTCGCAAAGCCGAGCACGGCGAGGTCGGGGTTGGGGCCGTTGTTGGGGTCGTAGTTCAGGACCGCCAGCGCCGAGGGACTGGCAAACGGGCCGCCCGGCAGGACGATCGCCGGATCGAATGTGCCGTCGCCCTTTCCTTTGTAGACCAGAACCTGGTTTCCCTTGAAATCGGCCACCGCCAGATCAGCCTTGCCGTCACCGTCGAAGTCGGTAAGCGCGCCATTGATCGGACGATGGCCCGGTCCAAGGTCAATCGTCTGAACGGGGCTCATGGTCGCGCCCGGAGCGCAGATGGAAGGGACGAAGGTCTCGATCTTCCCGTCGTCGGCCCCGGCGATCTGGCAAGTTCCCCCCCCGGGACAGTTCAGATCGGTGATGCAGAACTTCCCGTCGTTGGTGCCGCCGCTGCAGACCTGCAGGTCCTGGTCGAGCACGACCAGCATGGCGCATACATCCCCGTTCTTCGCCGGACCGGCCAGCAGGAATGAGGGGCCCCGCCCGATGGTGGAGAGTGTGGACGACTCGGTCTTGGGAAGAGCGTTGCCACTGTTGATATAGAGACCCACGGTTTTATCGGCCCGGTTGGCGACCGCGACGTCGAGGGCGCCGTCACCGTCGAAATCGCCCGCGGCCAGTCCCGCGGGCTGATTCCCGGTTGTCATGACCAGCGTCTGCTGACAGACCGATCCGGGACAATCCAGGTTGCTGCCGCAGAGCTTCCCCTTGCTCGCGCCGGCCGCGCAGATCGGCCCGAACTCGGCGTCCGCGGTTCCGGTGAGCCACAAAAGGGCGTTGGTGCCGCTGTTCGAGACCACCATGTCCTGCTTCCCGTCACCGTTGAAATCACCGATCACCGTCTGGACCGGACCGACGCTCAACTGCAGGGAGTTGCGGCTCCGGAGCCCCCCCTGACCGTCGTTGACGCGCACGCGCATGATGCCGAGGATCGAGCCGCCCCCTGAAGTCGTCTCGACGATGGCCAGGTCGGGGCTGCGCGAGCAGGCGGCGCCGACCCTGGTCTGGCAAATCGAGCCCGGGCAGTCGCCATTGTTGAGGCAGACCTTGCCCTTGTTGCCGCCGGCTAAGCAAATGGCCACGGGGTCGTCAGAGGTGCCGCACTGGCCGTCGACGCCGTAAAGGAAGACGTTGTTGTCCGTCGTCTTGGTGCAGTCACCATCGAGACCGGCGGCGACTTCCGGCTCCTGCAAGGGGTTGTAGGTCAGCGGACAGTTGTCCAGGACGTGGGTGACCGGATCGTAGTCGGGGACACCGTCGCCATCCGAGTCGACGGTCGTCAAGGTCCGGCAGGCATCCCCGACACCCAACGAGCCAGTGTCGGGCTGAACGCCCGCGGTGCCGATCGGATTGTAGACATTGGGACAGTTGTCGACGTCGTTGGTGACCGCGTCCCCATCGACGTCTTCGGGATCGAAGTCCCCCGTGGCCAGGAACAACGGGCCGGCGCTGGGGGTGGCGATGGTGGCCGGCCCCACGCTGAACGGCGAGTCTTTCTCCGGAGCGAACGTGCCGTCCTTCTGGTTGATCAGGATGGTGATCGTGCCGCCCCGGAAGTTGGCGATGGCGAGATCGTCGTACCCGTCGCGGTTGAAATCGGCTCCGATCAGGTGGAGGGGCCGGTCGATCGGTCCGGGGTCGACCGCGAGGATGGCGGCTGCGGGGCCTGGGGAAGGCAGGAGAGTGGCGATCCCGGCGTACAGAGAGGGAAGAGCCAGAGCCCAGAGGACACCACGTATCAGACGGCTCATCACCCTTCGGCGTCTTCCCTCATTCGGCTCGTCCCGAAAACTCCAAGTCCCTGATGGAGTTGCGCGAGATCGTACCGGTGAGATCGGGGGAAGTCAAGAAAAGGGATGCGTTTCGGCGCGGTGTATAATCCACGCCCCGCCTGTCAGGCCGACCGGAAGCGGGCGCCCGGGGAGACACGTTGCGACTCACAGGCGGAAAGGCCAGGGGGCGCCGGCTGAAAGGGCCGCGCGCTGGGCTCATCAGGCCGACGGGCGAGCGGGTCCGCGAGGCGCTGTTCGACATCCTGGGCTTGCGCGTCCAAGGCGCGCGCTTTCTGGATGTCTATTCCGGTACCGGGGCGGTCGGCTGCGAGGCATTGAGCCGGGGGGCCGCGCAGGCGATTCTGCTCGAGCGCGACCGGGACGCGCTGAGGCTCATCGGTGAAAACCTTCGTCTCGCACCTTGGTCCGGCACCGGGCGACTCATCGCGGGCGACGCGTGCCGGTCACTGCGGGAGCTGGCCCGCCGTCGGGCGATCTTCGATGTCATTTTCCTCGATCCACCCTACGACGCCCCGGACCTCTCCGCAGCCCTGGGTCTGGCGGGGCGAATTCTGTCATCGGAGGGCGTGCTGGTCCTGGAGCACCGCTCCACCTCTGAGAACGCGTTGCCCGAGACCACCTTCCTGGATCGGGCCCGCACCTACCGGTACGGTGATTCATCGCTGACGGTCTACCGTCCCGCAGGCGGGCCCGGGCGATGATGAGCCACTGGGTCGCGGGCGCCGCCCTGATACTCCTGCTTCTCTTGTGCGTCTCGTTCTGCCTGACGCAGCTCTCGGAGGTCGACTTCTACTGGCACCTTCTGGCGGGAGAGAGGATCCTGCAGGAGGGACGTGTCCCGCGCGTCGACTCGTTCACCTACACGTCGTCCGGCAGGCCGTGGATCGATCTCC
>QHXY01000119.1 GCA_003223145.1 Acidobacteriota bacterium
CGTCCCTCGCGTGTCGCCGCCCGAGACGGTTATTCTACACGACGCGGGGCCCTCTTACGGAGTGATGACCCGTTCCGGCCGGGAGGCGATGTTCATGCCCTGCCCGCGCAAGAAGTTGATCAGGGTGATATTGAAGGCGCGAGCGGTCTCGATGGCGAGGGTCGTAGGGCCCGAGACGGCGCAGACAACGGGAATGCCCGCGACCGCCGCCTTCTGCAGGATCTCGAACGAGGTCCGCCCGGACACCAGCAGGATGGTATCGTCGGTCGCCAGACCATCGAGGGCGGCCCTGCCGACGACCTTGTCAACGGCGTTGTGGCGACCGACGTCCTCGCGGCAGACCCGCAGCTGCCCTTCGGCGTCGAACAGCCCCGAGGCGTGCAGCGCGCCCGTGCGGCCGAAGCTCTCCTGGGCGCGCAGGAGACGCTCCGGGAGCGCCTGCAGAACCTCGCGGCGGACGCGGAGACTGGATCGCGAAGGCGTCGCCTGGGTCGCGAGGGCCTCCAAAGACGCCCTGCCGCACAGGCCGCAGGCCGCGCTCGCCATCATGTTCCGCCGCAGCCGCTCGTGGTCGAAGCCGATTCCGGGGGCCAGTGAGACCTCCACCACGTTCAGCTCACCGTCGTCTTCCGAGCGGCACTGCCGGATCGTCCCGATGGCGTCGATCGACTTCACCACTCCCTCGGTCAGGCAGAATCCGGTCGCCAGCTCCAGGTCATGCCCCGGGGTCCTCATGATCACCGCGAGGCTCTCCCCCTGGACCCGGATCTCCAGCGGCTCCTCGACGACCACCCAATCCGAGAGCTCACGGGTGCCACCTTCGTGGACTCTCCACAGGGTGCGCGATTCGACCGGTTCGCGGGGCATGACGTGCCCATTGTAGCGGAACCGACGCGCGCGGGAGGAGCGGCGCCCGGGGGAGGCGCGATGGCGGGCGGGCGCTGCGCCGCAGCCGCGCGGGTTCTCCCGGTCGCCACTTTGGTCTTGACAGCGGCGGGGGGTTCTGCAAAGGTATCCCGTCTTTTCCGGCAGATTCACCGAAAGGGCGGCCCGGCGGAAACTGCACGGGGCGCGCTCTGCGTGGGGGAGCGATGCAACGTCCTGTCATCATCAGGGGGGTGATTCTGGCGTCCGTGGCGTGTGCCGCTTTCGCCGGCCAGGCTTGGGCGCAGAACCGGGACAAGGCCTGGGAGGTGGTCCCCCAGGTGGGGTACGTCTTCTACGGGGACCCGAATCTGGGTAACGGGACGACGATCGGGATCTTGCCGCCGCCGACGAGCACGCGCGATGTCCGTGTGGTGACCTCGAACATCAAGAACAGCCCGACCTACGCTTTCCGCTTCGGCTATCACTTCAGCAAGAAGCATATGATCGAGTTTGGCTTCAGCGGCACGTCGACCACGGGCACATTCCACATGCACAAGACCGTCTATGACACCTCCGTCATCCCCAATACCGTCAAGAGCGACGTCACCAAGAGCGAGAGCGTGAGCGTCGATCTTTTCATGGCGCACGCGAACTACATTTACAACTTCTTCCTGCAGCACCGCGGCAAGGTCGTCGGATTCGTCACGGGGGGCGGCGGTATTCTCAACTCCAGCATGTTCGGCCAGACCGCCGACCCTGACATGCAGCCGATCATCGATTTCCTGGTGGGTGACGAAAACGACTTCATGTACGACTACGGCGCCGGCATCCGGTTCTTCGGGAGCGAGAAAGTCGGCTTCCGAATCGACGCGCGTCAGGTCCACTACGGCTCTTCGACGCGCGGCAGCCAGGTGCAGACCGAAGCCACCGTTGGCCTCACGCTGATCCTCGGCGGCGCCTAGCCTCGCGGCGGCGACCTCGGAGGCAGGAGCGACGGTCACGCGCCTCAGCGCAGACGAAGACGGTCGCTTCGAGCGCTCACAGATCCCTCCCGCCTAGTCTCCGGCTGTCTCGGGCAGGACGGCATCGATCTCCTCGATGAGCGCCACGTTTTCGGAAAGACACAGGATGGCCAGCAGGGTGGTGACCAGATTCATGCCCAGGGCCCCCAGGGCGAGCGCGCCGTGCGCCCAGCCGGGAACCATCCGGGTATGGGCCCCTCCTCCGATAATGAACGCCGCCATCGTGACCAGAGGCGTGAAGGTCAGCCAGGGGAACAGGCGAGCCTTGAGGCGGCGGGTGCGATCGGCCAGGGAAGCCTGGAGATCATGCTCCCGCACCACCGTCTTGATGCGGCTGCCGGTCCCGACGAAGTAAAACAGGGTCATCGTGTGGGTGAACAGGACCACGACGATCCCGAAAAGTGCGAAGCGTATATGCGCGCCGGCGCCGAGAGTGCCGGCGGATACACGGAATCCATCGTAGGTGATCCAGCTGAGCAGGGTCACGCTCGCGAGTGACAGAAACCCGAGGATCCGCGCGACCGGCACGTTGTGCAGCATCGGGGGCATTATATGTAAGAAAACCCTAGCGCTCGATCGGCGATAACGATGTGACGGACCGGGTGCGGACGCCCCGGGGCGGTCTCAGGCCGCCCAGCGCGGCAGCAGGCGCTTGAGGAAGAAGTCGAGCCCCAGGACCCGCCCGGCGGCGCTCACGGACACGGTGGCGAGCAGCAGGATGAAGACCACAGGCTGCTCCACACTGAGGATGGGAGCCCCACTGGCCAGCAGGAAATTCAGGCACAGGAAGACCCCCCCGATGGCGGCCAGCCGGGTGGCGCAACCGAGGAGAAGAGCGCCTCCGACGACGATCTCTCCGAACATCACCAGATGCGCGAACAGCCCCGCGTGCGGAATCGCCACCTTCAGCAGAAAGGGAATGTAGAGATCATAGGCGGGCCCGGCGGCCCACTTGGTCAGAGTCTCGTGGAGCGCCGCTCCCCCGAAGCCTCCGTTGAATTTCTCCAGGCCATATTTCAGGAAGAAGTAACCGGTGTAAAGTCTTGCCGGCACGCCCGCCAGCGGCGAGCTGTAGTCTTCAATCCGTCCCTTGAGAAACCCCATTTTGCCGCCTCCGGGGAACCGGAAGCCGCCATCCTAGCACGGCGGCAGCGCTGCATCGAAGCACCAGAGGTTGCCCGATCGGCTGTTCCGACTCCTGCCGGTGTGGGAGAATTTTCACATTGGGGAGGGGCAGACGGGTGCCCACCCCCGATTCCCCCGCCGTGCGGGCTTCCGGCTCGCACGGCTTTTTCTTTCTAGCGCCGTACGGCCGCCGCGGCGCCGAAGGCGTCGGGATGGAGCGCGCGGGCCACCTCCTCGATCCCCGTCACGATCCCGGGCCCCGGCTGCTCGATCGCCTCGCTGACGATCAGGAGTCTCCCGGCGAGCAGGGCCGGCGGTGTCGTGAGAATCACCTCGGGAGCGCGGGCGATGGCCGACTCCACCTCGAACGCGGGCCACGCCGCCGGGGCGTCGGCCGTCACAGAGTCGCCGCCGGCCCGGGCCAGCGCGTCCGTCAGGAAAGCGGAACGGCCCGGGACGACGAGTGGATCGCCCCACACGATGAACAGAAGCCGCGGCGGTCGCCGGCCGGCGAGGCGCGACCGGACCGACTGCAGCCGGGACCGGAGGGTGCCGACCACGATGTCCCCCTGTTTCTCCTCATCGAGCAGGCGGGCCAGATCCTGGAGCGCCAGGATGACGCGCTCGACGTCGGGTGTGTCGATCGTGTAGAGCGGCAGCCCGAGCGTCTCGGCCTGGCGCGCGAGCGACGGATCGTTGCCGCTGGTCGTGGCGATCAACAGATCCGGCCGCAGCCCGCGAATGGTCTCCAAGCTGGGGTTCAGCAGACCGCCGACCCGCGCGATGGAGGTCGTGCCCGGAGGTAGCTCGCAGAAGTCGCTCACACCGACCAGCCGCTCCGACACGCCGAGCGCCAGGAGGGAGGCGGTGACGCTGGGGGCGAGCGAAACGATTCGCTGCGGGCGACGGGGGACCGCGACGCGGCGCCCCAGTCCGTCCCGCTCGATGCGGGCCCCCGTCGATCCAGCCCCGGACCGGCAGGCGGGCGCCAGGCAGACCAGAAGCATGAGGCTCAGCACCGGGATCCCTGCGTGGTATCGGTTGTGGCGGGAAACGGGCGAGCGCCCGCGGGCGGGAAGGCTCAAGGAGGCGCGCAGCAGATCGAGGGTCCGGCTCACTTCAGGAGCGCCCCGCAATGCGTGAGTGGTCGAATCACTCTAGAGCGCCCCCTCACCGGAGTCAAGAATCGACCCCCTCCCGGTCTTCAAGCCGGAGAAGTGATTCAAATAATTGACGTGCGGCGGCCGCCTCGACGGTTCACATGGTTCCAGCGTGGCGACGCGGTCAGCCGAAGGACACGACGGTAACCTTAAATTGCCCCCCTGCGGACCTTAAGTTTGCGCGGCACGCGAATTGATTGTCGTCTCCTGCCGGAGTCCGGCGGGTGAGTCGGGACAGCATGGATTTCCTCAACGATGCTCTGGCGACCCTTCGATCGGCGCCGCCCTGGGGATGGGCCTGTGGCATCCTCGGAGCGCTGTTCGTCGCCTGGCAGCTGGGGCGTGTGGCAGGCCGACGAACCCGGTCCACGCGTCGACTGGTGCGCCCCGAAAACGACGCCTCCGGCCTGCGCGACCTGAAGACCAGCGTCGCCCGGCTCGAGGCCGAAAACACCGCGCTGTCGAATTTCTTCCTGCTGCTCCCCGATTTCACCAAGGAGATCAACTCGCGCATGGAGCGGCGCGCCATCGCGCCGTTGCTGGTGAAGATTACGGAGAGGTTGTTCGCGCCGACCCAGGTGCTGTTGTTCTTCCTCGACGAGCGGGTCAATACGCTGATTCTGGTGCAGCAGCGGGGGCTGGCGGAAGATGTCAAGGTCGGCTTCCAGGTCAAGATGGGAGAGGGACGGATCGGCTGGATCGCCGAGCACAAGGTTCCGATGGACACCAACGACTTCATCCGCGAGATGCGTCAGTCAGGCGTGAGCCTGGAGGTCCCGGCTCATTTCCGCTTCAAGACCGAGCTGTGCGCGCCGATGGTGCACGAGGGGAGGGTGCTCGGGGTGATCAGCGTGGGCGGCATCACCCGTCACTACAAGTACGAGAAGACGATGCTCAATCTGATCGCCGACCTCGGCAGCATCGCCCTGCATAACAATCTACTCTTCTCGCAGATTCAGGAGATGGCGAATTCCGACGGGCTCACGAAGCTCTACAACAAGCGCTTCTTCATGAACCGCCTGTCGGAGGAGATTCTCAAGGCGGAGAAGGGTCATTACCCGGTTTCGGTGTTCATCTTCGACCAGCACTACAACGACACGCAGGGCCACCAGGCGGGTGACGAAGTGCTGAAGATCACCGGTCAGATCCTGCGGGACATGGTGCGGCCGGACGACACCCCGGCCCGCTACGGCGGAGCGGAGTTCATCGTCCTTCTGCCGCAGACCCCCAAGGACGGCGCCATGGTGGCGTCCGAGCGCATCCGGGTCAAGGTGGCTTCCCACCCGTACGCGAATCGCGAAAGCCAGCCCCTGAAGATCGTCTCCCTCAGCGGGGGCGTCGCCACGTTCCCGGACGACGGGCGCACCGGCTCCGACCTGATCGCCTCCGCCGACGCCGCGCTCTACCGGGCCAAGCAGGCGGGACGCAACCAGGTTCTCCGTGCGGAGACCAAGTACCTCTCCGACGGGACGGAAGACGCCTACTACGGCACGACCAACGGCTGAGGCCGACACCATGCCCATGCAGAGCCGTCGCAGGAAATTGATGAAGGACTTGAAGCAGAGGGGGGAGCTGCGCGGCGCGGGCACCGCCGGGGGGCTTACGGATCTGCTCTATGACGAGCTCACGGACCTGCCCACCGTGCCTCTGCTCCTGGGCCGAATCCGGCGCCTGCTCAGAGAGTCGCAGCAGCTCGGCCTGCTGTCCATCAGCGTCCTGCAGAACGAGCGCGGCGAGCAGACGCTCGGCTGGCAGGGCTACGAGTCGCTGGTGCGCAGCCTGGCAGCCTTCCTGCTCGAGGTCAAGAAAGTCACCCTGAGGCGCGACGACTATATTTCCGAAGTGATGATCAGCGGCAACGCGTTCGTCATCCTGCTGTCCCCGCCGCGCGGCGAGCAGGGACTCGCTTACCCGGACATCGACAAAGTGCGCAGCCGGGTGGCGATCAAGCTCGAGCGCTTCGTCCGCGACCGCCTGCCCGCGGAGGTCCAGGGAACCTTCGGGCTGTACGTCGGCTGCACGGTTCTGTCTCAGGACTCGACGGTGCGCTTCGAGAGGCTGGTCTACTCGGCGCTCGAGCAGGCGTTCACCGACTCGCTGCAGCAGCGCAAGAAGGAGCAGCGCGAGGCGGCGTTGAACCTCAAGATGGTCCTTAGAACAGGGGTCGTGGAGGCCGTCTACCAGCCGGTCGTCGATGTCCTGGAGAAGCGCGTGATCGGATACGAGGCGCTGACCCGTGTCCCCCCGGACAGCTTCCCGGGTCCGGATCAGCTCTTCAAGGCCGCC
>QHXY01000118.1 GCA_003223145.1 Acidobacteriota bacterium
GTCGGGCGCCTCTACCGCAACCGGAACAGGGTGGGCGCCGCGGTCGTCCTGATCAGCCACGGCTGGGCGCACAAGACGCTCAAGACGATCGAGCACCTGTACGTCCGGCCGTTCGTGCGGGCGGGGTTTTCGGTGGCGTTCGTGGCGCACCCGCTGCACTTCGAGCGCACCCCCCCCGGAGCCTACAGCGGTGAGCTGGTCGTCTCCGCCGACGTGGTCCTGACCGTGGAGGCGTTCCGGCAGGGCGTCATCGATCTCCTCGGCGCCGCCAACTGGCTGCGCGCCGAGGGACACCGCACGATCGGCGTGTTCGGCTACTCGCTCGGCGCCTACCTCGCCGGGATCCTGGGGGCGCTGCGTCACGACTGGGCCTTCGTCGTGCTGGGAGGCGGCGGCGATTCGCCCGTCTCGCCGATCCTCGACACGCCCCTCGGGCGGAACATCCGCGAGGACCTGCAGGCCTGCGGCATGCTGGAGCGCGCCCGGCTGACCCGCGCCTGGAAGGTCATCTCGCCCGCCGCCTTCCGACCGCGCGTCCCGAAGGAGCGTATCTTGCTAATCGCCGGGCGCTACGACCGCATCATGCTGCCCGCCTCGGTGCGCCGCCTGTGGCGCGCCTGGGGCCGACCGCCGATCCACTGGATGAACCGCGGCCACTACGCCCTGCTCGCCACGAACCGCGGCCTCATGTCGCGCGCCATCCCGTTCATGAAGCGGATGACGGTCGGCTAGCCCCGAATCGATCAGGAAGCGGTGTCCGCCGTCGTCGTGGCGGGTGTCGCACGACCGCCCAGCAGCTCGAACCACCTGAAGACACAGTTGCCGATGGTCAGGATGATGCAGACCATCATCACGCCCGTCAGCGAGGCGTTCAGGTAGTTCTGGAAACGGAGCGCCGGCGTGGCGGCGGCGCGCGCCTGCGGCAGGAAGTTGTCGGTGATCGTCAGCCAGCCGGCGGTCAGGGTGGTGGTGGCGACGAACGCCAGCGGGCCGAGCGTCACCCAGGCGTAGCGGACCTTGCCCGACCTGATGATCACCGTCGTGCCGATCGACAGCGCCATGGCGGCCAGGAGCTGGTTGGCGATGCCGAACATCGGCCAGATGGTGCCGATCGTCCCGGTGTGGATGAAGTACCCCCAGGCGCCGACAACCAGGAACGAGGCGATCGCGGCGCCCGGCGCCCAGTCGGCCTTCTCCATCGGCCGGTAGAATTTCCCCAGGAATTCCTGCAGGAGGAAACGGGCGATGCGGGTGCCGGCGTCGATGGTCGTCAGGATGAACAGCGCCTCGAACATGATGGCGAAGTGGTACCAGTAGGCCATCAGCCCGCGCAGGCCGGGTATGTTGGCGAACACGTGCGCCATGCCGACGGCCAGGGAGACGGCGCCGCCGGTGCGCCCGGCGACCTCCTCGCCGACGGCGCGCGACAGCTCGGGAAGCTCGCTCACCTGCATGCCCAGACCGGTGAAACGGTCGGGCGGGACGTTGATGGCGAAGTAATCGGCCGGAGCCAGCGACAGCACGGCGATGAACGCCATCACGCCCACGAACCCCTCGCACAGCATGGCCCCGTAGGCGATCGGGCGCGCGTCACTCTCCTTGTCCAGCATCTTCGGGGTCGTCCCGCTGCTCACCAGCGAATGGAAGCCGGAGATGGCGCCACAGGCGATGGTGATGAAGCAGAAGGGGAACACCTTGCCCGGGATGATCGGCCCGCCGCCGGCGACGAACTGCGTGAAGGCGGGCATCTGGATGTGGGGCGCCACCAGGAAGACGCCGAAGGCGAGGGCGGCCACGGTGCCGATCTTCATGTAGGAGGACAGGTAATCACGCGGGCACAGAAGCATCCAGACCGGCAGCACCGAGGCGACGAAGCCGTAGGCCGCCAGCAGGAACGTCAGCTGGCCGCGCGAGAAGGTGAACCAGGGCTCCAGGAAGGAGCCGGGGATGTAGCGTCCCACGATGACGGCGAGGATGAGACCGATGACACCGATGATCGTCCCGCTTCTCTGGGCGCCCGGTCTCCAGCGAAACATGTAGAAACCCATGAACAGGGCAAGCGGGATGGTGACCGCGATGGTGAACGTCCCCCAGGACGAGCGCTCCAGAGCGTTCACCACGGCCAGGCCGAGACCCGCGAGGGCGATGACGACGATGAACAGGATGGCCAGCAAGGCGGTGAATCCGGCGAATGGGTTGACCTCGGACCGGGCGATCTCCGCGAGCGATTTGCCGTCGCGCCGCACCGAGGCGGACAGGATCACGAAGTCGTGCACCGCGCCGCCCATCACCACGCCGACCACCAGCCACAGGAGCCCCGGGGCCCAGCCGAACTGCGCCGCCAGCACCGGTCCGATGAGCGGCCCCGCTCCGGCGATGGCGGCGAAGTGATGCCCGAACAGCACCCAGCGGCTCATCGGGTGATAGTTCTGCCCGTCGTACAGCCGGTGCGCGGGCGTGATCCGGGTGTCGTCGAGCGTCATCACTTTCGCTGCCAGGAAGGCGGAGTAATAGCGGTAGCCGATGACCATCGAGCAGATGGCGAAGATCAGGATCGGCAGGGCGCTCATGAAGCGCATGCTACCACGGGGGACGGCCCCGACCCGATCGCGCGACGCGCCGGGTATAATGCCGGATCATGGAACAGGAGCAGGACCCGATCTCCTTCGAGACCTCTCCCGACCGCTATCGCCACTGGCGTCTGGAGCTGCGCGGCGACGGCGCCCGGCTGATCTGGGACGTGCAGGAGAGCCGGCCTCTGCGCCCCGGGTACGTCCTGAAGCTGAACTCCTACGACCTGGGTGTCGACATCGAGCTGGCCGACGCCGTGCAGCGTCTGCGCTTCGAGCACCCGGAGGTCCGGGCGGTGGCGATCGTGTCGGGCAAGGAGCGCGTCTTCTCCGCGGGGGCCAACATCCACATGCTGGCGTCGTCGTCGCACGCCTTCAAGGTGAACTTCTGCAAGTTCACCAACGAGACGCGTCTGGCGATCGAGGACGCCTGCGCGCGTTCCGGTCAGCGCTACCTGGCGGCCTGCGGCGGCGTGACCGCCGGCGGCGGCTACGAGCTGGCGGCGGCCTGCGACGAGATCCTTCTGGTGGACGACGGCTCCTCGGCGGTGAGTCTGCCGGAGGTGCCGCTCCTGGGCGTGCTGCCGGGCACGGGAGGACTGACGCGTCTGGTGGACAAGCGCAGCGTGCGGCGCGACCACGCCGACATCTTCTGCACCACGGCGGAGGGGATCAAGGGTCAGCGGGCGGTCGACTGGCGGCTGGTCGATGCCATCGCCCCGAAGAGCCGCTTCGACGGCCTGGTGGGCGAGCGCCTGGCGCGGCTGGCGGCCGCTTCGCCCCCTAAGAGCGGGCCGGGCCTCGTTCTCGTTCCCCTCAATCTGAAGAAGAGCGCCGACGGATACGCTTGGTCGCTGGTCGACGTCGCCATCGATCGCGCGGCGCGGACCGCCACCCTGCGGCTGAGAGGGCCCGCGGGGCCGCCGCCGGCGGACGCGGCGGCGCTGCGCCGGGAAGGCTGCGATAACTGGATGCTCCGGCTGTTCCGGGAGCTGGACGACGCCATCTGCCGGCTGCGCTTCAACGAGGAGGAGATCGGTCTGTGGCTGATCAAAACCGAGGGCGACGCGGACCTGGTGGCGGCCCACGACGCGGCGATGCAGCGGCTGGCCACCTCCGACTGGCTCGCCCGCGAGGTGATCCTGCTGGCCGCCCGGACACTGCGCCGTCTGGACGTGACCGCCCGCAGTCTGTTCGCCCTCGCCGAGCCGGGGTCATGCTTCGCCGGTTCGATCCTTGAAGCGGCGCTCGCGGCCGACAGAACCTACGCGCTCGACGACCCGGCGCGGCCCGTCCGCCTGGCGCTGTCGCCGCTGAACTTCGGTGCCCTGCCGATGGGGCACGGCGTGACGCGGCTGCAGACTCGTCTGCCGCGGCGGTCGGAAGAGATCGCCGCCCTGGCGAAGCGGGTCGAGACCGGTGAGCCGGTGCGTTTCGACGCGCGCGCGGCCACCGAGGCCGGGCTGGTGACCATCGCCGCCGACGAGATCGATTACGACGACGAGGTGCGCCTGGCCGTCGAAGAGCGCACCTCCCTGTCGCCGGACGCGCTGACCGGGATGGAGGCGTCGCTGCGCTTTCCCGGCGCCGAGTCGATGGGGGCGAAGATCTTCGGTCGCCTGTCGGCCTGGCAGAACTGGATCTTCCAGCGACCGAACGCGGTCGGAGATCACGGCGCCCTCAAGTGCTACGGCAAGCCGGAGCGTCCGTCATTCGACTGGAAAAGGACCTGAGGTGCAGCTCCACGAGAGGATCCCGAACAACGTCGAGCTGGCGGGCGACCGGAAGCTGCTGCGCGCGCTCGAGCAGTGGCAGCCGTCGTTCCTGGAGTGGTGGCGGCAGATGGGGCCCGAGAGCTTCCAGGCGGCCGACGTCTATCTGAGGACCGCCGTCTCCGTCGACAGCTCCGGCTGGGCCCACTTCGACTACGTGAAGATGCCGGAGTACCGCTGGGGCATCTTCCTGGCGACTCCGGAAACCGACCGCACGATCGGGTTCGGGGACCAGATGGGTCAGCCGGTGTGGGCCGAGGTGCCCGGCGAGTACCGCAACCTCCTGCGCCGCCTGATCGTGACGCAGGCCGACAC
>QHXY01000461.1 GCA_003223145.1 Acidobacteriota bacterium
GGCCGTTGCGTCCCCCGGCGCACAGCGCGCCGCGCACGCCGACGACGTCCGGTGCCAGTTCGCGCAACCGGGGGACGTGCACCATGGCGATCGAGCCGGCGAGGCCGCAGATGAGCCCGAGGGCGCGGCACTCGGCGATGAAGCGGGCGAGATCGCGCGCCTCGAGGTGTTCAAACAGGCTCCGGCCGTCCTTGCGGGCGGTGTCGATCAGGCAGCCGTGCGCCCCGGCGAGCGCGGCGACTGCCGGCAGACAACGCGGCGGCAGCGCGCCGATGACCGCGGCGTCGGCGTAAGCGGCGGCGATGACGCGCGCGGCCGGCGCGGTGTCACGCGCCGCCGCCACCACCTCTGCCAGGAACACGCGCGCCTCCTCCTCCGTGCGCACTCCGAGCAGTCCGACCTTCAGGTAGTCGACGCCGCACGCCGCGGCCCCCGCTGCGGCCAGCGCGAAGGTGCCGGGCAGATTGGCAGCGTCGCCGAGGGCGGCGCTCACGGCCGGACGAGGCGCGATGTGGGTGTCGCGCCTTGCGCGACCGGACGCGCGGGCTACGGCGGAGTCGCGCATCGTCACGACGGCGCGCAATACGGCGGGGGGGCAGGCGCCCAGCGATCCCTCGCGCGGCTGCTTGACGTCGAGGATGTCGGTTCCCGCGCGCAGCGCCACGGCGGCCTCGTCGGGGCCGGTGACGCTCGTCAGGAGCAGCGGTGCGGATCGATTCGGCGGCAAGTTTGACCCCGGATGTGGGGTATGCTAAATACGTTCTTCGCTCCAGCTTATATCGTGAAACACCGGGCAACGGAAACATCGACCGGGAGCCGCGGTTCGCCTTCGGGCCGGCCCACTCGCGCCTCCCATTGTAAGGAGGAAGCCGCATGAAGGACATCCTGATCGGTGAATCGCTGATAGGGGACGGGAACGAGGTCGCGCACATCGATCTCCTGATCGGGCCGAAGAATGGTCCGGTCGGCACGGCCTTCGCCAACGCCCTGGTCAACCAGAACCAGGGTCACACGGCCCTCCTCGCCGTCCTCGAACCCAACCTGATCCCGAAGCCGGCGACGATGATGATGAACAAGGTCACCATCAAGGGCGCCAGCCAGGCGGTGCTGATGTTCGGGCCGGCGCAGGCGGCGGTCGCCAAGGCGGTGGCGGATTCGGTGGCCGACAACATCATTCCGCAGGCGGAAGCGGAGAACCTGGTGGTCATCGTCGGCGTGTTCATCCACTGGGAGGCGGCCGACAAGAAGAAAATCTACGACTACAACTACCGCGCCACCAAGGAAGCGATCGCCCGCGCCATGAAGGGCGAGCCGAGCGTCAAGTCGGTGATCGCGGGCAAGGACAAGGCGAAGCACCCCTTCGCCTGAGGCAGGGAACCTCACGGCACGGTGGAAAGGAAGCGCCTGCTGTACTTGGTGTCGTCGGATCCGCTCGTCAGCCCGTTCGACGTCAACATGGCTTATGACGCGGGCTTCGACGCGGTGATCCCGTACGCCTCGATCGACGCGTCGATGGTGCCCGGCCTGGTGCAGGACATCATGTTCTCACGCGGCGCCAAGGGGGCGCGCTTCTCCTCCCTGTTCTTCTCCAGCTCCAGGGTCGCCGTCGCCGAGACCATGCTCAAGGCGGCGCGCGGGAGTCTCTTTCCGCCCTTTCTCCTCGGGCTGATGGTCGACCCGAAGGGGGGGTACACGACCGCGGCGGCTCTCTGGGCGCGGGTCGCCGCGCTCGGGCGGGCCCGCGGGGTCGGCCAGCCGGGCCGCCTCAAGGTCGTGGTGGCGGCCGGGACCGGAACGGTAGGACGGGCGGCCGCGGCGATCGCCGGCCGCGACGGGGCCGCGGTCACCCTCACCTCGCGCAATCTCGCCTCGGCCGCGGAGGCCGCGGAGGAGATCGCGGCGCTGTTCGGGGTGACCGTCGTGCCGCGCGCCGCGCCCGGTGAGAAGGAGCTGTCGGTCCTCGCGGCCGGGGCCGACGTCGTCCTGGCGACCGGGGCCGCCGGGGTCCAGCTGCTGTCCCGCGCCGCGATCGCGACCCTCAAGGGCCCGAAGGTGATCGCCGACGTCAACGCGGTGCCGCCGCACGGTCTCGAGGCCGTCAGGCCGCAGGACAGCGGCACGGAGGTCGCACCGGGGGTCTTCGCCCTCGGGGCGATGGCCATCGGCGATCTGAAGTTCAAGATCGAGTCGGCGCTCCTGAAGGATCTCCTGACCGCCGAAACGCCGCCGGTCATCGACCTCGAGTCGGCGCGCCGTCGCGCCCTCGATCTCCTGGAGATGAAATCGACCTGACGCGGAACCCCCGGGGCGCCGGAGACCGTCTGCTCCTACTGGGTGTCAGCGTGCGCGCCCTGGCCGCATCGGCGACGCGCAGCGCGCTGGCGGCGGCACGCTTCCCGGGCGGCATCGTGGCCCTCGACTACTTCGGCGACGCCGACCTCCTGGCCCTGTCCTCCCGCCGTCCATTCCGCGCCCTGTCGTTGTCACGGGACCTGGATCGTCCGCGGAGCCTGGCGGGGCTCGCGCGCGCCGCCCTCGATCTCGAGTGGCAGGCGCTGATCTACTCGGGGGGTCTGGAGAACGGGCCGGGGCTCTTGGGGCGGCTGGAGCGCCGCGGCGCGGTCCTGGGAAACGGCCGGCGGCAAATCGATGGGGTGCGCGACCCTTCGGTCTTCTTCGAATTTCTGTCGCGGGAAGGTCTGCCGCATCCCCGCACCTGGTGCGCGGCGGGGACGACGGCTGTCGCGGGTCGTACGCGCTGCCTCTGGAAGGGAGCCCGTTCGGGCGGCGGAACGAGGGTGAGACCGGCCATGCCCGGCGAGACGCGACCGCGCGGCCATTATCTTCAGGAATTGATTGCGGGACCGCCCGGCTCGGTCGCGTTCGTGGCCGACGGGACCCGGGCCGTCCTGCTGGGAGCGACCGGACAGCTCTCCGGTTTCCGCGAGCTCGGGGGAAGCGGCTACCGGTACGGCGGGAACATCGCCGGCCCGGCGCGCCTCCTCCTCTCCGACGGAGCCCTCGCGGTTCTCCGCCGGGCCGCCTCATCTCTCACGCTGCGGTTCGGGCTGCGCGGGCTCAACGGCCTGGACTTCGTCCTCTCGGCCGGCACCCCGCACCTGATCGAGGTCAACCCACGCTACACCGCATCGATGGAGCTCCTGGAGGAGATGTCGGGCCGGAACTTGGTCGATGTCGATCTCCAGGCGATCACGGACGGTCGCCTGCCTGCCGGACCTCTCGAGCCGTGGGACGGGGCCTCTGGCCGGCCCGGGTCGGACGCCCGCTTCCTGGCCAAGGGAATTCTCTATGCGGACCAGCGGGTGCTGAGCGTCGACCCCGAGCTCCTCGCCCGCAGCGGCTGCCGCGATCTGCCGGCGGCGGGCGAGATCATCGAGACCGGTCATCCGATCTGCACGATCATGGCCGATGCGTCCTCGCCCTCGGAATGCCGGCGGATCCTCGCCGGGCGAGCCGGGCAGGTGCGCCGGCTATTGCGGCCCCGTTGGGAGCAGCCGCGTGTGCTAAGATCTCTCGAAAGGGATAACTCCGAGGGACGTCCTGCATGATGCAACCATGGCAGGTGTTTGGGCTGGTTCTCCTGGCGATCCTCGTGGGCGCCGGAGTTCCCGCCCTGGTCCAGCTTCGCAGGACACTCCAAAGCGCGCAGACATCCCTCGACTCGACCGGGAAGCGGCTCGACCGCACGCTCGATGAAGTCACGGATGCGGCGGCACGCATCAATCGGCTGGGCAAGAGCCTCGAGAAAGACGCCGAGGGTCTGCGGGTGTTCACCGACGCGGCAGCCGGGCTGGGCCGCTCCCTCAAGCAGGCGCAGGAGTCGATCCGCCTGGTGACGGTGGTGGGAAGCGCCGTCGGGCCGGCGCTGGTCGCCGGCCTGCGCGAGCTGTTTTCGACGCCGGAGCACGACCGATCAGGGCCGATCTCTCCCGTCGGGAGCGAATCCGAGGCGCCGGCCGCGCGTGGCGTCGAGCGCGAGCCGGGGACGCGGTTACGGCACGACGTATGACGTCCGAAACGACAGGGTGTATCTGGCCATGAACGATGCCAGCCGGTCGAGCGGGTCCAGTCTGGTCCTGGCGTTCCTCACGGGCGCCGCGACCGGCGTGGTGGTGGCCCTCCTGACGGCGCCCCGGCCGGGACGGGAAACGCGTGACCGAGTCCGGGCTCTGGCGGAGGACATCGTCGGCAGGAGCGCGCGCGTGCCATCGGCGCTGAACGAGGCGTATGCTCGCGCCGCGAAGGCGGCGAGACAGGCCTTCGTCGAGTCGCTCGACGCCGCCACGCTTGAGCAGGGCACCGGGGCCGACCGCAGGGACCACTGAGCGGCTC
>QHXY01000462.1 GCA_003223145.1 Acidobacteriota bacterium
GTTCGCGCGCACCGAATCGGAGATCTTCGACTACTTCAGCGAAGAGGTCCTGGCCACCGAGTCCGTGGAGATGCGCGAGTTCCTGCTGGGCACCTGCCCGCCGCCGGCCATCGACCCCGAGGTCTGCGGCGAGGTCCTGCAGGGGCTCGACGTGCGCGGTCTTCTCGATGGGCTGGTGCGCCGGCACCTGTTCGTCTCCGCCCTGGAGAGCCGCGGCGCCTACTACACCTACGATCCGCTGTTCCTCGACTTCCTGCGCCGCAAGCTCCGGGCGGCGCGCGGCCCCGAGGGAACGAAGTCGCTCGATCGGCGCTACGGGCGCGCGTTCGCGCGCCGCGGCGATTTCGCCCAGGCGCTGGCGCACTTCCTGGCGGCCGAGAGCATGAAGGAGATCGCCGACCTGCTGCAGCGTCACGGCGAGACCCTGCTGCGCGCCGGCATGCCGGGAGCGGTGCGCGAGGCGGCGCTGTTCCTTGCCGGGCGGGGCGCGCGGCCGCCGATCGCCGCCGCGCTCCTGGGCGAAGCGTGCCGCCTGGCGGGGGACCACGCCGCCGCCGTGGGTCACTTCGAAGACGCCCTGGCGGCGCGCGGCGAAGCGGCCGGGCGGATCACCGGCGACGCCCGCGCCGCGGCGCTCCAGGGTCTGGCCTACTCCCTCGTGAAAGTCGGCGACGTGGCGCGCGCGGAACAGACGGCGCTGAAGGCCCTGGCCGAAATCGAGAATGGGGACGCCGCCCTGCGGGCCCGCGTCCTGAACACGCTGGCGATCGTCCGCTACCGGCAGGATCGCTCCGCCGAGGCGCTCGCCCTCTGGCAGGATGCCCTGGGCCGCGCCCGGGAGGCGGGCGACGATCATCTCATCCTGATGATCGCCCACAACCTCGGCCTGCCGCACGCCATGGCGGGCGACTTTCTGCGCGCCTCCGAGTGCTTCCGTATCCTGACGAGCCCGGAGAACCCGCGTCTCGGACCGGAGGAGGGCGCCGCCTACCTGAATCTGGCGCGCATCGCGACGCGGCGCGGCGAATACAGCCGCGCCGCGTCGCTGCTCGGCGACGCCCGCGAGATCGCCCAGAAGTGGCGGCTCCAGGGGCTGCTCGCCGACGTTCTGGAGGAGGAAGGAAACCTGGACCGCGAGCGCGGCGATCTGAAGACGGCGGGCGAGTGCTACGCCCGGGCCAAGACCCTGCTGACGGACCTGGGGCGGCTCGACCTGCTCGACGGTCTGGCGGAGGAGGAGGCGATCCTGGCGGCGCTGCGCGGCAACCACGGCGAGGCCGAGACCCTGGCGGCGGGGGCCGCGAAGCGCCGTCGCGCCGTCGGCGATGCCGAGGGCACGGCCCTCGCTCTGCTGGCGCTGGGCGAGGTGCGCGTGCGCGCTCACGCCGCTCCGCGGGCCGCCAGGACGCTCGCGGAGGCGGCGGCATTTTTCTCCTCGACCGGCCGCGCGTACCACGAGTGCGAGGCCCGTCTGTGGCTCGCCCTGGCCCGTCACCTGGAGCGCGACCGCCGTCGCGCGGTGGCGCAGGGCCTCCAGGCCCTGGAGATCGCCGCCCGTCACGATTACCGGGCGGCGGTCCTGCGGGTCGTGGCCCTCGACCCGGGGTTCCGCAGTCTTCTGGCGTCGCTGACGGACGCGCCGACCTACCTCCTGGAAGCGCCGCCCTCCGGGGTGGCGGCGGTTGTCGCCGCGCCGCCGGACCGCGGTGGGACCGGGGTGGAGGCGGCTCCCGGGCGGGCTGCCGATCTGACGGTGCGGCTCCTGGGGCCGATCGAGGTGTACCGGGACGCGCAGCGCAAGATCCCGACGCAGGCCCGGACGATCCGGCGCGCGATCCAGGTGTTCTGCTACCTGGCGGTGGCCCCCGATCACCGCGCCACACGGGACTGTCTCGCCGACGCCCTGTGGGTGGACGTCCGGCCGTCGGTGATCGAGCGGAATTTCCATCCGACGATCTCCAGTCTGCGTCGGCTCCTCAACCATGCCCACAACGTCCCGAGGAACTTCATTCAATGCGAGCGCGGGGCCTATCTCCTGAACCCGGCGTACCGCTATGACATCGACCTGGAGGCCTTCGAGGAGCGCGTGCGCTCGGCTCGCAGCAAGGCATCGCGGCGGGACACGACCGGCGCCTTGGCCGACTACGAGGCGGCCTTCGCGCTGTACCGCGGGCCGCTGATGGAGGAGGAGTACGACGATTGGATCGAGGCGCCGCGGGCGCGCTACGAGAGCCTGTACCTCGCCGCCCTCGGCGAGGCGGGCGATCTGCATCTGCAGAACGGCGACGCCGAGGCGGAGGCCGTCTGCTTCCGGACGCTGGTCGAGCGGCATCCATTCGACGAACAGGCGTCGCGCCGCCTGATGCGGGCGCTCGGGGCGCTCGGCAATCGCGCCGGCATCGACAAGGAGTTCACCCGGCTGCGACAGGCCCTCGCCGACGAGCGCGGCGCCGGGCCTCAACTCGAGACGCGTCACGCCTACGACGCGGCGCTGGAAACGGCGGCGGCACCGGGCAAGGCAGAGCCCGCGGCCGGACGGCCGGCGCGGCGCGCGCTCCGCCGGCGCGCGGACGTCGCCAGCACCTGAGCGTTGTGGGGGGGACCATGAGACTTCGAACGAGGACTCACGATAAAACG
>QHXY01000120.1 GCA_003223145.1 Acidobacteriota bacterium
TCGGTGGCGGCAGCGGTCGTCTTCCTGGTCGTCCGGGAGCTGGGGGTGGTGTCGGCCTTCGCCATCCTGCCGTTCCCCGGCATCCTCTACCTCACCTACCGCGCCTGCCTGGACAGGCTGGTGCGGGCGAAAGGAGGCGTGCCCTTCTAGGCGATTCGTGCATGGCTGACACGCAGGCGACGCCTGCGGCCGGCCGGTCCCGACCTGGCAGCGGGACCGGCCTTTTTCTTGTCTGTCGGCGATCGGCACGATTCCCGGGCGCTGCGATACTCATGCGCGGAATCCGCACAGAAGGGCGGCCGAGGAGCGTAGTCTGGACACGGTCGGAGTATGGCAAGAGCGGTATCTTCAACAGTTGTACGACTGTCAACTCGCCGTCGCGCCCGCGTGTACGAAGTCTGGTCAGAAGCAGAGGCACCGGTCCGTCGGGGGTATAGCTGAGGGTCGCGAAATATCACGAGCTCACGGCGCTAATCCACTCACATTCATCCACTTACACGCGTGCGCGAGTGACACTGCAGTCGGCGCTGGCGCATGGCACGGGCGTTGCGATGAAGGGTCGATGCGGCAGCTATCTGTCCGACCGAGTCCCCCCCGACCGGTGGATGGAGGCTGACGGGGGCCCAGGGGGTTCCCGCATACCGGGTCGGCCGGACCGCCCGATGAGGTGGTCCGGCCGACGCTTCCCGTAGAGACAACATGCAGACCAGCGGACCGGGGGGAAGGCTCTATCTCATGGCGGTCATGGCCGCCGGCGCCGCTCTGCTCGGGACCACCGCGGCGGCGCTGTCGCTCCTGTTGATCGGACAGATCGGCCTGGTCTCCTGCGTCATCATCCCGCCGATTCTCCTGCTCGCCGTCATCGTGTACCGATCCTACAAGCGGCATGTCGCCGAGAGCCTGCGGCGCCTGGACGACCTGATGCAGGTCCACCTGTCGACCATCGAGGCCCTGGCGCTGGCGATTGACGCCAAGGATCCGCACACGCAGGGTCACACGCGCCGCGTGCAGGCTTACGCGCTCGAGCTGGCCCGCCGCATGCGGATCCCTAGGCAGGAGCTCGAGGCGGTGCGTGCCGCGGCGCTCCTGCACGACATCGGGAAGCTGGCCATCCCCGACCATCTCCTGCACAAGCCGGGGAAGCTCTCCGAGATGGAATTCCAGAAGGTCAAGGCCCACCCGTCGGTGGCCGCGGACATCCTGGCGAACGTCCACTTCCCGTACCCGGTGCTGCCGGCCATCCGCCACCATCACGAGCGCTGGGACGGATCGGGGTATCCCGACGGGCTTAAAGGCGAACAGATTCCGCTGGCGGCTCGGGTGCTCGCGGTGGCGGACGCCTTCGAGGCCCTGACCTCCGACCGAGCCTGGCGCGGGGCCAAGTCGCACCAGGAGGCCTGCGCGCTGATCGAGGCCTGGTCGGGGATCCAGTTCGATCCCGCCCTGGTCACCGTCCTGCGTCAGGGCCTTTCGGCGATCGTCGAGGCCGGCAGCCGGCTCCCGGACAATACGCACGCGCTCCGGGAAGCGGAACGGGAGAACGGGCCGGACCGGTTGCCGGCTCTGGACGCGCTCGGACTGTGGAACGGGTCGCCGGCTGCGGGGGAGGACGCCGGCGGCTTCGGCAACAGTCTGCATCAAGGCGTCAGCGCCGAGGGAGCGCGCGGTGCGCCGGCGGGAGCGGCCGACTCCGGCGAAGCACTCGCGGTGGTTCCGGAGACCAGCGTCTGGCTCGAGCGGGACCCGAGCGGCGCCATCGTGGGGCGGCAGACGTCGGTCCTGAGCAGCATCTCCTCGGCGCACCGCGAGGTCTATTCTCTGTACGAGATCGCGCAGACCCTCGGCTCGTCGCTGCGTCTCGCCGAGGTGCTGGAGATCGTGGCCGCGAAGATCGGCCAGCTGGTGCCCTATCGCTCCTGCGTCATCTACCTTCTGGAGGACGACGGCGAAACGCTGTCGGCGCGCTTCGCCGCCGGAACCAACGCCGAGAGCCTCCGCGGGCGCTCCCTGCGGCTGGGTGAGGGGATCACCGGCTGGACCGCGACCCAGGGGCGCAACCGCTTTTCCGACAGCCCAGAGCTCGATCTCCGCGGCGCGGACATCGATCTCGCGGACTACTCGACGGTCGCGGCCTTTCCCCTCGGCCATGACGGCAAGATCCTCGGGGTCATCACGCTCTACTTCCAGACGAACGTGCCATGCCTGGACGACCACATCCGGATGATGGACATCATCGTCAAGCTCGCCGCTTCGGCGGTGTTCAACAGCACGATCTTCGCCGAGACGCAGGAGTCGGCGCTGACCGACGCCCTGACCAATCTGCCCAACTCGCGCTATCTGCGCCAGGTGTTCGAGCAGGAGAAGATCCGCAGCCAGCAGGCAGGCCAGCCGATGGCGTTCCTGGAGGCCGACCTCGACAGCTTCAAGGCGATCAACGACCGCTACGGCCACCACGTCGGCGACCGCTACCTGTCCGAGATCGGCCGCGTGCTGAAGAGCCACCTGCGCGACCGCGACGTCCTGGTGCGCCTGTCGGGAGACGAGTTCGCCGCCCTCCTGCCGCTGACCGGCTTCGCGCAGGCGGCGCTCCTGGCGGAGCGCCTGCAGCAGGCGGTGGATCTGTTCACGCTGCGCCTGGAGGAGGGCAAGGTGGCGCGCTCCGGACTGTCGGTCGGCATCGCCCTCTACCCTCAGGACGGCGAGGGTTTCGAGGATCTTCTGGTGCGCGCCGACCACAACATGTATCAGAACAAGTCGGCCCGCAAGAACACCCGACTCGAGCGGGCGCCCAACATCGTCCCCTTCCCGATCAAGAATCCCAGCACAGGAAGCTGAGAGCGAAACCGTGCTAACCTCCCGGCCCGCCCGATTCCGGGCAGCGGGGGGTAGCGATGCGGATCCGGCTCATGCCCCAGGGTGTCCCGGTTGCGCCGGTCGGCGGGGCAATCGTCGCGGCGATCCTGGTCACGGCCGCCCTGTGTGTCACCGGGTGCTCTGCACAGAATCACGCCGAGCCGCCGAAGCGGGCCCGGGCCGAGCCGGCGCCCGGCGCCGTCCTGTTCATCGGAGACGGGATGGGGCCGGCGTACGTCACGGTGACGCGGGTGGCGCGCGGCGGATCGCGCGGGACGCTGCGCATCGACGGCCTGCCGTACACGGCCCTGTCGCGGACCTACTCGGCCGACAGCCCGGTGACCGACTCGGCGGCGGCGGCGACCGCGATGGCGTGCGGGCAGAAGACGGTCAACGGCGTCCTGGGCGAAGATGCCTCGGCGATCTACGCCAGGCAGGATGGCGCGCGGCTCGAGTCGATCGCCGTCTGGGCAAAGAAGCGCGGCATGCGCGTGGGGCTCGTCACGACGACGACCGTCACGCACGCGACCCCGGCGGCTTTCTACGCCAACGAGAAGGACCGCGGCAACGAGGCCGGGATCGCGACGCAGGCAGTGGCGTCGGGGATCGATCTCCTGCTCGGGGGCGGCCGGGCGGCTGGACGGTCGTGGAGACGGCGGGGGACCTGCGCGCCATTGAGGGTCTCGACCGGCACGTCCTCGGCCTGTTCGCCGAGGGGTACCTTCCTTACCAGCCGGAGATCGAACTCGCCAGAAAGGACGCGGAGGGCGGCTCCCCCGCGGGATCCGGCGCACCCGGAGCGCGCGACGTTCCCACCCTCCCTGAAATGACCCGCTGGGCGATCGACAGGCTCAAGGGCTCGGGACAGCCGTTCTTCCTGATGGTGGAGGGAGGACGGATCGACCACGCCGGCCACGCCAACTGGGCGCGCACGCTGGTGGACGAAACGGCGGCGTTCGACGAGGCTGTGGGCATCGCTGTCGACGGCCTCGACCCGAAGACGGCCCTCGTCCTGGTGACCGCCGACCACGAGACGGGCGGGCTCGCCCTCAATGGCTATCCCGACGAGAAGGACGGGATCTGGTCGACCTACAGTGACCCACAGGGCGACAAAGGGGACGGGCCGTATCCCGTGGTGACGTTTTCGAGCGGCCCGGGCACCAAAAGACAGACGAGACGGCCTCCGCATGGGGAGGACGATGCGCGCCCCTCGGGGATTCCGCTCGGCAGCGCCGCGCACACGGGGGTGGACGTGGCGCTCTATGCCTGGGGCGCGGGCGCGGACCGGGTCCACGGGACGCTCGACAACACGGCCGTCTACGACATCCTGCGGACCCACCTCGAAGGGACCTCCCATGCCAGGTGAATCCGTGACCCCTCCGATCCCTGCCGGACGAAGACCCCGCTCGAAGGATTAGCCGCGGCGAGAGCGGTTGAGCTGCATCAGAGGGCGGCCCGGGCGGTCGATCCTCCACGCACCTCGTTCGCGACCCGACGGAAGGCACGCCAGTAGCCCGCGACGACGAGAAGGCAGGCGCCGAAGGTCGCGACAATCGTGGCCCCCGTCGGAAGGTCGAGCAGGAACGAGAAGGAGACCCCCAACGCCGACACGAGAGTCCCCATGGTCCACCCGATCGCCAGCCGCGGCCCCAGCCTTTCGGAGAAGAGCATCGCGGTGACGGAGGGAACGATGAGGAAGCAGAACACCAGCAGCACACCGGCGATGGCCACGGAGGAGGTCACCACGAAGCCGAACGAGACGTAGAAGAGGAAGTCCCAGAAGCGCAGGTTCCATCCCCGTCTCTCGGCTTCCGGCTCGTTCATCGAGATGAGCAGGAAGCGCTCCCGGAAGACGTAGTGGAAGGAGCCGACGAGGGAGTACAGGACAGCGGTCTTGAAGAGCTCCGGCCAGGTCACGGACAGGATGTTCCCGACCAGCATCTCTTTCAGGTGCTCGGTCTCCTGGGTCGCCTTGGACATGAGGAGGATCGCCACGGCGGCCGAGACGGCGTAGACGATGCCGATGATCGCCTCCTGGGGAATGCGTGTCTTGCGATGGACCCGCGAGACGGCGAAGATCGCCGCGCCCAGGAAGGTGAACCCGAGCGAGAAGAGGTAGGCCCCATTGGCGTGCAGGTCGTAACCAGCCAGATACGCCACGGTCGTCCCGAGCGCCGCGATCTGCGCCAGCGACAGATCGACGAAGATGACGCCGCGCTCGACAACATGCACCCCGAGGTAGGCATGGATCCCGGTCAGGATCAGGCTGGCGACGAAAGCCGGAAGGAGGATCTGGAAGATCGTCATGATTTGCCCTTCATGGCCGCAACGAAAGCGTCGATGTTGTAGTCGAACAGAGCGAAGTAGTCCTTGATCTCCGGCACCCCTCCCACCGAGGGATAGAAGCTCAGGACGGTCGCCCCGGTCTTCTCCGCGATGAACTTGGGCGTCTTGAGATCGAAATAGGGCTCGACGAGGATCAGAGGGATCTTGTCGGTCATTATTAGATTGATGATCTCCAGGGTGTGCGTCGGCGAGGGGGGGATGCCGGGTTTCGGCTCGATGTGTCCGACGATATTGAGATCATAGCGGCGCGCTAGGTTCGGCCACGAGTCGTGGAAGGTCACGATCTTGGTGCCGGTGTAGGGCGCCATCTTCGCGGCCCACGCCTGTTCCTTCTGGGTGAGCTTGCCCTCGAACGCTGCCAGCCCGGCCGCGTAGGCCTCCCGTCCGGCCGGATCGAGCTCCGTGAGCTTTGCGGCGATCGATCGCGCGATGATGCGGCCGTTCTCGGGGTCCGTCCAGTAATGCGGATTCCCGTAGGGGTGAACGTCCCCCATCGCGCGGGTCACCTGCTGGACCGGGCGATTCAGGATCTCACAGCCGGTCGACGCGTCGAGGTATCCGGGCGAGCCGGGATGGACCTGGGCGTTGCGGCTCTGGTCGAGGAGCGGCGGGAGATAGCCGATCTCCCGCTCGAGCCCCGCGGCGATCAGCAGGTCGGCGCGCGACAGCTTCAGGATGAAAGACGGCTTGGCGTCGACGAAGTGAGGATCCTGGTACCCTTTCACGAGGCTGAAGGTCTCGACGCGGTCCCCGCCCACCGCGTCGGCGAGCGAGGCGAGGTCCTGAAGGGTCGTCACCACCTTCATCCTGGCGAAGACCGGCGCGCCCGAAAACCCCATGAGCGGAATGGCACAACCGGCGAGAAGGAGCTTCATCGGTTTCATCGTCGACACCTCAGAACGGATGGGCGCCGTGGGCGCCGATCGCGAATTGGATCTGAAGAAGCAGCTCGTCGGCCGTCTCTCCGTCGGCGTACTCCCGGCGCCGCAGCTCGCCCCGGAGCTGGGAGAACTCGCTGGGCCAGAAGGTGAGGAGAACGGCCTTGCCGCGGTCCCGTTGCGACGCGTCATCGGCGTGCCCGGACGATTCGATCCTCGCCCCGGTGAACCAGCGCTTCGCGAGCTGGTACTCGCCGGAGAGGAACCAGCCGTCGGTCGTCTGGTTGCCGAGTGGATCCTCGCGCCGGCTGCGAATGAACTCGCCCCGCAACGAAGCGGAACGGTAGGTCGCGGTCCGCAGCGGCTTCCAGCGCAGGGTCGTGTCGATGCCCTCGAGGCGGGTATCGGAGGTCGGAGTCAGGCCGTTCGGCCCGAGACCATAGGACACCCCGACCTCGAGGTTGGTCGCCTCGCTCAAATCGCTGAAAACCCTGTAGTGCCCGTTGTAGGCAAGACTGCCCCTGTCGGGCGCCGTGAGAAAAAGCTCCCCGGAGTCGCCCCGCAAGACCTGCACCGTCACCTCCGAAAAGACGTCTCCCGGTAGCGGCACGAGAAGCGCGGTGGAGAGGCCCGTGCCGATCCAGCCCTCCTCGCCGCCGAGCAGGTTCACGATTGGCAGGGGCTCGTCGGGCCAGGGAAGGACGTGGAGGTGCAGCGGATTGATCTTGCCGAAGGCAGTCCGCATGCGTCCGACCTTCGCCAGAAGTCCGCCTGGAAGAGAGGTGAACGTGGCGAAGCCCTCTTCGACACCGACCCCCTCCTCCCCGAAGGACAGGAAGAAGTCGGCGCGCGCGTACGGGTCGACGATGGCCTGAAAAGAGACCTCCGATTCCCGCAGGCTGGAGCTCGGCAGGTCTCCGGTGCCGTTGCTGCCGCCGACGCCCAGGTAGTTGCCGATCACCGAGACACTGGGATTGAAGTAGTTCGAGGTCTGGGACGGTGCCGCGGGGGGTGGAGCCGCAGGGCCGGGAGTCGGCGGAGGCGGAGGAGGCGCGGAGGCCGTCTGTCCCGGAGGGGCCACGCCGGAGGGAGCCCCCGGGCCGGAAAGGAGCGCGGAACGCAATTCGTCACGCAGCGTCTGGAGCTGCTTTTTCAGTTCTTCGATCTCGCGCCGCAGCGCCTCGACCTCTTCCGCCGTGGGCGGCGCCGAAACCTTCGCCGCCTCCGGCGCAGGAGTCGTCGCCCGGGTCTCCCGCGCCTGCGCGGCGCCCGAGGTCTCGGGTTGCGCGGCCTTTTCGTCGGCCCGGACCTCAGGGTGCAGGCCGAAGCCCAGAATGATCGCCATCGCCGTGAAAGACTTTCTTGGTCTCATGATACCTCCGCCGGAACGAGATGACTCAGCCTCGGCGCGGGCCGGATATCTCTCTTGGAGACATCGAATCCGGAACCGAACGGCAAGCCGGCCCGCGAATCGCTCAGAGGACGGCTGACGTCGGAGGGGCGCGCAGCGGCTTGTGATACCGGGCGGAGGGGCTGAGCGGTCCGGCCGAAGGCAGGACGGCAATCTCGGACGGCTCGGCCACCGGGCGGCCGAGCCCCCTGGACGTCTGAG
>QHXY01000121.1 GCA_003223145.1 Acidobacteriota bacterium
TGATGATGAGCGTGGAAGAAGACAGTACGCCGGGGATGGCGCACCTGTACTGGAACGCAGTGCCAGGGGCGGAGATGTACGACGTGATCCAGGGCGACCTGAGCGAGGTGAGCGTATCAAATGGAGAAATATCGCTGGGGCCGGTGCATGTTCTGGGGTCGGGACAGCCCGGGGCAAGCTACAGAGAAGGTCCGAGCGGAGCGATCCCGGTAGTGGGGAGCGCTTTCTTCTACCTCGTTCAATACCGTGAAGGGCAGAGCGCGAGCGGCTGGGGGACGGAATCGAGCCCATGGCCGGCGGAACCCAGCTTCTGCGACATCGGCTGCCCGGGAGAGCCCGTCGTTTCCTCCGTAGCCTCGATGACCGTCCACCGGAAATGAGGGAGACAAGCCGCTCGAAGGATGCTTTGCCTCTCCTTGAATGAGTCAGTCGAGCGATCGGGGGTGGAACATAGGATGCCGCTGCGGTTATGTGAGTCCAAGACTGCAAGGGTCGCCCAGAATCTCTAGTGACGAGAGATGCCTGCGACAGCTCAGTTTGTGACCAACTGATCGGGAAGGAAAGCATTGAACGAGGGTAGCTTTCAAGGCGCTCGACTCCCTTCTAATGTCCTTTTGCTTTTAGTCCTTCTTGGTGTCGGGGCTTCGAACCCCACCCTCGCTGCTCTCCTCTTTCCGAACCCGGTAGTGGAGAACTCGGAGGAACGATAGGTGAGACCCCTTACAGGGCGGCTCGCGCGTCACGTCCACGCCACGTTGGTGTGCGTTGCGGGCGCCTTGAATGCCATTACAGCTTCCGATCTTCTCCTCCCCGGGCGCATCACTCCCTACGGTCTGGCCCCCCGGGAGTTCGGCGTCGCAGATTTTGATGGCGACGGAAGACAGGACATCCTCGTCGGGACAGGCGATCCCAACAGCAACACGCTTCAGTATGGCGTTTCGCTCCTCCATGGGAAGGGAGATGGGACCTTCGAGGTCCGGCGGGCGGGATTAGCGCAACCGTACACCTACGGCCCGTTCCTAGTCGTGGATATCAACGGCGACAGACGCCCCGACGTTGTTTCGCCGACAAGTATCTACCCAGGCAACGGCCCCCCCCTGGGTGGCATCTCCGTCCTCCTGGGCAACGGAGACGGCACGTTCGCACGTGGAATCGATACCGCAATTGGTCCGAACTCGCCGTTCTTCCTCCGATCAGGCGACTTCAACGGGGATGGTGCTACGGATCTCGTGGCGCTGAGTGAGGGAGGGCAGGTGTGCGACTACTTTGGCTGCAGGACCATCCTCGACTACATCTGGATCCTCCTGGGGAATGGGGACGGAACGTTTGCACCTGCTATCCGGATGACTTCGCAGGGTCCCTATCCGGTGCAGGTAGCCGTTGCCGACCTAAACGGAGACGGGCTGGATGATCTGGCAGTCGCCGACCATTCGGGCTTCAACGCGCCAAATCACACCAGCGTCTCGCTCTTCCTCAGCCTCGGGAACGGCACCTTCGAGAACATCGGCGGCGTCCGACCTGATCATCGGCCCAGGAATTGAAGGAACGTCGGATTTCTATGTCCTGCTGGGCAAAGGCGACGGAACCTTCGATTCGCCCGTCGGATATGCCATCGGTGGCGGCGCTTTTGAAGTCCTCGTCGCGGATTTGAATGGCGACGGCGCACCGGATTTGGCCGTTGCAGACCCCGGATCGGACCAGGTCGCCGTCCTTCTCAACAATGGAGATGGCTCGTTTTCGCTGACCGAACATCTTGTGCCTGGGCATTCTCCGGTTGCCCTCAGGGTCGCCGACTTCAACGGCGACGGTCGGCTCGACCTTGCGGTCGGTATCCTGGGTGACTCGGATATCCTGCTGGGGAACGATGCTCTCGGGCCACAGGAGATCTGCCTCCTGCTGGGCAAAAGCGATGGCTCCTTCGACTCAGCGTCTATCTACCGAGCCGGCGATCCACCCACCAGCCAGTCGATCTTTGCGAGTCCCTCACTCGCTTCAGGCGACCTCGACCGGAATGGCACCATCGACCTGGTGACCGCAAACGTATCTTCGAACGACGTCTCCGTGCTTCGGGGGAGACCGGACGGCACTTTCGAGCCGGATGGCATAGCCGACGTCATCACGGGGAATTCTGGCTCTAAGGATCTCTCCCTCCTTCTGGGGCTCGGGGACGGGAACCTCGCGGCCCCCATCAGGATTCCGCTCGACTACCCCCCTACCGCTGTCGTGGCTGGCGATTTCAATCACGATGGAAGAGCCGATCTGGCCGTCGCCGCCGCCTCGCCCATCGGGCACCAGATTGCAGTGTACCTGGGTCAGGAGAGCGGGATCCTTAGCGGACCGACCTTCTTCGATTCCTATATCAGACCCTACCGGCTCACCCTCGCCGACGTAAATGGGGATGGGGCGCAGGATATTGTCGTGATGATCGGGCCGGGAGGCGGATACGTATCTCTCTTGCTCGGTCGAGGGGACGGGACGTTCTCGAGCGGCCAGATCGTCGCTGGACTGCCGGGCCGTGACCGTTTCTCCGATTCTGCAATCGCCTCTGTAGTCGCGGACCTGGACGGCGACGGTCTGACCGACATGGCTGTCCTGGACGAGTTCGATGGGGAGGTGGTCGTCTTCCTGCAGGCGGCCTCGGGTGATTTCCGGGACGCCCAGACCCTGACGACCGGGTATCTTCCAGTAACTATCGCAGCCGGCGACCTTAATGGCGACGGGCGGCCGGACCTCATCGTCGGAGGTGAACCGGGCTTCGGCGGATATGGGCCTGCTGGGGATCTCATCGTCTTCTTGCAGGCCCCGGATGGTGGATTCCCCGCCACGGGAATTTTCTATGCGTCGAGCGCAGATCCTCATGCGCTTGTCTTGGCCGATTTCAACAGCGACGGGATGCTCGACATCGCCGCCGCAGTTCGGGTGGGAGTTTCTGTGCTGTTGAACGAGCGCGACGTGGACCACGACGGCATCCCCGATTCGGAGGATACCTGCATCGACTCGGACGGCGACGGAGCCGGGGATCCTGGCATTCCGAGCAACCTTTGCCCAGCGGACAATTGCCCCGCCGTTCCCAATGCGAATCAGGCTGACGTCGACCATGACGGGTTGGGCGATGTCTGTGACAACTGCCCGGGCACGCCCAATCCAGATCAGCTGGACAGCAACAGCGATGGGTCGGGAGACGCCTGCCAGCCGACGTTGCGCATCGTGTCGATCGTCCACGCAGATGACCAACTGCGTGTCTCGATAGCCGCCAGCGACCCGAACGGGGACCCACTGAGCGGCCAGGCGAACATGTCGGCGAGGTTGTTCGGAGAGGTGACGGTCCCGAACATCTTGGTTACTTATGACTGCAGACAGGAATTTCTGCCGGAAAGCGTTCAAGGGGAGGGGATCGGGTTCGCCTCGAACCCCTTCAACTTTTACTTGTTCGATCTTGCCTCCCAGGGTTCGCAATTTTATTGCAGTCCAGCGGGCGCGCGGAGTTATGGACTCGCACCGGGGCGATGCGCCGACGTGCAGATCGAATCGTTGATTCCCTACCTCGAGTTCAACAGTGCCTCGACTTTACCGTTCCCGCTGTGTGCAGTGAAGCTCGAGCCGGACGGGATAGCGTTGCCTACCTCTCCCCGGCTCGATATCACATTGGTGTCCGTGGATGCCTCGTCCGCAGTCCTATCGGCGCTTCATACGCGCTCGCTCGCGTTCGACTTCGCTCCTGGGCAGACGGGCCGCTTCGACATCTCTTCTTTGGTCGGCGGATCGGATGCCCGCCTGAGCCTCACCGTGACAGACGGCAACACGCTTCCGGTCACCATCGATACGGCGGTGCCCTACCAAGGAGAAACCACCCTGGTGCTCGAATCGAACACTCCTCCCCGGGCGGTCATCAACACCAGCCCGTCGGTCGAGTGCGATCGGCCCGGTGGGGCCGAGGTAACACTCGACGCGTCCGGCTCGACCGGTCCCGATTCATCGCCCGGAACAAACGACGACATCGCTTCTTTCGAGTGGTTCGAGAATCCAGGTCAGCCGGGCCAGTCCGTCCTGGGGAGCGGTCGAGTCCTGAACACGACGTTACCGCTCGGGACACACATCATCGGGCTTGTGGTGACCGACTCGAAGGGAGCGACGGACGCCGCGCAGACGGCGGTGACCGTGAGGGACAGCACACCTCCTGTCCTGGTCTGTCCAGTTCCGACGTTGGCCGAATGCTCCAGGGTTGGTGGGGCGCAGATCACTGTGGTTGCGACAGCCAGCGATGTGTGCAGCCCTGCGGTGACGGTTACCAACAACCGCTCGGTCAATGGGGGCGACGCCTCAGGAATTTTCCCCCTCGGCGTGACACCAGTAACCTTTACGGCGACGGACGCATCCGGCAACGTGGCGACGTGCGCAGCGAACGTGACAGTCCGGGACACAACCCCGCCGCAGCTCACGTTGACCTTGAGTCCCACCCTACTGTGGCCCCCGAACCACCGGACGGTGCCGGTCCAAGCGGCGTGGCAGGTAAGCGACGCGTGCGACCCGACTGCGGGCGCCATTCTGGTCTCGACGACCAGTAGCGAGCCTGACGACGCCACAGGGAGCGGCGACGGGAACACAACGGAGGATATTCAAGATGCCTCTATCGGCACCCCGGACACATCGGTGCTGCTGCGAGCGGAACGTTCGGCGGACGGGCCGGGGCGGGTCTACACGTTGACGTACGCGGCACGCGATGCGTCGAGGAATGCAACATCGGCGCTGGGAATCGTGACCGTGCCGCATGACGAGGGGACGGGGCCGGAGCCTGTGATGATGAGCCTGGAGGGCAACGGGACGCCGGGGATGGCGCACCTTTACTGGAACGCGGTCAACGGGGCGGAGATTTACGACGTGATCCAGGGCGACCTGAGCCAAGTCTCTGAATTTAACGGAGAGATCTGGCTGGGGCCGGTGCACGTCTTGGCATCGGGACAGACCGGGGTAAGCTACTCCGAAGGCCCGAGCGGAGCAATCCCAGCGGTGGGGAGCGCATTTTTCTACCTCGTGCAATATCGGGAAGGGCAGAACGCGAGCGGATGGGGGACGGAATCGAGCCCGTGGCCCGCGGAACCCGCCTTCTGCGACATCGGCTGCCCGGGGGAGCCCGTTGCTCCATCCGTTGCCTCGATGACCATCAAGCGCAAGTGAGGGAGGCGTACCCCCGGCTCTCTGGCTGTTGACCCAGGGAGGATGACGGCAAGCTGCTGCCGGAGGGCGAGATTTTCCGGAGCCAGTTGCGAGCGGTCCCGGAAGTGGACACGGAAGAGCAGGAGGATGATTCGGAGGATGGACACCTGGGCCTCCCTCGGCGTACGCTTTCAACGGCGTGAGGTAAGGCAGGGAGTATCCGCGGGACAG
>QHXY01000463.1 GCA_003223145.1 Acidobacteriota bacterium
ATCCGCATCGGCATCAACGGACTGGGCCGCATCGGGCGCGGGTTCCTGCGTCTCGCTCTGGAGCGCGACGACCTCCGGGTCGTCGCCGTCAACGATCTCGCCGAACCGGGGATCCTGGCGCACCTCCTGCGCCACGATTCCCTGGCCGGCCGCCTCGACGTCGTGGTGCACGCACAGGAGGGCGCCCTGGTCGCGGGCGGCCGGACCATCCGCTGCACGCGCTCGCCGCAGCCGGCCGAGATCCCCTGGAGCGACGTCGATGTCGTGCTGGAGGCGACCGGCCGCTTCACCTCGCGGGCGTCGGCGTCGGGCCATCTGAAGGCGGGGGCGCGGCGGGTCGTCATCACCTCGCCGTCCGCCGACGCCGACCTGACCGTATGCTACGGCGTGAACCACGAGTTCTACGACCCGGCGCGGCACCGCGTCCTGTCGAACGCCTCCTGCACGACCAACGCGACGGCCGCCGTGCTGGCGCCGGCCGATCAGGTCTTCGGCGTCGAGCGCGCGATGATGACGACGGTGCACTGCACGACCAACGACCAGGTGCTCATGGACGCTCCGCACCGGGACCCGCGGCGGGCCCGGGCGGCGGGCCTGTCGATGATCCCGACCTCGACGACCGCCGCGTCCGCCATCGCCAGAGTCCTGCCCGGTCTCGCCGGCAAGGTGCGCTGTCTGGCGGTGCGCGTGCCGACGGCTGCGGTGTCGCTGATCGATCTGAGCATCGTGCTGCGGCGCTCCGCAAGCCTGGAGGAGGTCCGCGACGCCTTCCGCGACGCCGCCCTGGGCCGTCTGCGCGGCGTCCTCGGCTACTCCGAGGACGAACTGGTGTCCATCGACTACCTGGGCGACACCCGCTCGGCGGTGATCGACGCGCCGCTCCTGGCCCTCGACGGGGGAACGTTCCTGAAGGTGTTCGCCTGGTACGACAACGAGAGGGGCTACGTGCACCGCCTGGCCGACCTGTTGCGCCACATGCAGGGCGCGGAGCCTCCCGGGGGATTTCCCCCATGAAGGGCCGCAAGATGTCCGTGCGCGACCTGGACGTCCGCACCAGGTCGGTCTTCGTGCGGGTCGATTTCAACGTGCCTCTGAAGAACGGCGCCGTGGCGGACGACACGCGCGTGCGCGCCTCGCTGCCGACGCTGCGGCTCATCCTCGAGCGCGGGGGCCGCCCGGTGATCGCCTCGCACCTCGGGCGGCCCAAGGGCAAGGCAGTGGCGGAGATGAGCCTGCGGCCGCTGGCGGCGAACCTGGCGGGGCTCCTGGGAACGAGGGTCCACATGGCCGCCGACTGCGTCGGGGAGGCGATCGAGGCGCAGGCGCGCAGGCTCGGCGCGGGCGAGGCGCTGCTTCTCGAGAACCTGCGTTTCCATCCGGAGGAGGAGCAGAACGACGCCGAGTTCTCGCGGCGGCTCGCCCGGCCCGCGGACCTGTACGTGAACGATGCCTTCGGGACCGCCCACCGGGCGCACGCCTCGGTCGTGGGGATCACGCGCCACCTGCCGACACCCGCCGCCGGCCTCCTGATGGACGGCGAGATCGCGGCGCTCACGCGCCTCAGGGACCATCCCGACAAGCCGTACGTCGCGGTCCTGGGCGGCGCCAAGGTGTCGGACAAGATCGATCTCATTGTGAACCTCATCGACAAGGTCGAGGCGATCCTGATCGGCGGGGCCATGGCCTACACCTTCATGAAGGCGCGCGGCGTGGCGGTGGGATCGTCGCCCGTCGAGAACGACCGCATCGAGCACGCCGTCACGATCATGACGCGCGCCCTGAACTCGGGGGTGCGAATCCGGCTGCCGCTCGATCACGTCGTGGCCCGCTCCCCCGAGCCGGGCCGGGACTCTGAGACCACCACCGGCCCGCGCATCGAGGACGGTTTCGTCGGTCTGGACGTGGGTCCGAAGACGCGCGAGGCCTACGCCAACGAGATCGCGGGAGTGCGCACCGTCTTCTGGAACGGACCGCTCGGGCTGTACGAAGTGCCGCCCTATGACGAGGGGACGAGCGCGATGGCCCACGCCATCGCGCTGAGCGGCGCCTTCAGCGTCGTGGGGGGCGGCGATTCCATCGCCGCCGTCAACCGGCTCGGCCTCGCCGGCCGGTCCTCGCATCTGTCCACCGGCGGCGGCGCCTCGCTGGAGTTCCTGTCGGGCGTCGATCTCCCCGGCGTCCTGGCTCTCGCCGATTCGACGGGGTGAGCGGAGCGATGAGACGGCTCGTCATCGGCAACTGGAAGATGAATCGGACGGTCCCCGAAACGGTGGCGTTGGTGGGCTCGCTCCTCGCCCGGCTGTCCCCCGCCGCCGACCGCGAGATCGCCATCGCCCCGCCGTTCACGGCGCTGTCCGCGGTGGCGCCGCTCCTGAAGGGAAGCGCGGTCCTGCTTGCCGCCCAGGATCTGTTCTGGCAGGACGAGGGACCCTACACCGGGGAGATCTCGGGGGTCATGCTGCAGGACGTGGGGGTGAGCTACGTGCTGGTGGCGCACTCCGAGAGACGCCGTCACCTGGAGGAGACCGATCGGATCGCGGGACTCAAGGTGCGCGCCGCGCTGCGCACCGGGCTGAAGCCGGTCCTGTGCGTCGGCGAGGACGAGGTGGAGCGCGCCTCGGGCCGCGCCTTCACCGTGGTGCGGGCCCAGGTCGCCCGCGGCCTCGAGGGCTGCGTCCCGGGAGAGGCGTCTCGGCTTCAGGTTGCCTACGAGCCGGTCTGGGCGATCGGCACCGGCCGCGCCGCCTCCCCCGCCCAGGCGGCCGAGATGCACGACCTGATCCGCCAGGAGCTGCGGGCCGTGCTCAAGGACTCCGCCCGTGCCGTGAGGGTCCTCTACGGCGGGAGCGTCACGCCCGACAACGTGGACGAGCTCATGCCGGCGCCAGGCATCGATGGTCTGCTCGTCGGGGGGGCCTCGCTGCACGCCGAGCAGTTCGCGCGCATCGCCTCGTACCGCTGAGCCGGCTGCTCTTCCCCGCCGATTCGATCTTGCCGACGCGGGAGGCGGGTGGCGGCGCGGCCTGCCGCTCGCGCCCGACTTGGCTTAACCGCACGCGGGATTGCCGCGAATTGACGGACTGTGCTAGGGTAGGTCGTCATGGAAATCATTCTGATCGTCCTGCACGTGATTGTCTGCTTCGTGCTGATCATGGTGGTCCTGCTGCAGAGCGGCAAGGCAGCCGACCTGGCCGGCGCCTTCGGCGGCGGCGGCAGCCAGACCGCCTTCGGCAGCCGGGGCGCGGCGACCGTGCTGACGCGCGCGACCACCGTGGCCGCGGTGATGTTCATGTTCACCTCGCTGAGCCTGGCGATTCTGGGATCGCGGCGCAGCGGCTCGGTGCTCGAATCGGCCGCTCCGCCCGCCAGCGCCCCGGCCGCGCCGGCGGCCGGGGGGCCGACCGGCACGGCGGGGACGGGAGCGGCCCCGGCTAAACCGGCTCCGCCCGGCGGGGAGACGCCCCAAAAAAGCGCCGCGCCGTCATCACCGGTGAGCGCGCCGGCGCCGAGCCCGGCTCCGCGATAAGCCCCGCTCGGCTATCCTGTCAGCGTGAAAGTCCGGGGCGGCGATCGCCGCCCAGTCGTGCCGGAGTGGTGGAACTGGCAGACACACCATCTTGAGGGGGTGGCGCCCAAAAGGCATGCGGGTTCAAATCCCGCCTCCGGCACCATTCCTCCCCCGATCTACTCCTCTTCATCCTCCAGAAGCGCGTCGATCTCCTCGGGGTCCAACCCCTCCAGGACCCGCTTGACGCGCAGGAGGTTCTCGATGTCGATGCCGAAGCGCGCTTCGGGACGTGATTTCAGCAGCGCCACGGCGCGATCGATGGAGTCAAGAAGGTCTTCCAGAAGATCGGTCACGGTCCCCCTCGGTGAAGGCCCCGGCCGGCGTCAGTGTCCGTGCGCTTCGAGGAAACGCTCCGCATCCATGGCGGCCATGCAGCCGCTGCCGGCCGCCGTGACCGCCTGGCGGTAGACGCGGTCCTGGCAATCGCCCGCCGCGAAGACGCCGCGCACGCTGGTCACGCTGCCCCCACGCGTGACGATGTAACCCGCCTTGTCGAGCTCGAGCTGGCCCTCGAAGATCCGCGTGTTCGGCGTGTGCCCGATGGCGATGAACAGGCCATCGGTCTTCATGTCAGCGAGCTCGCCGGTCACCAGGTGGCGCAGTCGCACGCCTTCGATCCGATCCTTGCCGAGAACCTCTTCGACCGCGCTGTTCCAGACGAACGCGATTCGGGGGTTCTGGCGGGCGCGCTCCTGCATGATCTTGGAGGCGCGCAGCGCATCGCGGCGGTGCACGATGGTGACCTTGGTGGCGAACTTGGTCAGGAAGGTCCCTTCCTCCATGGCCGAGTCGCCGCCCCCCACCACGACGATCTCCTTGCCGCGGAAGAAAAATCCGTCGCAGGTGGCGCAGGT
>QHXY01000466.1 GCA_003223145.1 Acidobacteriota bacterium
CGACGGGAAGGCGGATCAACCAGAAGGCGTCGGCGCTGCCGAGGCCGCCAGGGAGGAGCGAGATCACCCCGATGAGCTGTCCGGTGAAGAACGTGCGCACGATCTCGGGGATCTCTGCCGGCTGGCCGGTGGCGCGCACAAACGCCACGAACACCGACGCCGCCAGCGCCCAGTCGAGGAACGCCACGCCGAACAGAGCCGCCCAGACCCGGCCGCGCCGGCGCGCCCAGCCGGGCGAGCCCTCCCTGCGCCCGAGTCGGCCCAGGAGAAGCGCCAGGAGCGCCAGGATGGCGAGCGCGGCGGCGGGAGCCAGCGCCGCCGGCACCGTCCAGGTGCTGATGAAGCAGACGACCAGAGTCGCGGCGAACGCCATGATGTTGGCGACGATCGCGTTGCTCAACGCCGCCGCGTCCACCGAGTAGGGACGGTAGAGCAGGAAGCGGATGGCCGGGCCGGCGATCGGCCCGAGCGTCAGGAAATTGCTCCAGGCGAAGGCGATCGTTCCAAGCCCCCAGCGCGAGGCGCGGGGCACCGGCGATCCTTCCAGCGTGATCAGGTCATAGCAGCCGAGAAGGGCCAGGTTCAGGACCGTCAGCGCGGAGGCCATGAGGAGCCAGCGGGGCGACAGGGAGTGGAGCGCCTGATCGACCTGGTTGAGATCGATCCGTCGCAGCTCCTCCCAACCAAGGAAACTCACCGCGCCGATGAGCAGGAACGGCCACCACCGGCCGGCGCTCCCCAGAACCCGCAGGGCGAAGACGTAGGTCTTGCCCCGTTCCGCCGAGGCGGCCGTCTGGTTCATCGCGCGAGAGTATAAACCGTATTATCATCGCGTCGGATGCGTCGTCCATCGCCGCGGCGACCCGCGGTGCTCCTCGGGTGCTGTGTCCTGCTCGTCCTGCTCGGCGTGTCCCCCTGGGGGCTGTGGGAGCGGGACGAAGGGCGCTACGCCGATGTGGCGCGCGGCATGCTGGTGAGCGGCGACTTCGTCACGCCCCGCATCGACGGCGCCGTCTTCCTCGACAAGCCACCCCTGGTGTACTGGGTAACCGCCGCCTCGCTGGCGTTGTGGGGGCGAGGCGAGACGGGGGCGCGCTTCGGGCAGACTCTGTTTGCCGCCGGCGTCCTTCTGGTGACCCGACGCGTCGGCGTGCTGCTTCTGGGCCGCCGGCGTGGCAATGTCGCGCTTGTCCTCCTGGCGTCATCCCTGCTTTTCTTTGCCGCCAGTCATATCCTCACGCTCGACATGGGGCTGGCGTTCTTCGTCGCGCTCGCTGTTCTCCTCTTTCTGAAGGGATACCGCGCCGGGCCGTCCGGGGGAGGGCCCGCCTACCTCGGGATGTTCGCCGCGGTGGCGGCGGCGGTGCTGACCAAGGGCCCGATTGGCGCCGTTCTGCCGGCGCTGACCATCGCCGGTTTTCTCATCCCGAGGGGCGAGACGCGGCGCGCGAAGGAGATCCCCTGGATTCGCGGCGTCCTGGTGTTCGGGGCGATCGTGGCGCCGTGGTACGTGGCGGTGTCGATCGCCAATCCGGAATTCCCGCGCTATTTCCTGGTCCACGAGCATCTGGAGCGGTTCGCCACGACCGTGCACCGCCACCGGGGGGCCTGGTGGTATTACTTCGCGGTCCTCGCGGCGGGCCTGATGCCCTGGAGCCTGATGCTGCCGGCGCACCTGGTCCGTCATCGCGCCCGCGACACGCACGTGGCCGCGACCCTGCGCGCCGAGGCCCCGGCCTTTCTCTGGGCCTGGCTGGCGCCGGGGTTCGTGCTGTTCACGCTGTCCCAGTCCAAGCTGGCTTTTTATATCCTGCCGCTGTTGCCGGCGGCTGCCCTGCTCCTTGCCCCAGTGATCGACTGCGACCCTCCTGAGGAGGCGACGCGCCGCTCGATGTTCATCTGGCCCCCGTGCTTCCTGGCGCTCGTCGCAGCCGGCACGGTCGTCCTGCGGCAGCGCCGCGAGGACTGGGAATACCTGAAGCGCGCCGGGGGCGGCTGGCCGCTTCTTCTCTCCGTCCTGGTGCTGGCGGGTGGCGCGATGCTCCTGGGACACCTCCTGGCTGGGCGCGGCCGTCACCTCGCCGCCGTGGCGACTACGGCATGTCTGTGGATGACCGCCTGCTACGCCGTCTTCGCGGTCGTCGGCCGGATCGACTACTTCAATATGACGAGGCGCTTCGCGTCCGTCGTGCGCGCCGAGAGGCTCGCCGCCGAGCCGGTCTACTCCTATCAATGCTACCTGCGCGGTTTGCCGTTCTACCTGGGGGAGACGGTCGGGCTGGTCTCACCACACAGCGACGACCTGAGGCTCGGCCGGATCACCCGTCACGATCCCCGCACTTTTCTCGAGGAGGCCGAACTCCTCGCCGCCCTTCGGGGGGATCGCCGAGTCTTCGTGGTCCTGCGGCGCCAGGAGCTGCGGGCCTTGCAGTCTCTGGCCGCGCGCCCGCTATTCATCCTGGCATGGTCCCAGGGACACGTTCTGGTCAGCAACCGGCCCGGCGCGCGAGCAGGCCGGGAATGAGCTTCGGGATGGCGCGGCCGGTCCGGGTGACCGTCGCGCCGGACGACCGCGTCGGCCGCGAGGATGGCGCCGGGCGCGTGCTCATCCAGGTTGCGGTCTCTCCCCTGGCGCCCGCCGGAGTCCGCCCCCTGCTCAGGAGGTCCGTCGGAGAGTAAAAAAAAAGGACGCGGCCTGGTGGCCGCGTCCCCTGATTCGATCCTTCGAGAGCCTTACTTCGAAGAGGCCTTGCTGGCTGCGGGCTTCGCGACCCGGATCTGCTGGGCGATCATCTTGCCTTCCCTCTCGGTGTAGCGAATGGTCGCCGAGTCGCCCGACTTCAAGTCGTCCAACTTGCCTGGCTTCCCGGCAACCGTCACCTTGCCCTTCGCGTCGAAGTTGAAGGTGAGTTCCTTCGCTTCCCCGCCGCCCTTCACATTCTCTTTGATCGTGAAGGTGTTGTTCGCCGGGTCCACGCTCACCACCTCGCCGACCACCGTGTGGCTGCTGGACTTCGTCGTGGCCTTCTGGGCGGCCACCGACATCGTGGCGAGACCCAGCATGCATACGGCAACAAGACTCAGAATAAACAGTTTGCGCATCGTGACGTACCTCCTCACCCAGGTCTTAGCAACTCTGGTGCCAAAGTCGGGGAGACCCTCTGCATTTCTCACAAACAACTCAAAAGGAATGATTTGGAATATTCCGAGCAGGCCGGTGCGGCAGGATTCTCGAGCGCGACTTCGTCGATTCGTTAACCATCCGGGGCGGCCGATGCACCATTTGGTGCACGCCCGGCAGCCGCGCCCCGTTCTTCGCCGGGGCCTGCTTCGTCATCATCAATTTGGGAGGGATGGGACAGCCCGAACTTCTTCAGGCGGTACTGAAGGGTGCGCCGGGTCATGCCGAGGAGACGGGCGGCGGCGGAGACGCTCCTTCCCTTCTGCAGCGCCTGCTCGAGGAGCTGCTTCTCGAGGGCCTCGAACGAGATGCCGGTGTCCGGGATCTCGATCGCCAGGACGCCCGCGTCCGTCTTCTGTCGGACTTCCTGAGGCAGATCCTCGATACCGATGGTCTCTCCCTCGGCCAGCAGGACGGCCCGCTCGATCGCCGACTCGAGCTGCCGGACGTTCCCCGGCCAGGCGTGCCGCATGAGCACGGCGAGGGCCCGGTCATCGATCCCCCGGATGTTCTTGCCCGCGTCGGCGGCGTGGCGCGCGATGAAATGACTCACCAGGCGCGGAATGTCGGTGGTCCGTTCGCGCAGCGGCGGCAGGAGGATGGCCAGGACGTTGAGACGGTAGTAGAGGTCCTCGCGGAACTTCCCTTCCTGCATCAGGCGCGTCAGGCTCTTGTTCGTCGCGGCGATG
>QHXY01000464.1 GCA_003223145.1 Acidobacteriota bacterium
AGAGGATGTTCCCCGGGTACTACCGGAACGTCATCTTCGTGTCCGTGGCGGTGATCGATTCCGGTCATTTCAAGGGCAAGGAGGAGATCAGCGCGCTCCGAACCCAGGTGGAGGAATCGCTCGCGAAGTTCGTCGATCTGGCGCGGCGACAGGGACTCAACGCGGGCTCCGCCACGATGGTGACGACCGACCCGGTCGATGGTCTCTACCGGGTCTGCGTCGACCTGGCGAAAAAGTATCCCCGCGTCATGTTCTTCGGCGGCAAGCTGATCTGGAAGCGCGAGAGCTGGTGGCAGCGGATCCTGCACAACGAGACCGCCTACCAGGTGCAGCGTCGCCTGCAGTGGAAGGGGCTGCCGATGACCGTCCTGCCGCTGCGCACCGGCGAGGACGCGCCGTCGCTCGCGGCCCTCGCCAAGACACCCGAGCCCGGCACCCGGGGGTGACCGCAGTGACCCATCCCCGCGTCATCCTGCACGTCGACATGGGCGCGTTCTACGCGGCGATCGAGGCGCGCGACAGCCCGGCGCTGGCCGGAAAGCCGCTGATCATCGGGCACAAGGGGCCGCGGGGGGTCGTGTCGACCTGCTCGTACGAGGCGCGGCCGTTCGGCGTGCGGTCGGCGATGCCGTCGGTTACCGCCATGCGGCTCTGCCCGCAGGCGATCTGGCTGCCGGGACGGATGGGGCTGTACGTGGAGGTGTCGCGGCGGATCCGGCGGCTGCTCGAGGACTTCACGCCGGTGGTGGAGCCGCTGTCGATCGACGAGGCCTTTCTCGACCTGACCGGCGTCGTCGAGGGCCTGCGGGGCGGCGCCGAGACGGCGCGGCGCCTCAAGGAGACCATCCGCGCCGACCAGAGGCTGACCGCGTCGGTCGGTGTCGCCCCGACGAAGTTCCTGGCCAAGGTCGCGTCGGATCTCGAGAAACCGGACGGGCTCGTCGTCCTCCCCCTCGAGGATGTCCCGCGGCGTCTCTGGCCCCTGCCGGTGGAACGACTCTGGGGGGTAGGGCCGAAGACCGCGGCGCGGCTGCACGCGCTTGGGCTGCGCGCCATCAGGGACCTGGTGGACGCCGGCGCGGAGAAGCTCGACGGCGCCCTGGGTCAGGACGCGGCGCAGCACCTCCTGTCCCTGGCGCGCGGCGAAGACCCGCGCCCCGTCGTCGCCGAGCGCGAGTCGAAATCGATCTCCGAGGAGCGCACCTTCACCCGCGATCTGCGCGATCGCGATCGCATCGAGGCCGAGCTCCTGGACAGGTCGGAGGGCGTGGCGCGCGCGCTGCGCCGCGAAGGGCTCGCCGCACGCACCGTCCAGATCAAGGTCCGCACCGGCGATTTCGTGACCTGGACGCGAGCCCTCACTCTGCCGGCGCCCGCCTCCCTGACGGAGGAGATCTACGCGGCGGCGCGCGATCTGTTCGGCTCGCGCGTCCGCCTCGGCGGCAAGGGCGTTCGCCTGCTCGGCGTCGGAGCCACCAACCTGGTGCCGCGCGGCGCCGGTCAGCTCGATCTGTTCACCGACCCGGTCCTGGAGCGCTCCGCCCGCGCCGCCCGCGCCAGCGACGCGCTGGCCGAGCGCTACGGCCGGGACGTGGTCACCCGGGCGCGCCTGATCAGGACCCCGGACGGGAAGGGCGCGCGCCCCGCCGTTGACAGCAGCCGCCGCTCGCGGTAAGTTCCGGCCAGCCCGTTGAGCATCAGCTTCGATCGGACACGAGCCGAGGTGCGCGATGAAGCGAATCCTTCGAGTCCTTCCCCTGCTGGTCGCCTGTCTCGTCTCCGGAGTGTCCCTTGCGGGACAGCGCCGGGTGGACGTCGAGTCGTCCCCGGACGGCGCCCGGGTCAGGACGCTGCGGGGCGAGCTGTCGCCGCCGAGCCCCGAAGCGCCGAGAGAGATCGCCGTGCGCTTCCTGGCGGCCAGTGCGGGCCTCTTCAAGATGCAGGCGGGACTCGCGGACCTGCGGCTTGCGGCCGCGTCTGACAGCCCGGGCGGCCGTCACTTCCGTTTCGACCAGACCTACCGGGGCCTGCCGGTGTTCGACGCCGGCGCCGAGGTCCATGTGGCCCGGGACGGCCGCGTCTATCTGGCCCACAACGACTACGTGCCGGGGATCGATCTGGCCCTCTCCCCGGCCCGCTCGAACGCCGATGTCATCCAGGCCGCCGTGCAGGATTTCCTGACGACCTACTCGACAGCGACGGATAAGAGGGGCGGCCGCCGCGCGTACGCCGGAGAACCGTTGAAGCTGGCGCGCGCGGTCTCTCCCGAGCTGGGTGTCTTTGCCGGCGCCGCGTCCGACGGGCCGGAGGGCGCCGCACCGATCACGCCCCGCCTCGCCTACAGGCTGGTGGTCTTCGCCGAGTCGCCGTTCGGCGTAACGGAGTACATCATCGACGCGCGCTCCGCCGCCGTCTTGCGCCGGCGCAGCCTGGTGCAGGACACCCACATCACCGGCCGCGGACAGGTGTTCGACCCGAATCCCGTCAATACGCTGAACGACACCAGTCTGCAAGACAACAACGACGCGGACAGCCCCGCGTTTGCTCCCGCGTACCGCACCGTCCCGCTTCCGGGACTGAGCCGGTTCTTCTTCGATCTCTTCGGGCCCGTCGGCCTGTCGGGACCGTACGTCCGGATCAACGACCAGGTCGAGGCGCCGTTCCTTGCCTCGCCCTTCTCCTCGACGGGGGCCTTCCTGTTCACACGAAACCGGCAGGAGTTCGAGGATGTCATGGTCTACTTCCACATCGACCGCAGCCAGCGCTACATCCGATCGCTCGGCTTCACCCACGTCAACAACCGTTCCATCGCGGTCGATCCGCACGGCCTGAACGGGGCTGACAACTCGCACTACGTCGGCTTCCCGTTCGGTTTCGGCTGGATCGCCTTCGGCGAAGGCGGGGTGGACGACGCCGAGGACGCCGACGTGATCCTGCATGAATACGGGCACTCGATCCAGGACAACACGACGGGCGGCAAATACATCGGCCTGGGGGAGACGGGGGCGCAGGGCGAGGGGTTCGGGGACTACTGGGCCTTCAGCAATGGGCCGACCGGCCCCGGCGCCTTCGACCCCGCCTGTCTCGCCGAGTGGGACTTCGGGTTCCTCGGCTGCCTGCGCCGCCTCGACTCGACCAAGCACTACCCCGAGGACATCGTGCACGAGGTGCACGACGACGGCGAGATCTGGTCATCGACTCTGCATGACCTGTTCCTGGCACTGGGCAAACCGGCGGCCGACATCATCGTCCTGGAGAGCCACTTCCTGGTTCCATTCTTCCCCTCGTTCTGCAACGGGGCGCGCGCCCTGCAGGACGCCGACGGGATCCTCTACGCCGGGACCGACCGCGCCGCCATCGGGGCGGTTACGGCGCGCCACGGAATCGCGGGCGACTTCGCAGCGGTCAATCTGTCGGTCACCCCGCCCGGCTTCCCGACCGCCGATCTGCACTTCGAGATCATCAACAACGGTCCATGCGCCGTCGGCCCGGCGGCCCATGCGGTCCGATTGATCTGCGCCACCAGCGGCGATCTCGGAGAGGTGGGACGGGTCGAGACGCAGGGCCTGGCGGGCGCCCGGTCGGCCCCGTTCGATTTGACGCTGCCATCGGCGCAGGAGTCCTGCTTCTACCGCGTTCTCGCCGACGCCGACAACGACGAGCCCGAGACCGACGAGAGCAACAACACAGCCGACACCGCTTCCTTCGGACCTCTCTGAAACGCTGGTGGGGACCGCGACACCCGGGACGCTCAGCGGCCCTGCGCCCGAATCTTCGCCATGATCTTCGCTGAAAGTTGCGCGGGCAGCTCGAACGACCTGCAGCCGCTGACCATCTTGATGGTGGCGCTGGTGGTGTCGAGCACGACCACGCACTCCGGGCATCCGCCGAGATGGGCCTCCAGCTGGCGGCGCACGTCCGCCGCCGCCCGATCGTCCAGGTAATCGTTCAGGTGATCGAGCAGCTCCTCGCAGCTAAACATCGCGGCCCTCCCCTCTGCGGCGCCGCCCGAAGTGCGGCGCCAGCGCCTCACGCAGCATCAGCCGGCCGCGCAGCAGGCGCGTCTTCAGCGTCGCCTCGTTGAGCCCCAGGGCCGTCGCCGCCTCTTCCGTCGACAGCTGCTCCAGATCGCGCAGCATCACCGCGACGCGGTACTTGGCCGGCAGCTTCATGATCTCCTTCTCCACGAGCTCGCGCACCTGCACGTCCGCCACCAGCTGTTCCGGGTTCTTCTGCCAGGGGCGGTGATTGCGCGGCAGGAAGCTCTCCTCGTGCTCGGCGAGCCAGTCATCGAGGCTCTCCCGGCGCCTGGTCCTGCGACGGCGCAGGGTCTCCAGCCCCTCGTTGGCGGCGATGCGCGTCAGCCACGAGGAGAATTTGGAGGCGCCCTCGAACTCCCGGACGTGCTGATAGGCCTTCAGGAAGGTGTTCTGCACCCCGTCCTCGGAGTCGGCGTGGTTGCCCGTGATGCCGAGCAGCACGCGATACACCCGCCGGGCGTGCCGCACCACCAGCGCCTCGAACGCCTCGATGTCGCCCGACTGCGCCCGTGCCACCAGCTCGGCGTCGTCGTCACGGCGGAGTGCCGCCTCCGCTGGTACCGGGGCGGCTTCCGTTGGGGGAAGTTCCATTGGGGGTCCCTTGGGGGGTCCTCGCGCTGACTGCTTATCCTTTGTAGATTTAGACGACCCGGCGCGCCGGGCGGTTTCACTGGGGCACGATCTTTTTGCGCGGCGCCGGGCCCTCCCGTCGGCGGCGCGCCCGGTGTCTCAGTGTAGCCTCAAAACCCTTCCGGTCAACCGCTCAGTCCTCCCTGAACTGCACGCGGGTGTGGATCGCATCGCCGATACAGCGACCGGATGCCAGACCGTCGTTGTTGTCGAACCGGTAGTGGATCCCGCCGTAGAGCCTGGAGATCGCCGCCTCGTCCGCGGCCTCCTCGAACGAGCCGAAGCGGCGCGGGGTCTGCGGCGGCACCAGTCCATGATCCGTGTGGGTCGTGTCGGTGAACGTCAGGACGCCGAACTGGTCGGTGAGAACGGTGGAGGCGGCCCCCGACTGGGTCGAGTGACCGGAGTGGTACGACGGGAACGCGGGCGTCGCGATATAGGACGACCAGGCCGGATCGATGTTGGCCTGGATGTAGGTCACCGGTCGCTCCAGGTTGAATGCGTAC
>QHXY01000465.1 GCA_003223145.1 Acidobacteriota bacterium
CAGGATGCGTGTGATCTCGGCCGACGGGCCCTGCGCCTGGCGCGCCGCCGCGGGCGCCGCCTCCGAGACCCGGGCCCGCCGCACATCGCGCGCCTTCACGTCCCGCGCATCCAGGTCGTCGCGCAACCTTGTATATACCGGCGCGCGCAGGTGGCCATCCTCGGTCCAGGAGTGGAACTTGACCTCGGCCACGATCTTGGGCTCGACCCAGGTGGTCGGGTTGGGCAGATCGGGCTTCTCGGCGAACGGGCAGGTGTCGCGCTGGAGCGACTCCAGCCTCTTCTTCAGCTGCGCCACGGTGCGCTCGTCGAAGCCCGACCCGACGTGCGACGCAAACAGCAGCTTCCCCTTGTCCCAGTACCCGACGAGAATGGCGCCGAGCGACGCGCGGGATCCCTTGCCCCGCGTGTAGCCACCGATTACGAAGTCGGCGCTTCGGGTCGGCTTGACCTTCAGCCACGACGCGGAGCGCCGGCCCGACTCGTAGCGGCTGTCCTTGCGCTTGCCGACGACCCCTTCGAATCCGCTCGCCAGCGCCGCCTCGTGCAGAGCGACGCCGTCGTCCGACGCGTGCACCAACTGCACCCGCGGCATGGGCAGAAGACACTGCGCCAGATAGCGCCGCCGGTCGCGGTACGGCGACTTGCGCAGATCCACCCCGGCGAAATACAAGAGGTCGAAGCAGTACAGCACGACCGGCACGTCCCGCTCCGCCGCCTTCAGCTCCGCCGGGGTCTTCAGCTGGGCGCGATTCTGCAGCGCGTTGAAGGAGGGCTTGCCGGCCGCGTCGAACGCCACGATCTCGCCGTCCAGGATCATCCCGCCAGCCTCTTGTTGGGCGCCCGCCGCCTGCTTGCCCAGCTCTTCGACCAGACCCGGAAACGTCGGCGCCAGCTCGAGCCCGCGCCGCGAGCGCAGCCTCACCTCCTTGCCGTCGACGAAGACGAGCACCCGGTAGCCGTCGAGCTTCGGCTCCCACATCCAGTCGGGATGGTTGAACGCGGCGTCGCCGATCTCGGCGAGCATCGGCTCGAGCTTCGCCGGCATCGGCCCGACGTCGCCCGTCGGAACGAGACGGGACGCCGACATGCGGTGCGCGGGCACGACCTTCATCTCTTCGACCCTTGCGCCGGAGAGCACCGAGCGATCCCTCGCGGTCACTTCCTCGGTCGAAACGAACCGGTCCTTGTGCTTGATCAGCAGCCAGTTCTTCGCCTCCTTCGTGCGCACCAGAGCGAACGAGCCCTTCACCTTCTCGCCGCGCAGGAGGAAGGACAGCTTCCCCTTCGCGAGCCCGTCCCTCGTCCGCTCCTCCGCCTGCGCGCGGTCGTGGAACCAGGTGCCCCCCTCGTCCGGCGAGTAGACGCCGCAGTCCCAGACGATCACCTCCCCCGCCCCGTACTGGCCGGGCGGTATGATCCCCTCGAACGACGCATAGTCGTAGGGATGGTCTTCGACGTGGACCGCGAGGCGCTTCTCGCTCGGATTGAGCGACGGCCCCTTGGGACAGGCCCAGGACTTCAGGACCCCGTCGCACTCGAGCCGCACGTCATAATGCAGGGCCCGGGCGGCGTGCTTCTGGATCACGAAGAGGAGCGGGCCGCTCCGCTCGGCCACCGCCGGCGGCGGCTCGGGGGTGGCGTCGAAGGCCCGCTTGGCGGCGTACTCGTCGAGCGGCGTTGACCCGGGCGTGGAGGGTCGCTTCACGCGCAGTATGGTATCTTCGAACATCACAAAGGAGGTCACCATGTCCGAGATTCAGTGGCGGAAGGACGTCGACGCTGCCCTGACCGAGGCGAAAGCCGCGCGGAAGCCGGTTCTCCTGGACTTCAGCGCGGCGCCCATGTGAGGGGGATGTGCCCGGCTGGAAGCCGAGGTCTATCCGAACCCCCGTGTCGTCGAAGCCGTTTCCACCCAGTTCCTGCCCGTCAAATTTCACATCAAGGAGCAGAAGCCAGCCTTCCAGCGGTTCAACGCGCAGTGGACTCCGACGCAGATCGTTCTGGACCCCGAGGGAGTCGAGAGACACCGGATCGAAGGATTCCTGCCGGTGGATGACTTCCTGGCGCAACTGCAGCTGGGCCTGGGCAAGCTTTACTTCCAGCATCAAGACTTTGGCGAGGCGGAGAAGCGCCTCCGATCGGTCTGTGACGGCTTTCCCAGGAGCGGTGCCTCCCCCGAGGCCTGCTACTGGGCGGGGGTCGCGGCCTACAAGGGGAGCAACGACGCCAAGCACCTGGGCGCGACGGCCAGGGTCCTCAAGGAGAAGTATCCGGACAGCGAATGGACACGCAAGGCGTCTGTCTGGAGTCAATGAAAGGCGTGACGCCATCGCGCTCGAGCCGCGTGGAGAGCCGCTTCACGTGCAGATGCTGACAGGAACAAGCGGCTACTCCTACAAAGAATGGGTTGGCCCCTTCTATCCGGAGAAGACACCGGCCTCCGCGATGCTGCGTTACTACGCGGAGCGCCTGCCGACCGTCGAGATCAACAACACCTTCTACCGGATGCCGGACACGTCGCTGCTCGCGCGCTGGGCCGGCGAGGTTCCCGCCGGCTTCGCCTTCACGCTCAAGGCCCCGCAGCGCATCACGCATATCAAGCGTCTGAAGGAAGTCGCGGACGACGTGGCCGAGTTCACGCGGCGCGCGGCCGTCCTGGGTGACAGGCTCGGCATGCTGCTCTTCCAGCTGCCGCCGTCTCTGAGGAAGGACCTGCCCCGGTTGCGCGATCTCCTCGGCGCGCTGCCGCCGGAGCGGCGGGTCGCCGTGGAGTTCCGCCACGCGTCCTGGCACGACGACGACGTCTACGAGACGCTGCGCGCGCGCTCGGCGACCCTGTGCGTCACCGACACCGACGAGGACGGCGACTCTCCGTTCGTCTGCACC
>QHXY01000467.1 GCA_003223145.1 Acidobacteriota bacterium
AGCCGATACCTGGTCCGCGCCGACGACACGGACCGCCCCCTCAGCGCGCTCCGGATCGACTCCCTGGCCGGCCGGCTGGACGACCGCCCGGTGCGCATTGCCGAGCTGGGTGCGCTGTTCACCATCCCGGAGGCGCGCGGCCGGGGCCACGCGAGCGCCCTTCTCGGCCGGGCCCTGGAGGAGGCGAGGCAGGCCGGGCACGATCTGGCGATGCTGGTCGCCTCGATGCCGCAGAGTCTGTACGAGCGCGCCGGCTTCGACCCCCTCCCAGCCAGCGAGACCGCCTGCCGGACGGCGATGCCGGCGCCGTGGCCCAAAGAGCCGGCGTGGCTGAGGTCGGGCGACGACCCGCTCGCCCGGATCCCCGGCCTGCGGCGGGGAGGGGAGGACGACCTGCCGGCGATTGCCGCCATCCACGCGGAGGAGACGGCGCAGCAGCGCCTGCGGATCGATCGCGATCCGGCCGCGTGGGAATTCGTTCTCATGAAGACCGGGATGCCGCGCGGCCGGGGGACCGACGAGGATCGGTTCTGGGTCATCGAGCGCGGCGGGCGGGTCAAGGCCTACGTGTTCTTGCAGGCGGAGTCCCCGACGCTGCGCTGGCGGGAGCACGGCGCGCTGCGGGACGCCCGGGTTCTCCTGGCAGAGCTCTTCTGGTGCGCCCTGTCAGTGGCGCGGCGGCGTCGTCTGGAACGGATCGAGGGCTGGCAGATGCCGGAGATCCTCACCCTCGGGCCGCTCTACCCGGCGTCGCAACGGAGCAGGAAGACGGATCGGCCGATGCTGCGTTCGCTCGACCCGGCCCTGGTGGCCCCGGTGTTCGCGAACGAGGAGGAATGCCGCCTGTGGGAGCTGGACGCGCTCTAGTGGAGCTTCTTGCGCGCCTCTTCCAGTTCTTTCTGCAGCTTGTCCTTCTTCACCATGAGGGCCGAGACGTCGGCGGTGGTGTCCATCCCGGTTATGCCGGCGGTCCGGCCGGCCTGCGACATCTGGTCCTCGACGCCCTTCAGCTCCCCTTCGAGATCCCGGACGTGCTGCTCCTCGGCGCTGAGAGACGTCGGCATGAAGGAGAGCTGCCCGGTCCTGACGTAGTTCACGCCGAGCCAGACGACCACGAGGACCACGATCAGAAGGGCCAGTTTTTTCATGCGGTCTCCTCCTGGAGACCCTCATACTCCCGCGGCGCGGCGGCCCGGTCGGGCCGCCACGCCAGCGGACTGAAGGAGGATCAAGAGCGGCGGCGCCGGGCAGGCGCTTAGGCCGCTCTACGCCGCCTGGTGATTTCCTGAGCGATCCGCTTGCTGGCCTTGTTGGTGCTCCGCAACATGCTCACGAGCCGTGCCTTTGGTACCCGCTTCAGAGCCTGCCTGCTGGTGCCTGCCATAGTTCCTCCACCGCGCCTTTAGATCGCGCGCGGCGGAAGATAATGCCCGACCGGGGCAAGTGCAACCCTTCCAGGAACTCCGGGCTATCTGAAGATGAGGTGGGCCACGACGGATTCGAAATCCCAGTAGATGATGGCCAGCGCGGTCAGGTCGAAGGCAGCGTGCGCAAATATCAGCATCCAGATGCGACCCGTGGCCGCAAAGATCGTGCCGAACACCAGCCCGGTGAACGTGGCCTGTTCGACGCCGGCGACGCCCTGAAGCGAATAGTGCGCCAGGGCAAACCAACCGGCGGTGAGCAGCACGATCCAGGTCTTCGCCCACACACCGGGTCCGAACAGCTTGCCGAAGCGTTCGAACAGGTACCCGCGGAAGACGGTCTCTTCACCGAAGCCCGCCTGCACGATCATGAGGTACACGGCTCCTGGAAGGGCGGCCCGGTTACCGGCCAGGTCATGGAACGCCCGATTGATCGGGTCGGCGCCGAGCAGCGGCATCACGACCGCCTTCATCAGGAATTTGAATACGATTCCGAAACCGATGCCGACGGCCAGGTCCATGATCCAGCTCTTCGGCCGGACGTAGCCGATCTCATGCCACGGCGTGCCCGATCGCCAGGCCCACACTAGCACCAGAATGCCGCTGAGGGGCACAAACGGAACGGCGCCTGCAAGCAGGATGACGGCGATTGCAAGTAGACCGAGCGGCCCGAATCCTCGCAGGTCGGCCGCGATACGATCGTCGGCTGGCAGTGTGGCTCCTCCTTGTAGGCATTATGGTACGGGGTGTGGGCCGCACAGGTTCCCGCTGCGGCGCGGACCGGCCAATCTTGAGGACTGGCGGAAGCGTGTGGGAATCGAACCCACCGGAGCCGGGTTCCCCCGGCTCCCAACGGATTTGAAG
>QHXY01000007.1:0-12462 GCA_003223145.1 Acidobacteriota bacterium
CGACGATCCTGGGAGGCATGGCCCTGACACCCGGCTATCTGTGAGAGTCGCCGGGCGCGCGCGGCGCGGCTCAGTAGCGGTATCCCAGCGTCACGTAGGGAAACCATTCGCCGCCGTGCCCTCCCAGTCCCCGGCCGTAATCGGCCCGGATCACGAATGGCCGGTGCGGCACCATGAAGCGGATCCCCAGGCCGGTCCCGGCGATCGTTTCAGTGGTGTTCGCGGTCGTGCCGGACAGGTACCCGCCGTCGAGAAAAAGCGCCAGCTTGAAGAGGCGCGCGGCGCGCGGCTCGACCGGAGTCAGAGCGAGGTTCTGATCGCCTCCGGACGGTGGGGGGACGACCACCTCGACGGGCCGCGCGAACGGCAGCCACAGCTCCGCCTGCAAGGACGCGAGATCGCGGCCGAGGAACGAGTCTTCCCGGAAGCCGCGAACAGTGGTCGCTCCGCCGAGGCTCCAGAGCTCGAACGAGGGGACCATCCGATCGACGGTGCCTCCGAACATGTGCAGGTCGATCTCGAGGCCGGCGGGAAAGCGCCCGTGGACCGATCCATCCAGGCTTGGGCGAACGAAGATGCGCTCGCCGCCGGTCGCCCCGACCACCCAATCGACGCTGGGTTCAAGACGCGCCGACAGGTTGGGCCAGCGGTACGTGTGCCGCCATTCGTAGGTCGCGCCGAGAAGAACCCGGTCGGTGTCGCCACCCTTCTCCCCCGGGGGCGTCTCCGCCAGGGAGACGCGCTCACGGCGAAACCCGATTTGCAGCCTCAGGCTATGAGGCGCTGCCAGGCGCAGCGGGCGGGTTCCCATGGCGAGGGAATATCCCGTCTGGCGTTCATCCGTCTCCACGCCCTCGAGCAACCGGTTGTGCCGGAAGTCCGAGAACAGGCGCATGTCGAGGTCGTAGAGCCGGTGCGGCTCCCCCCGGGACGCGAGCATGGGCGCCACGTAGGCGAGATCCCCGCCTGCGCCGGAACTGTAGGTCGGAGCGAAAGTGAGACGATCCAGGTGACTCAGCAGATCCTCCTTTTCATAGAGCAGGCCGACGGAGGCCTTTTGCCGCGGCGCGTACGAGCCTGTCCCGCCCAGATAGTTGGTCGTGCGCTGGCGGATCGCGGTGCCCGGCGCGTGGGGTGTCAGGCTCTGGATGAGATAGGCGCCCGGGGGATAGGCCGATGACGGGGTCGGGGCGCCGGGGATGAACGCCACGGCGTAGCCGACCTTCTGCAGCGCCTCACGGTCGGCGCGGTAGCGCTCGGAGTTGTACAGATCGCCTTCCCGGGTCAGGAGCAGGCTGCGCAGGAGGGCCCGCGGTGCGTCCGGCGGGACCGGATAGAGGTGCTTGCGCTCCTCGAAATCCGGGTTGGGCTCCACGCCGATGCGCGACAGGTCGGCGACGTCGAAAGTGATCACATCGACGGTGTGACTGCTCTCGCGCACGCGCAATCGCGGGCCGTCTGCGAGGCAAGTGATCTCGAAGGAGGGTATGTAGCCGAGGAAGCGGTAGCGGGGCGACAGGGCCGTTTCGATCGCTGCCGGGTCGCAGGCGGAGCCGGTGAAGGCGGCGAGGTCCTCGCGCAGGGCGGCTTCCGAAATGACCGGTCGGTAACCGGGGTGTCCCGGGGGCACCAGAATCTCCACCTGGACGCCCGAGGCGGCCTCGGCGGCCTGTGCCAGGTGCGCTGCCAGGGCATTGGCCAGGAGCGCGCAGGCAACACCGGACCATCTCATGCTGCGTGTGTAATCGCGAACAACGCGAGTGTCAATAGCGCCCGCGGATCGCGCGGATCGCACGACGCACCGAATGCGCGCCCTGGAATTTTCCAGTTGATCCGGAGGGCGGGGAGGGACATACTCCTGCGTTCCCGGCCGCCCGCTCTGCCCGGACAGGTTCCAGGATGGCGACGGCGGTTCGCCGCATCGCTGCCCGATGTCCGGGCCGGAAGCCATGGAGGATCGATATGTCGCCCGTCCACTGCCGCTTCGTTCTGGTCCTTGCAATCCTGATGCTCGCCACGGCCCTGGGCGCGAGTACGGCGTACGCCCGCGACAGCGAAAAGCAATGGGAGTTCGGCGCCTTCGGGACGGAGAGTCGCTACAGCAATTCGACCAACGTCAAGAGCGCCGCCGGCTATGGGCTGCGGGTTGGCTACCACCTGAAAGCGAACGTGGAGTTCGAGCTCGATTACGACAAGTCTTCGTCCGACAGCGTCAACCAGGCCAACGTCAGCTACGACGTCACCAAGTACGTCCCGACCGTGATGCGAATCTTCCAACCGAAGGGGCACGAGAAGATGGCCCCGTTCGTCGTCTTCGGCGTGGGCCGGCTGGGCATCGACGGCAATGGGGCCAGCGAGAACTCGACCGTCTACAAGGGGGGTGGCGGCATGAAATATTTCCTCTCCCCGCACATCGGGATCCGCTTCGACGCGTTCTTGTGGCGCTGGCACGGACATGGCGAGATCCTGCCGCGCAATCCGTTCTACTCGTTCGACGCCAACCTCGGGGTGACCTTCCTGTTCGGCGGGGCCAAATAGGGGCAGGAGGTTTCCGTGGAGTTCAGGAGCGCCTCCGTGCAGATCGAGACTCCGGCGAAGGTGGCGGTCGTGAACATCACCGCGCAAGCCCGGGGCGGGCTGACACACGCCGACATCGACCGGGGCCTTGCCGTGCTCAGCGTGCCGCATACCACCTGTGGTCTGTGCGTCAACGAGGACGAGCCCGGTCTCAAGGACGATCTGGTCGGCCTGGCCTCCCGCCTGGTCGACATGGTCAGACCGCCGGAGGGCTTCCACCACGACCGCATCGACGACAACGCCCGGGCCCACCTGACGTCGGCGCTTTTCGGCCACTCCATCACGATTCCCGTGGCGGAGGGTCATCTTGTTCTGGGCGCCTGGCAGAGTCTCTTTCTAATCGAGATCGACGGGCCTCGCACCCGGAGGCTCGACATGCTGTTCCTGGGGGACTGATCCCCGGCGCCGCATGCGCGATCTTCTGTGCGGCTACGCGGTCACGACGCTCTGCGGCTGGTCGGTGTTCCCCCTCCTGCATCGCCTGCTCGCGCGCCTGCCCGACCGGGGCTACTCCTTGTGTCGCTGCTTCGGCGTCATCCTGGCTGCCACGATCGGCTGGCTTCTCGCCGCCGCGGCGCGGCGGCCGCTCACCACCGGCATCGCGGGTCTGGCCGTCCTTCTGGCTGCGATGCTGTCGGGCGCTGTCGCGGTCGCCGTGCGGCGGACGTCGGGCACGCGGCGTCCTGGTGACGGTGAGGGCCTCGCGGACTTTCTCAGGTCCGGGGCGAAATGGATCGTCTGTGTCGAGGTGCTGTTCCTCGGAGGTCTGCTGCTGTTCTCCTGGATCCAGTGGCACAATCCTGCCGTCGATCCGGACAGCGAACGCTTCATGGACTATGCCTTGCTGCGCGGCTGTCTTCGCAGTCCGGGGCTGCCGATCCCCGATCCCTGGTTCGCGGGCCGTGACGTCGCCTACTACCATTTCGGGTACGCCATGGTGGCTTTCCTCGTGCGCGCGGCAGGCGCCGAGCCGTCGCACTTTTTCATCACGGCGGTCGCCCTGCAGCACGCGCTGCTCTGGGCAGGTGCGTTCGGCGTCGGCCTGGCCCTGACCCGCCGTGCCGCCGGGGGCTTCCTGGCGGCGTTCTTCGTCCTGGGGGCAGGGAACGGTGAGTGGATCAGGCAGTGGGTGCGGCCGGGCGGACTGGTGACCTTCGACTGGTTCGCATCGTCCCGCGCGATCGAAGGGAGCATCACGGAATTCCCGTGGTTCAGCATGCTGTGGGGGGATCTACACCCGTACGTGATGGCGCTGCCGATCGCGGCGTGCGCGCTCTCGCTCTCCCTGGCGGAGGTCCTTCCGACGGAGACCCTCACTGGCGCGGCGGCGGGGGTCGTCGAAGCGGGCTCGGTGCGGGTCGCGCGTTCGGTCTGTTTCGCGCTGACCTGCGGAGCGCTGCTGGCCACGCATCCGTGGGATTTTCCCGTCATTCTCGGCGCGGCCGCGTTCGTGACGTGCGCGCCAGCGGGACGAGGGAGGGTCACCCGGACGGCGGGCACGGTCCTGTCGGCCGCGGCCTCCTCGATCCTCTATGTGCCGTTCCTGAGGGGGCTCGCCGGGGCGGGACACGGTCTCGGCCGGGTGACCATCGGAAGTCGACCGGGCGAATGGGTCATGGCGTATCTGCCGTTCATCGTTCTGGCCGCGGTTTCGGCGACTCTCCTGTCGCGGCCGGCGCTGCGCGGCCGGCGTGATGGCGAGACTCTTCCGGCTCGCGATCGATCGCCTGCGAAGTCGTCTACGTCCGCGACCTGTTCGCAACCACGAGCCTGTACCGCATGAACACGGTGTTCAAGCTGTACCGCCTCGCCTGGCTGCTGCTCGGAGTGGCGTCGCCCTCGTTCGTCATCCGGCTTCTGGCGCGGGAGTACGGCGCAAGCACGGGGCGTGCGCGTCCGATCGCGGCCCGAGCATGCGTCGCGATCGTCCTGGCCGCGGCGCTCGTCTATCCGGTCCTCGGGACGGCGGCCTGGCTGCGCGCGCGATCGGCGGAGGCCGGCAGAGCGGGGAATGCCCTGGCGGCCGCGGCGCAGTCGCCGGGAGCCGATGCGGAGGCGCTGTTTCGCGCTCTCTATCCCGGAGACGCGGAGGCGGCCTCCTTCGTCGCCTCGTCGGACTCCACCGGTGAGGCGGTCGTCGAGGAGACGGGTGAGCCCTACACGTGGTCGTCGCGCATCGCAACCTTCAGCGGCGTGCCAACCGTCCTGGGCTGGGGAAACCACGAAGCCGTCTGGCGGCAGAGCTGGCAGGGCGTTCTCGAGCGGGACGCGGACGTGCAGGCGATCTATCACGAGCCGGCGGCCGGGCGCGCCTGCGATCTCATCCGGAGGTACGGTGTGCGGTGGATCGTGGTCGGGGAGAGGGAGCGGCGGCGCTACGGCGCCGACGCAGGGCGCGTGGCGGCCGCCGGACGGCGCGCGTTCGAAAGCCAGGGCACGGCGGTCTATGACGTGGCCGGCCTCTGCGGCCCGGGCGCCGCGCCGGCGCCACCGGCGCGATGACGGGCCCGCGACACGCGGACGCCGGCTCGGCGGGGCTCATCCTGGACCGCGCGGGGCCGTGGATGCTCCTGGTGGTCGCCGCGGTGCTGCGTCTGCCGCGTCTCGCCATCCGGCCGCTGCACCACGACGAGGGAAGCAATGTCATCTTTCTGTTGCGTCTCGTGCGGGAAGGGTCGTACCACTATGATCCCACCAATTACCACGGGCCCCTTCTCTATTTCCTGAGCGCTGTTCCGATCGCATTGTTCGGGGCGACGACGGTCATGCTGCGCGTCGTGCCGGCTCTCCTCGGCTCGTTGACGGCGGCCCTGCCCTGGCTGCTGCGACGGGAGATCGGCGGCGTCGGGGCCCTGGCCTCGGGCCTGCTGATCGCGACCTCGCCGTCGCTGGTCTACTACTCCCGTGACAACATCCACGAGATCTATCTCGTTTTCCTGACGCTGCTTCTGATCGCCGCGCTGGTGAGAGGCATGAGGTCGGAGAGGTCCGCCTGGCTGCTCGTTGCGGGGGCGGCGGCAGGCGGCGCCCTGGCGACGAAAGAGACGGCGTGTCTCACCTTCCTGGCGATCGGCGCGGGTCTGTTCATCTCGCGTGGCGGCGGGCTGCCATGGCCGCGCCGGGCCGCCGTCGCGGGGTTTGCGATCGCGGCGTGCGCCGTCGCGGTCGTCCTCTACAGCGACCTGTTCACCGATATCAGCGGGCTGATGCGACCCTTCCAGGCGCTTCGTGTATGGGGCGAAAGAGGCCTGCACGCCGACGGCCACGGCAAGCCATGGTGGTATTTCCTGGGGATCCTGGGGCGGGACGAGCCGGCGATCCTCGGATCGGCGGTTGTGGGATGCGCCGCGGCCGTGTGGCGCCGCTGCCGATTCGGTCTCCTCCTGGTCGGCTGGTCGGTGGCCATCCTTCTCGTCTACTCCTGCATTCCCTACAAGACACCCTGGCTCGTGCTGAACATGGTCCTTCCGCTGGCGCTCCTCTCGGGCGTGGCGTTCGAGGCCGGGGCGCGCGGCGCGCCGTCTTCCGGCGAGGCGCGGCTCTTGAGGCCGGGCCGCTGGGCGGCCATGCTCCTTCTGGGCTCGGTGGCGCTCCTGTCCGCGCGGCGGGCCTTCATCCTGTCGTTCGTCCGTTACGACGACGACCGGGCCAGCGCGATCATCTACGTTCAGACCCGGCGCGATGCCCTTCGCCTGGTGGCGCGCGTCGAGGCGTACGCCCGGCAGGATTCGCGGGGGAGGGCGGTGCCGATCGACATCCTGTCACCCGACTACCTCCCGCTCAACTGGTATCTGCGTGATTTCAGCGAGGTCAGCTACTTCGGCACCGTCATCGAGCATCCGCAGGCGCCGGTGGTGATCGTCCGTAGCGACGATGCGGACCGGGTCGCCGGCATGCTCGGCTCCGGATACCTCCGCCAGAGCTATGCCCTCCGGCCGGGGGTCGACCTGGTCCTGTTCCTCCTGAATCCCGAAGCGCCGCAGGCCGCCCCTTGAGCCCGGTCTCCGGCGGGCTTGCTCGCACGGCGCGCGGCAGTTAGAATCGTGGACGGAGACGCGGCAATGAGCGACCCGGAAACGTTCGCCAGGTTCTTCACGGTCGATGAAGCCAACGCCCTGATCCCGAGCCTGCGGCCGGCGGTCGAGGAGCTGCTCGGGACTTTCCGGAAGATCCGGTCCGAGATCGAGGAGGCCGCGGGTGAGGCCAGAGTGCCCCTGGGCAGCCCCGAGCTCGCCAAACACATCGAGGCGCGCGCGATCGCACCACGCCTGCTCGAGACGGTCAAGAAGCTGATCGGACAGATTCACGCGAACGGCTGCCTGGTCAACGGGCCGGAGGCAGGTCTGATCGATTTCCCCTGCCTGTTCAATAACGAGATCGTCTACCTGTGCTGGAAGTACGGTGAGCCGAGGATCGGGTTCTGGCACCGCATCCCGGAGGGGTTCGCCGGGCGCCGGCCGCTCCTGGACGTGTCACAGGCTTCAGGACCGCGTGCCGCCACCGTTGGACTGAACGCGCCTGCGCCACCCCTCGCGCACGAGGCGGCAGACTTCCTGCGCGTCGTCGGTCAGGGTGAAGAGCCGCTGGTCCTCTTTGGCGATCATCCCGCGCCCCAGCATCTCGCGCTCGATCCAGCGGATCATCCCCTTCCAGAAGTCGCTGCCGATCATGATGACCGGGAAATTGTCCACCTTGTGCGTCTGGACGAGCGTCAGCGCCTCGAACGCCTCGTCGAGGGTCCCGTAGCCCCCGGGAAACACCACGTAGGCGCAGGCGTATTTGATGAACATCACCTTGCGGGCGAAGAAGTAATTGAAGTTCACCAGCGTATCGATGTGGCGGTTGGGACGGTGCTCGAACGGCAGACGGATGTTGAGCCCGATCGATCGGCCGCCTCCGCGCCGCGCTCCGAGGTTGGCCGCCTCCATGATCCCGGGACCGCCTCCGGTGATGATGGAGAACCCCTCCCGCGCCAGGGCCTGCGCGACCTGCACGGCCTTGCGATAGTACCGCGAGTTCACGCGGACGCGGGAGCCCCCGAAGATCGACACGGCGGGCTCGATCGGGCGCAGAGTCTCGAAGCCCTCCACGAACTCGCCCATGATCTTGAAGACGGTCCAGGTGTCCTTCGGGGCGACGTCCTGCATGGAACGCCCGCGCGGCGCGTCGTCATGCCCCTCCGGGTCCACCACCCCGTCACGGGATGTCGCGTTCTTCGTCAGCCGGCCCACGGTCTCCCCCACAGAGCGCCGGATGAATATACGTCGGTGCCGCGAGAGCGACAACCACGCGCGCCGGGGGCCGTGCCGTGAGCCATCCCGGTGCGCCGCTTCGCCTGGGAGAGGAGGTCACGCTCGAGATCGCCGACCTGGCTTTTGGCGGCCGCGGCGTGGCCCGCGTCAGCGGATTCGTGGTCTTCGTGAAGGGGGCGCTCCCCGGGGAGAGCGTCCGCGTGCGCGTGGGTCGCGTGCGTGCGGGCTATGCCGAGGGCGACTGCCTCGAGGTCCTGCGCCCGTCTCCGGACCGGATCGTGGCGCCCTGCCGGCATTACGGAGAGTGCGGCGGCTGCGATCTCCAGCACCTGTCGCCGCCAGCCCAGGCGGAGGCTAAACGCCTGCAGGTGGTCGCCATACTGCGCAGAGTCGGGGGGCTCGACGAACCCCCGGTTCAGGACGCGCTGCAGGCTGGCGAGCCGACCATGTACCGCTTCCGGATGGATTTCGACTGGGGAGTCGGCCCCGGCGGGCGGCCGGCGCTCGGCCTCCATCGATCCGGACATCCCGACGAGATCACGCCGATCGAGCGGTGTCTTCTCATGCCGGACCTGGCGAACGAGGTCCGAGTGTTCGTCGGGCGAAGAGCGCAGGCGCTCCGCCTGCAGGCCTGGGACGCGAAGCGGCGCCGTGGCCTGCTGCGCCGGGTCGGAATCCGAATGGCGCGTTCCACCGGCGAGATCCTCGTGATCCTGGAAACTGGACGCGGGGATCCGCCCGCCCTCCTGCAGCTCGCGCGCGATCTTCCCCGGAGCTTTCCTCGCATCGTCGGCGTGGTGCGTCGGGAGTTCGATCGTCACGACCGTCCGTCGGGGGAATCGATCCTGCAGGGTCGCGACCACCTCTTCGAGCAAGTGGAGGGAGACCGCCTGAAGGTCCCTGCCTGGGCCTTCTTCCAGCCGAACGCGGCGGCGGCGGGAGCCTTGCGTGCGGCCGTCCTCGAGGCACTCGTTCCGGGCGCGGGGGAGGCCATCCTCGAGCTCTACTGCGGGGTTGGGCTGTTCACGCTGCCCGTGGCGCGCGCGGCGCGGCAGGCCGTGGCGGTCGACATGTCGCGGGAGGCGGTATCCGTGGCCCGTGACAACGCGGCGAGCGCGGGGCTTTCGAACACGCGTTTCCTGTGCCGGGACGTCGTCGACGCGCTCCCCGGGCTCCTGCGGGAGTCGCCCTGGGACGCCGTCCTTCTCGACCCTCCGCGCACGGGGCTCGCACCCGCGGCGACCGAGGCGATCGGGAACGCGGACATCCAACGAGTGGTCTACGTGTCGTGCGATCCGGCGACGCTGGCACGTGATCTCAGGCTGATGTTGCGCCATGGCCGGATGGTCCTGCGCTCGGTGAGGCCTCTCGACCTTTTCCCCCAGACGCACCACGTGGAGTGCGTGGCGCGGCTCGAGCGCCGGCGCGGCTGAGGCGCGGCGCCCGAAGGGTCAGCGGGCGACACGCCGGGCCGTGACCTGGGCGCCCCGGACCTTCAACACGCCCGACGAGACCAGGTTGAACAGCAGCGAGGAGCACTCGAACTCGCCCTGCCGCGACAGGTTGGAGATCTCGCCGATCGTCCGCGAGCCGTCCACCAGCGCCAGGATCTTCTTGTCTTCGGCGCCGAGATCGGGCCGGGCGGCCACGGCCGCCGGCCCGAGGACCGCCTCCAGGACCACCGAGTCGTCGGGGAACAGGGTGCGGATTTTCGCCCACTCATCGAGACGGTGGATCCCCTCCATGATGATCTTGGTGCTGGACATCGACAGGGTGATTTTCTCCTTGGCGTCCGATTCCCCCTCCAGAAATTCGAAGAATCCGGTGCGCCAGTGGAACAGCGAGTAGACGATCTCCAGGACCTGCTGCTTCACCGCCCAAAGAAGCTGGTCGGCGGTGATGAATCCCATGCGCACCAGCACCTTCCCGTGACGGGTGATTTCATCGATTTTGGAGGCCGAGACGGCGTTCTGCTCGGGCGTAATGATCCCCTTGCGGACGAGGAAGTTGCCCAGGCTGTCGCGGACGGAGTTGGAGCGCGCGAAGACGATCTCGCCCAGCTCCCAGTGCAGGGAGCGCGTCTCGGCGCCGCGCGCCAGCTTCAGGACGCCGCCCTTCTTCGACATACCGAGAAGATTGAAGATGTCGGCGAGATTGATGGCGCTCAGGTCGCCGCTGAGTATCGTCTTTCCCGACATCCCGGTCTCCGTCAGTCGGCCCGGCCGGCGGTGTCAATCCACCGTCCCCAAATGGGCCGGGATACAATGCTGTATCTGCGCCGCAGGGCGCCGGATTTGACCTTGACAGCCCCTGGACCTCCCCGTACACTTAGCCCGCGTTCGGGGTGCGGGATCGCGCCAAGTGACTGATTCTCAGGGGGTCTGGAACGGTGTCGGGCCGGGATCACGGCGCCCCGGGTGGTGTCATTAGACCGAGTCGGCATTCCATCATTTGTCCCGTCCCATGACCGGCAGCACGATGAACACGTGGGCCGGGAGTGCCCCTCGGCAAAGGCCAAGAGCGCTCCGGAGGTCGTGACCTGATGACGTTGAAGCGGATCCTTTCGGCGCTGCTCCCGATCGCACTGCTCACGTTCCTGTCGTGCAGCAAGACGGCGGACACGGCTCCGGAACGGAGGATTTTCGGCAGTCCGCCCACGATCGAGACCATCGATCCGAACTTTTCCAACCCTCAAACTCCTGTCGATTGTGACTTCACCGACATCGTGAACGCCCTTCTCTGCCAGAACGGGATCCTGGACGCGCAGCCGCAGACGGGCAGGGGCTGGACGAAAGCGGTCGATCAGGACGGGAACACGATCGTGGTGTTCAGCGACGTCCCCACGACGGTGCCTGGCACCTTCATCGAGGGCACGTACACCGAGCTGTCGTTCCGCGCGAAGGTGACCGACCCCGAGACGACCGCGCAACAGAACAACATCCTGCTGGTCAGCGCCAGTTTCGTTCCGCCGGACAGCACCACCGAGACGACGCTCGTCCTGTTCGATGACGGGTCCACGATCGACTTTCCGTTCGAGCAGAGGGCCCTCGTCGGCGAGGACTGCGACGTGGACATCCCCAACAATATCTGCACGTGCGGCGGCGCCATTTACAAGATCAAGTCGGGCGATCTCGCGAAGGGAGACAACCTCTATACGCGGAAATTCGCATTCGCCGACAAGAATGCCTCGGGCTTTCTCAATGACTGCGTCATGCGCTCCAAGAAGGAGATCCCGGTTTCGGCCGATGTGGGCGCCACGCTCCAGTTCAAGATCGAGGCGGTCGATCGGCAGGGGAACCTGTCCACCTGGCCGACCAAACTCTCCGCTACCGTGGGCGCCGGCACGTTCCTGAGCAACGGCGACAGCTGCGGCTGCTGTCTGCTGCACGCTTTCTCTCAGCTGGCGGACATTTCCCTCCCGCGCCCCCGACGGCGTCTGTATTGACATTCTGTAGTTCCTGACCTTGGGGCGACCGCATTCCAGCTCCCCGGTAGGTTCCAATCGGCGGTGGATTTCACCCGAAGACGGTGCTCTGCCGGCCCTCCGCATTTCCCGAATGTAATTTCCCGGAGCAGCGAGATGAAGGGAGGGCCCCGAGCAGGCGGGCGGTCCGCGCCGCAAGCTCGGGTGTGATCGTCCTGGCCTGCAGGGCGAGGCGGGCCGAACGCAGGGCCAGGATCCGGTGCAACCGGCGGACGTCGGCCGGGAGCGTGCGCAGCGCTTCCGTATGCAGGCGGAGCGTCGCGATATCTCCTCGTGAGACCGGCCCCGTCAGTGCCTTGACGGGACCGAGGCCGGCTACGTTTTCCACGGTTCCCCGGATGAGCGGCAAGTAGAGCCGGGCGGCCTGACGTGGGCCGAGACCCAACCCCCTGGCACTCTCGAAGCCGCAGGCCAGGAAGGCCACCAGGTCGTTGGAGAGAATGCAGGCGATCAGGTGGTACAGAGCCTTTGCCTCTCGCGGAATCGTGACCGGAAGCCCTCCGATGTCCAGGACCATCCCGCGCAGGACGCGCACGGCTTTCGGGGCGCCCTCGATGGCAAACGGGGTGCCGCGGAATTCCACGTCGGGTCGCGGGGCAGCCACGCTGGCCAAGGGGTGGATGGAGGCCACGGGCGCCGCTCGTATGGGCGACGATCCGTCCCGTCCAGGCCAGCCGTGCGCGTGCGAGCTGCCGGGCCACCGGGACGATCTCGCGGTCCGGCGTGGCGATGAGGACAAGCTGAGCGCGGGTCGCCGCCTGGGTATTGGACGTGGTCGGCGTTCCACCGCCGATGAAGGCGCTCGCTTGTCGCGCCGAACGCAAGGTGCGGCACGACAGGCCGCCGGGGGGATAGTTTCGGAGGGCAAGAAGACGGCCGAGCGTCCTCCCAAGCCGTCCCGCGCCCAGGATGGCGAACCCTCTCTTCATGATGTTCGCGCCCGGGCGGAGGGAGGGGCTCCGCCCCCGAGAGCCTCAAGGCGAAGCACCAGGCGTTGCAGCTCGGGCGGCCGCGGTGCGCCGAACTCACGCCACTCGCCCGAGCGGGGATGTGCAAAAGCCAGGCGGCGTGCGTGCAGGCCCAGTCCGTTGAACGCCGCCAGGGCCTCCTGGAGAGCCGGGAGGGTCGAGGGGAGGCCACGACGCCCCC
>QHXY01000007.1:12539-23414 GCA_003223145.1 Acidobacteriota bacterium
ACGACACCCCAGGACGACATCACGCGATACGCCGTACGCGCGGCCCGCCCGCCGGGACGCACGGCCATCCTGACGCGCGCCGAGGGGTGCCTGCCGATGGCGGCCTCGATCACGCCGCTGTCGCATCGTGGGCGACCCCAGACCAGGGCCTCGTAGGTCTTCGCGACGGTCCGAGCCTTGAACTGGGACGCCAGCGAGCGGTGCGCCTGGTCGTTCTTGGCGATCACCAGGACCCCCGAGGTCCCCTTGTCGAGCCGGTGCACGATCCCCGGTCTCTCGACTCCGCCGATGCCGGAGAGGTCGCGGCAATGATGCAGAAGGGCGTTCACCAGCGTGCCGCTGGGGGCCCCCGCTCCCGGATGGACCGACAGACCGGCGGGCTTGTCGACGACGAGGATGTCGGCGTCCTCGTAGAGTACGGCCAGCGGCAGGTCCTCGGGGATCAGCGACGACGGCCGCGGCGCCGGAAGGTCGATCGCGACACGCTCGCCACCTTGGACGGCGTCCGAAGGACGCGCGATTCTTCCATCGAGCCGCACCAGCCCCTGACGCATCAAGCGCTGCAGGGAGGCACGGCTCTGGCCCGGCACGAGGCCGGCGAGGGTCCGGTCGAGGCGCTGACCCCGCGATCCTGCAGGCAAATCGACGACCAGGCGCCGCCCGGCCGCGCCGGACCGGGTGTCCGCCGTCATCGCCTCACGTGCCGCTCCGCGCCCCGGGGGAGCGGCCGAGTCGAACGAGCATGACGATGGCGACCATCGCCGCCGGCACGGCCACGATTTGGGAGGTCGACAGGTGCCCCGCGAAAAACAGACCGCGGGCGGTGTCGCCGCGGAACATCTCGACGACGAAACGGAGAACGGCGTAGGCCAGGACATACACCCAGAAGACCTGCCCCGGGACACGGCGGCGCTTCAGGACCACCAGGGTGATACCGAGGATCAGGAAATCCGCGAGGGCGTGGTAGATCTGTGTCGGGTGGAGCGGCACGCCGAGCGGGACCCCGGTGAGCTGGTAAGCCGCCGGATCGCTGAAGATGACGGCCCAGGGAAGATCGCAGCTCCTGCCGTAGCAACAGCCGGCCGCAAAGCACCCGAGACGGCCGATCGCCCGCGGCGGCGAGCGCGAACCCGCCGTAGAACACACCCGCCGATCGAAGGTTCCTGAGGATCTCCATCGGATGCTCGTAATAGTAGCGCGCGTCGATCAGGTAGAGAGTGGCCTTGGCGCCGACGAACCCGGCCAGCAGGGCGACGATCCCGAGATCGACGATCCGGGCGCTGTCGATCCCCTCGCGGCGCGCCAGATTCACGGCCAGCCGCAGCGCCAGCAGGAAGCCGAGAGCGTAGAACAGGCCGTAGGTCCCGATCGTGAACTTGCCGAAACGGCCGAGATCGAGATTGAACAGGACTGGGTACACGTCAGGCCTCCGGTGGCAGCACCGTCTGGCGGTGCCCGCTGCGCGCGAGAAGGTCGAGGATCAGGAAGGCGACACCGACGCAGATGCACGAATCGGCGACGTTGAAAGCCGGCCAGTGGTGCTCGCCCACGAAGACATCGAGAAAGTCGATCACGTACCCCAGACGCAGGCGGTCGACGAGGTTTCCAATCGCGCCTCCCAGGATGAGCGCCAGCCCCGACTGGGTGATTAGATCGTTGATCGTCGTGCGGTACTGAAAGACCAGCATCAAGATAATCGCGAGCACCGGCACGATGGTGAACAGCGCGCCGCGGTAGGGGTCGGAGAGATCGTGGAACCATCCGAACAGCGCGCCCCTGTTGGTCACCAGCGTAATGTGGAACAGCCCGGGGATGACCGGCACCGAGGAATACAGGGCCACGCGCGACACCACCATCGCCTTGGTCGCCTGGTCGAGGAGCAGCACGGACAGGGTCAAGAGCGCGTAGGAGATCCGGAGCAGCGTGCCGCGGCTCACGTTCCCGCTCCCCTGGTCTTCAGGATCGAGCGCACGGCGGACACGCAGCGCGCGCACAGGCTTCGGAACTCCGGATCGAGGCCGACGTCCGTGGTGGTCCGCCAGCAGCGCGCGCATTTGCTGCCGGGCGCGCGCTCGATCCGGATCGCGGGGGGCGACGACTCCCCGGCCGGAGCGGCCGCGGCGCGGAGACTCACCTCCGAGACGATGAACAGGTCATTCAGGGAGTCCGCGTAACGCCGCAACAGGGACAGCCGGTCCCCCCCCGCCTCGAGAATCACGCGGGCATCCAGGGAGTTTCCGATGAGTCCCTCGGAGCGCGCCACCTCGAGGGACTTCAGGACCTGCTCGCGAATCTCGAGCAGCTTCTCCCAGCGCGCGTCGAGGCCGTCGTCAACCGGTCGATCGACCGGCCGCGGGAACTCCAGCGTGTGCACCGATTCGTCGATCGCCGCGCCAGGTTCCCGGCCCCGCATGGCCTGCCAGACCTCCTCGGCGGTGAAACAGAGCACCGGCGCCATGAGGCGAGTCAGGGAGTCGAGGACGATATGCATCGTCGTCTGGGCGGAGCGCCGCAGGCGCGCTTCGGGGGGGCTGGTGTACAGGCGATCTTTCAGAACGTCCAGGTACAGCGCGCTCAGCGTGACGGTGCTGAAGCGATGGATTGCCTGGGTCGCGACGTGGAACTCGTAGCGCTCGTAGGCGGAGCGCGCGCGGACGATCATCTGGTTCAGCTGGCCGAGGATCCAGCGGTCGATCTCCTCCAGATCGCCGGGCGGGAGGGCATGACGCGAAGCATCGAAGTCGTAGAGATTCCCCAGAAGGTAGCGGCAGGTGTTGCGGATCTTCCGGTAGGCCTCGGCGTTCCTGTCCAGGATCTCCTGGGACAGTCGCATATCTTCGAGAAAATCGACGGTGGCGACCCACAGGCGGAGCACATCCCCTCCATGCCGCTGGATCACGTCCTGCGGGGGGATGACGTTCCCGAGCGACTTCGACATCTTGCGCCCCTGGCCGTCGAGCGTGAAGCCGTGCGTCAGCACGGAACGGTACGGCGCCGCCTCCCGGTCGTTGACCGCGATGATCAGCGAGGAGTGAAACCAGCCGCGATGCTGATCGCTTCCCTCCAGGTACAGGTCGCTCGGCCAGGGGTGGTCCTCCCGGGACTGGATCAGCGCCAGGTACGACACGCCCGATTCGAACCAGACATCGACGATCTCATCGCGCGCCCGGAAGTCTGCGGCGCCGCAGTGCGGACAGGTGGTGCCGGCGGCCAGCCTGCCGAACTCGTCGGCCTCGAACCAGGCGTCGCTTCCTCGCGCGCGGAACAGCGCCGCCGCGCGCCGGATGAACTCCGGGTCGACGACCTCGCGCCCGCAGGAGGCGCAATACGGAAACGGCAGGGGCACGCCCCAGACGCGCTGGCGGGAGATGCACCAGTCCGGCCGGCTGCCGACCATGCCGCCGATGCGCAGGGCCCCGGCCTCCGGGATCCAGCGGACCTTGCCGATCGCCTCCAGACAGCGGCGTCTGAGGTCTCCATGGTCGAGGGCGATCCACCACTGCTCCGTGGCGCGGAAGATGATCGGCTGCTTGCAGCGCCAGCAATGCGGGTAGCTGTGGGTGATGGTCGCGGCGTGGAACAGCAGGCCGCGCTCCTTCAGGTCCATGATGATGGCGGCGTTGGCGTCGAAAACGCTCTGGCCGGCGAACGGGACGATCTCGCCGGTGAACCGTCCCCGGTCGTCCACGGGAGAGAAGATCGGCAGGCCGTACTTGCGGCCGGTCAGGAAATCGTCCATGCCGTGCCCCGGCGCCGTGTGCACCGCGCCGGTCCCGGTATCGCGCGTGACGTACTCGCCCAGCACCAGCCGGGCGACACCGTTCGCGGCGAACGGGTAGGGCGACCGGGCCGTCGCGGCTCCCTCGAGGTCCCGTCCCTTGACCTCGGCCACGATGCCGTGCGCTTTCAGCCCCTTCACGGCCAGGACCTGAGGGACGAGGTCGGCTGCGATCAGCAGGATCTCCTCACCGAGATCCACGAACTGGTAGGTGAAGTCGGGGTGCAGGGCGATCGCCACGTTCGCCGGGAGCGTCCAGGGCGTCGTGGTCCAGATCAGGATCGACACCTTCCGTCCGGCGAGGTTCGGGAAGCGCTTGTTGAGCGGAGCCGTGTCCAGGGGAAAGCGCACGTAGATCGACGGGGAAGCGTGATCCTCGTATTCCACCTCCGCCTCCGCCAGCGCCGTCGCGCAGCGTGGGCACCAGTGGACCGATCGCTTGTCGCGGTAAATGTTGCCGTGCTCGACGAAGCGTCCGATCTGCTCGACGATCGTCCCCTCGTACTCCGGCGCCATGGTGAGGTAGGGGATGCCCACGTACTTCTCCGCGTAAGTCCGGCACGCGGCCCGGATCTGCCGCGGCGTCATGGACGCCTTCTTCGGTCCCAAATCCTTATCCACCTGGTGCTCGATGGGCAGCCCGTGGCAGTCCCATCCCGGGACATAAGGCGCGTCCAGGCCCATCATGGTGCGCGATTTCACCACCATGTCCTTGAGGATCTTATTGAGCGACTGGCCCAGATGAATGTGACCGTTGGCATAGGGGGGCCCGTCGTGCATCACGAAACGCGGACGCCCAGCACGCGCGCGGCGCACCGCCGCGTAGACGTCCATGCGGTCCCACTGTTCCAGAAGTCGCGGTTCCCGGCGGGGGAGATCCGCTTTCATCGGGAAGTCGGTTCGCGGCAGGTTGAGAGTGTCCTTCAGATCGAGCGGTTCCATGGCTCCCGGGATCGTCGTATATCGTTGGCCGCCAGCGGGTTGGCCGGAGCGCGGAAGCACGGAATCTAGCACACTTGCGAATATTGTCAAGGATGGCGGGCTTGTGCTAGGTTGCCCGGATGTCGAGGATTTATCTCGATCACAACGCATCGAGCCCCCTGCGACCGGTTGCGCGCGAGGCCATGCTCCGTGTCCTGCAATCGCCCGCCGGCAATCCGTCCAGCCCGCATGCCTTCGGCCGGGCGGCACGCATGGCGATCGAGGACGCGCGCGAGCAAATCGCGCGTCTCCTGGGGGCGCTGACGGAAGAAATCGTTCTCACGGGGGGCGGGACGGAATCGAATAACCTGGCCATCTACGGAGCGGCCCGGGCGGAGGGAGCCTCCGGGCGTCGCATCGTGACCTCGTTGTTCGAACACCCCTCCGTGCTCGGTCCGATGGAAGACCTCGAACGCGACGGCTTCGAAGTCGTGCGCCTGCCCCCGACCCGGGCGGGTCTGGTGCAGGCCGAGGAGGTGCTCCGCGCCGCTCCCGAGGGCACTGCTCTGGTGTCCCTGATGCTCGCAAACAACGAGGTAGGGACCGTTCAGCCGATCGCCGCGATCGGGCGGGAGCTTCGGCGCCGCGGCATCCTGTTCCACTGTGATGCTGCCCAGGGGGTCGGCAAGTTGCCGATCGACGTCGGGGAGCTGCAAGTCGACCTGCTGTCGATCGCGGGACACAAGTTTGGCGCCCCGCAGGGGGCCGGGGCGCTGTTCGTGCGTCAAGGTCTGGCCATCCCCCCGCACCTGCGGGGTGGGGGCCAGGAGCTGAGTCGCCGGCCCGGGACGGAGAGCGTGGCCGCGTTCGCCGGTTTGGGGGCCGCCGCTGCCGAGGCCCTGGCGGAGGGCGTGGCCGGGGCCCGGAGGCTGGCGGCGCTTCGCGATCACCTCGAGCGCGCAGTGCTGGAACGCGGTCTGGGCGGCCGTGTCAACGGCCAGTCCGCCCCGCGCGTGCCCAACACCTCGAGCCTGGCGTTCGAGGGGGCGACGGGTGAAGCCCTGGTGATGGCCCTCGACCTGGAGGGCATCGCGGTGTCGGCCGGATCGGCCTGCTCGGCGGGCACCGTCCGGAGGTCGCACGTCCTTGAAGCGATGGGTCTGCATGAAGAATCGGCGAGCACGATCCGGGTGAGCCTGGGTCCGGCGACGACGGAGGCGGAGATCGACGCCTTCGTCCGGACGCTGGAACAGGTTGTCGGCCGGGTCCGGAGCGCTGCGGAGAGGGTCGGTTCTGGGGGGAGGGTTTGATCGTCAGCTGCGGGGGTTGCGCCCGGCGATACAACTTCGACCTCGCGAAGCTGGGCGGGCGGCCGTCCGCCCGTCTGCGCTGCCCGCACTGCGGCGCGACGATCACGGTCACCGCGGCCGACCCGGGCGATCAGACCACGCGTCTGGACCAGGATGCGAACCTGCTCTCCAAGAGCGCCAAGGTGCCGCAGGGCGACCTGTCGATGCCGACGGAACGGCGCCTGTCGCTCGCGGTGCTGCAGGGGAAGGACAGCGGCCGCATCTTCCTGATCGACAAACCGAGAATGATCCTGGGGCGCGGCGAGGCGGACATCGTGCTGAACGATACCGAGATCTCCCGCCAGCACGCTTGTATCGAAATTCACGGCTCGCGCGTCGTGCTGAAGGATCTGGGCAGCACCAACGGGACCTTCGTCAACGACGTCAAGGTGTCGCAAAGCGAGATCGAGAACCGCACCGAGTTCCGCCTCGGAGGCACGCGCCTGATGTTGATTCTCACCGAAGTGAAGGGCGACCTGGAGACCCTCGAGTGACCGCGGCGGTGGCCGCAAGCGCGGTCGGCGGGCGCACCATCGTCGCCATGAGCGGAGGGGTCGACTCGTCCGTCGCGGCTCTTCTTCTCAAGGAGGCGGGTGAGGACGTCGTCGGCCTGTCGATGCAGCTCTACGACAGAACCCGGGACGGGCGACCGGTCTACGGGCGCTGCTGCTCGCCGCGCGACCTTCATGACGCGCGCCTGGTGGCCGACAGGCTCGGTATTCCATTCTACGTCCTCAATCTCGAGGAGGAATTCCAGCGCGAGGTGATCGGCCGCTTCCTGGCCGAGTATCGCGCCGGGCGGACGCCCGTGCCATGCGTCCAGTGCAACAGCGGGCCGAAATTCCGGCACCTCGCCGGGCGGGCGCTCATGCTGGGGGCGAGGTCGGTGGCGACCGGCCACTATGCCCGCATCCGCCGCGACCCGGCGACCGGCCGCCTGCAGCTCCTGCGCGGGAGCGACTCATCCAGGGACCAGTCCTATTTCCTGTTCGATCTGAGCCAGGCGCAGCTCGCGCTGGCGGTCTTTCCCCTGGGCGAGATGCGCAAGGACGAGGTACGCCGGCTCGCCGTGCAGCGCGATCTGCCGAACGCCGACAAGCCCGACAGCCAGGACATCTGCTTTGTCCCGGACGGCGACTACCGCGAGTTCATTCGCCGCGAAACGGGAGACACCGGCGCTCCGGGAGAAATCGTCGACGCCGAAGGCACGCTGCTGGGGCGGCACAGGGGCCTCGCCGGCTACACCGTGGGCCAGCGGCGGGGCCTGGGCCTGCCTTCCGAGCGGCGGCTGTACGTCATCGCCCTCGACCCGCAGACCAACCGGCTGATCGTGGGGGAAGACCACGAGCAGTACCGGAGCGTCCTGGTGGCGGACCACGTCAACTGGGTCTCGATGGCGAGGCCGGCCGAGCCCCTGGAGGCGGTTGCGCGCATCCGCTCCACGCATCGGGGTGCCCGGGCCGTGATCGAGACGCTGCCCGGCGACAGCATGCGCGTCGTCTTTCATGAGCCGCAACGCGCCATCACCCCGGGCCAGGCAGTCGTCCTGTATCGCGACGAACAACTCCTGGCGGGCGGCTTCATCCGCGAGGTGCGCTAGTGCGCGGTTTGACACGGCTCGAGGCGCGATGCTAGATTCAACCCGCCAGGGGCGGGCATAGCTCAGCTGGTAGAGTACGAGCTTCCCAAGCTCGGTGTCGCGGGTTCGACTCCCGTTGCCCGCTCCAATTTTTTTCCACCGCCGCGGCCCAGCGGCTAAACCGGGAGTCTCGAATGCTTTTCCGGAAGCGATCCCGGGTGTCCGCGCAACCCGAGGCCCCGCCCGCACCGCTCGACATCCAGGCCGCTCCGGGAGGGGGCCGGACCCTGATCGGCCCTCATACCCGGGTGATCGGGAAGCTCCTAGGTGACGGTCCGGTGGTCGTGCGCGGCGCCGTGCAAGGGACGATCGCGATTCGGGGCGGGCTGTCGATCCGTGTGGGCGGTCGCGTCGACGCCGACGTCCAGGCCCACAGCGTCGACCTCGAGGGCGAGGCGCACGGGAAAGTATGCGCCTCCGCTCGTGTCACGCTGTCCGAGACCGGCTCCTTCGAAGGCGACATCGACACTCCGATCCTCGAGGTCTGATCCATACTTCCTGTTTTTCCGTCCTGCGCTGCGTTCACGCTCGTCCCGATCAGTCGGCGGATTGACGCTTTTTTTCCGTCTGGCTGACGATTTGTGTCACCTTTCTGACAGCCACCTCGACGGCGTACCGCTTTTCCCTTCATTTCCATGAGAAACAAGCCTCGCCGTGGCTGTCGGCGCACTGGCACATCCCTTGCTGTCTTTCTGACGCACAGCGGATGGAGGAAACGAACGTGAACGAAAAGATCCTGATCGTGGACGACGATGATGGAGTGCGGCAGGTGCTGGGCGAGTCGCTGCAGGATGCCGGCCACAGGGTCTCCTCCGCGGAGTCGGGGGAGAAGGCGATCGCGACGGTGCGGGAGGAGGCGTTTGACCTGGTCATCCTCGACATGGTCCTGCCGCGAGTCGACGGGATGGCGGTCCTCAAGGACATCACGACCCTCCGTCCAGAGCTGCCGGTCATCATGATCACCGGCTACGCGTCGGTCGAGACCGCCATCAAGGCGATGAAGATGGGCGCCGTAGACTACATCGTGAAGCCGTTCCGCATGGAGGAGGTCGAGCTGGTGGTGGGCAAGGCTCTGGAGCGCAGCCACCTGCGGCGCGAAAACGTCTATCTGAGGAGACAACTGGAGACCACATACGGCGTCCACAACATCATTGGCCAGAGTCCCCTCATGCGCCGGATCTTCGCGCTCATCGAGCAGGTCGCCAGCAGTCGCAGCACGGTCCTGATCACCGGCCCCAGCGGCACCGGAAAGGAGCTGGTGGCGCGGGCGCTGCATTTCAATGGTGACCGCCGCGACCGCCCGTTCGTGTCCGTCAACTGTGGCGGCATACCGGACTCGCTCCTCGAGGACGAGTTGTTCGGTCACGTGAAGGGAGCCTTCACCGATGCGGTCGCCGACCGGCCCGGCCGATTCGAGGCCGCCGACACCGGGACCCTGTTCCTCGACGAGATCGGCAACATGAGCATGAGCCTGCAGATCAAGCTGCTCCGCGTCCTGCAGGAGCGCGAGTTCATGCCACTGGGAGGCACCCGGAAGGTCCAGGTCGACGTGCGCATCATCGCCGCCACCAACATCGATCTGAAAAAGATGATGGAGGAAGGCAAATTCCGGGAGGACCTCTACTACCGGCTCAACGTGATCCACATGCAGCTCCCCTCTCTGCGCGAGCGGTGCGAGGACGTCCCGCTTCTGATCCACCACTTCCTGAACAAGTACTGCCGCGAGATGAATGTCCCCACGAAGCGATTCGCCCCCGAGGCGCTCAAGGCTCTGATGGAGTTCTCATGGCCGGGAAACGTGAGGCAGCTCGAGAACGTGATCGAAAGAGCGGTGGCGCTGTCGTTCAGCAAGGAGGAGCTCGGCCCGGAGGACCTGCCACGCGAGATCCTGGACGAGGGCATGGTCGAGATGCCGGTTCTTCACGTCGGCGGGGATGGATTCTCCCTGGATGAGGTCCTGGCGAACTACGAACAGCGGATGTTGTACCAGGCTCTCGAGCACGCCGGCTGGGTGAAGACCCGCGCCGCGGAGCTGCTCAAGATCAAGCGCACCACTCTCATCGAGAAGATGAAGCGGCTGGGCATCCCTCTCAAAGGGACGTCGGAGCGGGCGGCAGGGGCGGCGTCCTCCGCGGAGGCCGAGGGCAGCGAGCGGGTCACCGATCCGGGCGCGAACAATTAGCGGCCCAGAAATCGGGCGCCCCGCGGGTCTTCGAACCTTGATCGGGCAGGCGCGACTATGGTATCGTTCGACCGAAAACCGCGAGCCGTAGCGCCGATTCCAGGTTCGATCCTCTCCGGCGGCGTCATCCCTCTCGACGAGCCCGCAATGCAACGATCGCTCTCCCGGGTGCTGGTGGTCGACGACGCCGGACTGTTCCGGATGCTGGAGGGGTCTTTCGTCAGGCGCCTGGGATGCGAGATCGTGCGGGCCCAGGACGGACCCGATGTGGTCCGCAAGGCGAGCGCCCGCACACCCGACCTCATCCTCCTCGACGCGCAGAAGCCGGAGCTCGACGGTCCCGGCTGCGTGCGCGCGCTGAAGGCCGATCCGGCCCTGCGATCGATCCCGGTGCTCGTGGTGACGACGATCGACGATGTCGCCGGCTGCTGCGCCGCGGGCGCCGACGCCGCTCTGGCGAGACCGCTGGCCACCGGGGCCCTCGAAGTGGCTCTGTCTTCGCTCGGCAGTGTCTCCCAACGCCGGGGCCGCCGCCGTGCCGGCCGAGGCTGGGTGCAGCTCGCTGGGTCCCACGGCCTGCGGCGCGGCCGGCTCAAGGACATCAGCTCATCCGGTCTGTTCCTGGCGCTGCGGGAACCGATTCCGGTGGCATCGCCCGTGCAAATTGCCATACGACTGCCCGGTCCGGCGGGAGATCGCCACGTCAAGACGCGCGGTGTGGTGGTGCGGCAGGTCCCTCCCGATCCCGACTCGCATCTCATCCCGGGGATCGGCGTGCACTTCGTCGAGATCGATCCCGCCGACGAACGGCACATCGCTGGCTACGTCAACGCGGCCGCCGTCGATGCGGACGACGGTCCCGGCGGGGTCTCTCAGGACCGGGAGCGTTCCTGAGCCGTACCGGAGAGCCGATGCCCCCGACGGTGATGGTGGTCGACGACGACGGCGACATCCTGGACATGACCCGGCTGGTGCTCGAGGGAGGGGGCTACCACGTGCTGCCCGC
>QHXY01000468.1 GCA_003223145.1 Acidobacteriota bacterium
GCGCGGGCTGGCCCGGCAGAGCCGTCAGGTCCAGGACCCTGCCCCCCGTCAAGGTTTCACGCTGGTCCAGCAGGTCGCGGGCAGGGCACCAGGAGAACTCGCCCAGAAGTCGTCTGAGCTTGCCTTCCACGGTGCTCCGCATCAATCCCTGGGAGACGCGCAGGCTCCAGGGGATGGCATGCGGGGAGCGCGGGATCTCTTCTGCGTCCAGCTCGTAGGGGTGGAAGTACGACGTCGCGGGGCCGCCTCGCCGATTCAGTCGCACGATCGCGGCGCGGGAGGCGCGATAGGGTGACATCCGGAAGTAGCCGCCGCCGGCCGCGGGCAGCCGGAACCCCAGGCACTCGAATGTCGCCAGTGGAAACTCAATGATCTCGGAACCGCACGCCGGAAGGACGCGAAAGGGAAGCGTGAACGCCGCGCGGATGCCGTAGCGCGGGCCGGCGATCGGGAACAGGCTTGAATCATAGCGCAGTCCTTCCTCGGCGAGGATCTCAAGGGCCCACCAGTCGCTGCTGCGGATGGAGAAGTCCGGGGCGCGGTAGCCGAGCACCCGCGCGCCGGCGGCGTCCTCGATGAGCGCGATCGATCGACGCAGGTCGCCGCGGAACTCCTCCGCCTGCATGCCGTAGACCGGGCGGTGGGAATGCCCGTGGCTCGCCACCTCGTGCCCGTCGTCGTGAACGCGCCGTACCAAGTCGGGGAAACCCTGAGCCGCGAGACCGAGGACGAAGAACGTGGCCCGGACGCCGGCATTCGCGAGCAGGTCGAGGACCCGCAACGTGTTGTCGCGGACCCTGGCGGTTACCGGCAACGAGAAGTCCAGGGTCGATTGGGGCCAGTCTTCGACATCGAAGCTCAGGACGTTCTTCGGAGTGGTGTCGTTGGCCTGCATGGGGACACCTGGAATCTACCGGGGGGTCCCTGCTTTGTCAAGAAAACAAGGCAGTTCGGGCGACCTGCGATGGAAAATTGACACCCCGTGTGCCATTTGCTAACGTGCCGCGGCCATGCGGTCGGGAAACAAGTCGACGCGGACCTTCCGGGCTGTCCTCCTCGGCTGCTGCCTATCGCTGGCCGCGTCCGCACGTGTTGCTCGCGCCGCGGGGCCGGCGCCCCCGAACCTCGGGCTCGGCCATGAGTATGACCTGGGAGGCGAGCGGGAAGAGTTCCTGCTTCCCGATCCCCTGATCGATCCCTCCATTGCCCCGGACCATCCGCTCTACGTCCGGATCCGCGCCCCCTGGGCGCTGCTCGAGCCCCGACCAGGTGCGTACGACTGGAGCGAAGTCGACAGGATCATCGGCCCGTACCGGCAGGCGAACTACGTCGTCGCGCTCTGTCTGTTCGGTGAGAACCGTGTCGTGGACCCTGCGGGCACCCTGCCTTCGGCGGCCAATCCGCTGGTCTTGAAGGCATGGTTGGAATTCCTGCGGGCTGCGGCGTTCCACTTCAAGGGACAGGTGCGTTACTACGAAATCTGGGACGCGCCCAACCGGGAGACTCAATGGCCGGCAGCCAGGGTGAGCGACTTCGCCTACATGCTGAAGAACTCGTCCGTCACGCTTCGCTCCGCCGATCCCGGCGCGCTGATCGCGCAGGGCGCACTGGCGATCGGGGGCGACACCATCCAAGCGGATCTGGCATGGCAGCAAGCGCTGTACGCCCAGGACATCGGGACCTACGTCGATGTCCTGCCTGTCCACTTGCTTCCCGGCACGCCGTTCGCCGCTCTCCTGTCGCGCGCGTACGACCTTCTGCTGCAGAACGACCCGTCGGCCCAGATGTGGGCCGTGAGCGTGCCGATCGAGGGACAGACCGACCGCGACCACGCCGCCGACCTGCTGGGGAAATTCATCGCGGGACAGGGTGAGGGCGCGGCCGTCGTGAGCTTCGACCTCGAGACCGACGTCGAGGGCCGGCCGGAGTTCCCGGGTGTCCTCCTGGACATCCACAAGCTGTTCCTGCCCACCTACACGCGTGGCTCAGGTGCGGCCGCGAATTTCGTCGCCGCCGACGACAAGGACAAGCGACCTCTCGAAGGCGTGAACGCCTAGTCTTTTTTCGACGCCGACGCCTTCCAGGGCCTGGTCGGTTTCTACGCTCCTGCCCCGCCTGCGGGCGGAACGGTGCGCATGATCCTCAGCACCGCGGCGGTGCGCGGCGTAGTCGTGTATGACATCGTGGGTGGGGCCGCCGGACCGGTGCGCGACATCAAGCCCGACTTCAAGTCAAACACCACGGACGTGCCGGTGGTGATTCTCTCCCGTCCACTGGTCCTGCAGTACGCGCGCGTGCCGATCAAAGGCTTCGAGGCGGAGAAGGAACAGCTGCAGATCAAGGAGAGCGGTCTGATCACCGCGGAAGAGGTCATCGCCGCCCACCAGGCGTTCATGGCGGACCAGACATTCCGGCTCAAGAACTACCGGGCCGACGCCCTGCTCAGCTATCACGCGAAGATCGCCGGCAGCAACACGGTGGACATCAGCTTCGACAATGCCTTCTTCTGGGACCCCGCGACCGGGGCGGAGTGGGAGCAGCGCGCGCTCTATTACAACGGCGTGCTCTGGAGAGGGAAGAAGCTCCCCGAGCTTCCGATCCCGCAGCCGGAGAAGGTGTTCACTCTCCCGCTGGACATCAACTTGAACAAGGATTACACGTACGAATACGCCGGACGCGATCGGGTCGGCGAGTACGATTGCTACGTTCTGGACTTCAAGCCGATCGATCCGTCGAAGACGCTCTATCGAGGGCGCGCCTGGATTGAAACGCGCACGTTCGCGCCCGTCAAGACCTCCACGGTCGAGACCAACCTTTCCCCCCCCGTGATCTCGAACGAGGAACAGGATTTCTTCGCGCCCGTCACCGGGCCGGACGGAGCGACCTACTGGCTCCTGTCACGCGTCGCAGGGCAGCAGATCCTCACCGTGGCAGGAGAGAACCTGGTGCTGTTGCGCGAGGTGGTATTCAAGAACCTCAGCATCAATGACACCGGGTTCGAGAGCGCGCGGCAGCAGGCCTACCGATCCGATCGGCAGATGCTGCGGGATACCGACAAGGGCTTGCAGTACCTGGAGCGTACCGAGAGCGGCGAGCGCATCGTCAAGGCCCAGACCCGGAAATCCGCGCTCCTGGGGTTGGCCGGCCTTTTCCGGCAGCCGGGGCTGAGCTACCCCGTTGTGCCGCTTCTCGGCGCCGGCTACTTCAACTTCAACGTGCACGGCCGTGACGCCCAGATCACGGCGCTCATCGGCGGCGTGGTCAATCTTGTCTCGCTTTCGGAGCCCCGGGTTTTTGGTCGAAAACTCGACGCCAGTGCGCAAATGGTCACGATCGCGGTGAACGTCACCGACAATCTGTTCGTCGAGGGGAAGAAACAACCCGACAGCAACGTCGACGCGCGAACTCAAGCCCTTTCGGGCGCCCTGGGGGCCCCACTCGGCAATTTCATGAGGCTGAAGGCGACCTACGGGCTGGCCTACACGAACTACAGTCGCGACAAGGACACCGACACTTTCATCGTTCCCTCCGACACGTTCATTCAGTCGCCCGGGATCGAGTGGGAATTCAATCGTGCCGCCTGGACGGTCACCGCGGCTGGTCAGAAGAACTTCCGCACCCAGTGGGATCCCTGGGGCGACGAAACGCTGCCGTGTCCTTCTCCAGGATCCTGCCTAGCCGACTTCGATCCGCGCCAGAAGAACTTCGATACGGTTGAGTTCAGCATCGGCAAGCAGGTGTTCCTCAAGACCTTCCAGAAGCTCCGCTTCGAGGCGCTGTGGCAGACGGGGTCACGCCTTGACCGCTTCAGCGAGTTCCAGTTCTCCTTCTTCGGGAACCGTCTGCGCGGATTCTCCGGATCGGGGGTACGCTATGACCGCGGAGGGATCGCGCGCGCCGAATACGCCTTCAATCTCGCCGACGTCGTGCGCTTCGAGGCGTCGCTCGACCACGCCTACGTCAAGGACAGTCTCACCTCGAGCGATTTCCACCGCTTCACCGGATTCGGCATCTCCGGGAACACCGTCGGCCCGTGGGAGACCATCCTGCAGTTCGACATCGGCGTGGCCCTCCAGTCGGAGTTCGAGCGGCTGAGAGGCGACACCGAGTTCCAGATCGGCCTCCTGAAATACTTCTGAGGGCATGACGGTCCCGCCCAGCCGTCCGTCCTGCCGAATTCCAATCGCGTTTTGCTCCAAAGGCCGTATAGAATGGGGCCTGTGCCGGGGGCTAGATCCCTCGCGCACCAGGGGGAAGACATTCCGTGCGCTCGAGATCGGCCAGGGCAGCCGTTAGTGACGGCTACTTCTGGCGGAGCGCTGGACGTCGAGGAGGCTGGCGCTCCCGCGACCCGCGGAGAATGCGCAGCCTCCGAGGGGGAGGATCTCGACGCGGGCCGGTGTCGAACCGGTACCGGGCCGGATAACTCATCATGTGCGGGATCGCGGGGATCTTTTCACGAGGCGACGTCCCCGTGCCTCTGCGGCGCCTCCTGGCGATGCGGGACGACCAGGTGCATCGCGGACCAGAGGCTGTGGGGGAGCGGTGCGGGCCGCATATCGGTCTGGCATTCAACCGACTCGCCATCATCGATCTTTCGCCCCAGGCGAACCAGCCGATGGCCTCGGAGGATGATACCGTCTGGATCGTCTTCAACGGCGAGATCTACAACTTCCGCCAGGTGCGCCGGGACCTGCAGTCTCGAGGCTACCGCTTCCGGACGCAGGGAGACACGGAGGTCATCCTTCAAGGGTACCGCCAGTGGGGCATCGACGTCGCCACCCGGCTGAACGGCATGTTCGCCTTCGCCCTGTGGGACGCCTCGAAAGAGACCCTGTACCTGGTCCGCGATCGCGTCGGCAAGAAGCCTCTATTCTACCGGGACGCCGAAGGGGAGGTCGTCTTCGCCTCCGAGGTGCGCGCGCTCGTCAAGGGCTTGAGAGGCATCCCCCCATTGAGTCTGTCCGCACTCGACGCCTACCTCAGCTATCTGTGCGTGCCGGGTGAGATGTCGATCTACGAGGGAGTTCGCAAGGTCCCTCCCGCCAGCATCGTGTCCTGCACTCGAAACGGTCTTCGGGTCGACCGCTACTGGCGTCTGTCATTTCGGAATAAAGTGAAGTACACGGAGCAGGAGGCGATCGAGCAGCTGGACGAGCTCCTGGAGGACGCGACGCGCCTGTGCATGACCGCCGACGTGCCCGTGGGCGCCTTCCTGAGCGGAGGTGTGGACTCGAGCACGGTGGTGGCCATGATGAACCGCATCACCCAGCCGGTGCGCACGTTTTCCGTTGGCTTCGCCGACGAAATCGTGGACGAGCTGCCCCACGCCCGCGCCGTGTCCGCGGCGCTGCGTACCCGGCACGTCGAGATGATCGTCGAGCCCGACGCCGCCGCCATCCTGCCCCGGCTCGTCTGGCACTACGGCGAGCCGTTCGCCGACTCCCCGGCCGTGCCGACGTACTACCTCGCGCAGGTGGCCCGCGAGGACGTGAAGGTCGCCTTGAACGGGGACGGGGGGGACGAAGGGTTCGTGGGGTACCCGTGGAACCGGGCGATCCAGATTGCCGAGGCCTACCGGCGCCTCGTTCCTCGGGCCATTCGTCGCAGGATCCTTGCGCCCATCGGGTCCGTCATGCAAAAACTGCCACGCGCCCCTCGGCCTGCGGCCGCGTTGGCGCGTCTGCTGGGGGAGTGGGGCGATCGCTCGCCCGCCGACGTCTTCTGGATATGGCCGGGGTTCGGAGGAGAAGAGCGAGATCGTCTGTATCTGCCCTCGCTCCTCGCGAAGCTTGACGGCTCTGATCCGTCCTCATACTGTCATGCCGCGTTTGAGGCGGGCGATGGAACGAACGATCTGGATCGTGGTCTCCAGGTCATTATCGAGACCTACCTGCCGGACGACATTCTGGTGAAGATCGACATTGCTTCGATGGCCAACTCCCTCGAGGCCCGGTCGCCCCTGCTTGATCACCGCGTCCTCGAGTTCACGGCGTCCCTGCCCACTTCCCTCAAGTTCAAGGCCTATCGGACGAAGCACATCCTCAAGAAGGTTGCGGCCCGTTTGGTCCCGCCGTCGACGGTGTATCGTCCGAAACAGGGGTTCGCACCTCCCTTGGCGACTTGGCTGCGGGGGCCGCTGAAGAGGCCCTTGGAGGTTCTCCTGCGACACCCACGGTTCGACAAGCGCGGGCTGTTCAGTCCCGAGGCGGTGCGAAGCTGCATCGACAGTCACATGGCCGGAGAGGACCACGCGGAGAAGCTGTGGGCCCTCCTGTGGCTGGAGCTGTGGTTCAGAATGTTCGTGGACGGCGATCTCGGAAAGCAGGACTCTCTTCGGCAAATCGATTAGCGGCGCCCGTTGACTTCAGGTGCACCGAGCTGGTCCGCAAGTTCCCTGGATTGAGGATGGATCGAGAGACGATGCGCGTCGTACTCATCGCGCACAGCGATTCGCCGTGGGCGCCGCCGTACTCACGGTACCTTCGTGATCGCGGGCATCCCGTCATGGTCATCTCCTTTCACCCCAAGCAGATTCCGGGAATCCAGGTCGAGTACGTCGGCGTCGAGAGGGCGGACGGGAGCCTGCCGAAGTCCATTTACCTGCGCCGTCTGCCAAGGGTCCGGCAGATGCTCCGGCGGTGGAGGCCCGACGTGGTTCTGGCGACCTACTATCGCTCCAACGGACTGATTGGCGCCCTGACCAAGCGCAGCGCTCTCGTGGTCTCTTCGCGCGGCACTGACCAGACCTGGGGCCTCCCGGGATGCTTGAACAGAAGGTTGGCTCGATGGATCGGGGATCGTGCAGAGCTTGTCCACACGTCAAGCCAGGCGCTCGCGGAGAGTCTGATGGTGTCGGGAATCGAGCCGGGGAAGATCGTCGTGATTCCCCTCGGCGTCGACTCGCAGGAGTTCACGCCCCGCCCGGGTCCTCGGCAGCCGGGCCCGGCTCGGATTCTTTGCACGCG
>QHXY01000123.1:0-4262 GCA_003223145.1 Acidobacteriota bacterium
CGTCTCCCCTGGGTCCGCTGCCGCCGGGGCTGGACTTCACGCGCTGGCAGCAGATGACGGCACGCGAGCGCCAGACCTTCGTCGAAGGGGCCGTCGCGGCCCTGAATGCATTCACCCAGAGGCTCAGGACGGACGTCAGCGTGGCGCGCGGACTGCCGCACGAGCGCCTCGCCGGCGTGGTGAAGTTCGTGACCGACAGCGCGCCGCGGCGGGCCGCGTCAGCCTACCTCAAGGAGATGGAGAGGATCTACATGACCACGGAGGGGCAGAAGCTGTCGATACTGGAAGGCTTTCAGAAGGCGTTCGAGCGGCTCAATATCCCGGCGGCGGTGACGCCACCGCCGCAGGCGAGCCCGAGCCCTGCGGCCCAGCCGGGCACTCAGTAGTTCTCCCGGCCTCCCTTGACCACGCTCGCGATCCAGGCCAGGGCGTTCTTGTCACCGTCGTCCACGGATACCGACACGATCTCGGGGAGTTCGTAGGAGTGCAGCTCCTTCACCGTCTTCTTGACGTCCTCCAGGAGCGCCTGGGTCGTCTTGATCAGCAGGAGCTGCTCGGTTTCAGAGGAGATCTTCCCCTTCCATCGGTACACGGAGTGGATCATCGGGACGACGTTCACGCAGGCCGCCTCCTCGCGCTCCACGAGTGTCTGGGCGATCTGAAGGGCTTCCTTTTCGGTGGACGCGGTGCAGAGTACCAGGATGACGGATGGCTCGCTCACGCAGTCGATTATGGTGCCGGATGCGGGGAGAGTCAAGGATGAGCGGGTCGTGATCCGCTTCGGCACCTCCGGCTGGCGGGCGGTGATCGCGGAGGAGTTCACCTTCGCGAACGTCCGGCGGGTGGCGGCGGCGATCGCCGAGCACCTGGTGCAAACCGGCGACGCCCGCAAAGGCGTGTTCGTCGGCTACGACACGCGCTTCCTGTCGGATCGCTTCGCGCGCGAGGCGGCCGACGTCCTGGCCGGCCGCGGCGTCCCGGTCGCCCTCTCCCCCGCGCCGATCCCGACGCCGGCGGTCGCGTTCGCCATCGTCAGAGGCCGGCGGGCCGGCGGCATCACCGTCACCGCGAGCCACAATCCCCCCGAGTACAACGGCCTGAAGTTCTCGACCGCCGACGGCGCGCCCGCGTTGCCCGAGACCACGCGCGTCATCGAGACCCTCGTCGGCGAAGGGGCGGCGGCGGGGCCGCCGGGTGCTACCGGCGCCACGGCCGGCGTGCGTCCGCTCGACATGCGCGACGCGTACTTCCGGCAGATCGCCCGGCTGGTGCGCCTGCAGTCGATCCGCAAGGCCCGGATCAAGATCGGCTGCGATCCGCGTTACGGGGCGTCGATCGGCTACCTCGACGTCCTGCTGCGCAAGGCGGCCCGCTCGGTCGAGACCATCCACGACCGGCCTCATCCCCTGTTCGGCGGGACCGGCCCGGACTGCGGCGAGGCCGAATTGCAGCCGCTTGGCCGCCTTGTGCGCGCGCGGCGGCTGCACCTGGGGCTGGCGACCGACGGCGACGGGGACCGCTTCGGCATCATCGATCGGGGAGGCGTCTTCATCCCTCCGAATCTGTTCCTTCCGGTCCTCGCCGATTACCTCCTGACCTCCCGGCGCGTGCGCGGGGGGATCGGGCGGTCGATCGCGACGACGCACCTCCTGGACGCGGTGTGCGCCTTCCACGGCCGGCCGATCTATGAGACCCCCGTCGGGTTCAAGTTCCTGGGCGAGCACCTGACGTCGGGACGGGCGTTCCTGGTGTGCGAGGAGAGCGCCGGGCTGAGCCTGCACGGACACGTCCCCGAGAAGGACGGGATCCTTGCCGCGCTGCTGGCCGCGGAGATGGTCGCGGTGCGCGGGTCCTCGATCCGCGAACAGGCGCGCGACCTGTTCCGCAGGGTCGGGGCTCTGTACAACCGCCGCATCGACTATCATATCGACGCCGCGGCGCGGGATCGCCTGGCGCGCCGGCTGGAGGACATCCCCTCGGCGTTCGCCGGCCGCAAGGTGACGCGCCTCGACACCACTGACGGCCGCAAGATGATCTTCCAGGACGGTTATCTCGAGAAGCTGCTGGCCGCGGCGCGCGATCTGGTGCAGTGAGGCCCTCCCGATGGCCGTCATCAGCGAGCTGAAGGCGCGCGAGATCCTCGACTCCAGGGGCAACCCCACGGTCGAAGTGGACGTGACCCTGGACGACGGCGCGCTCGGCCGGGCCGCCGTCCCCTCCGGCGCCTCGACCGGTTCGCGCGAGGCGGTCGAGCTGCGGGACGGCGACGCCTCGCGCTACCGGGGCAAGGGCGTGCTGCGCGCGGTCGACAACGTCGTGCAGGTTCTCGCCCCGGCCGTGCGCGGTCTGGATCCCGCCGCTCAGGAGGCGATCGACGCGCGTCTGCGGGACACCGACGGCACGAAGGACTCTTCCCGCCTGGGCGCCAACGCCCTCCTGGGCGTGTCGCTGGCAGCGGCCCGGGCCGCCGCCGCCAGCCGCCGCCTGCCGCTGTACCGCCATCTCGGCGGCGACGGCGCCCGCGATCTTCCGGTGCCGCAGTTCAACATCCTGAACGGCGGCGCGCACGCCGACAACAACGTCGATATCCAGGAGTTCATGGTCGTCCCGGTCGGCGCGCGCTCGTTCCGCGAGGCTTTGCGGATGGGCGCGGAGATCTTCCACGCCCTGCGCGACCTCCTGAGGTCGCGCGGCCTGCGCAGCGGAGGCGGTGACGAGGGAGGCTGGGCCCCCGACCTGAAATCGAACTCCGAGGCGGTGGAGGCGGTCGTCGGCGCCATCGAGGCGGCCGGCTACCGTCCCGGCGAGCAGGTCGGCATCGCCCTCGACGTGGCCGCGAGCGAGCTGCGCAAGGACGGCGCGTACGTTCTCGAGAACGAGAGACCGGGGCGCCGCAGCGCCGAGCAGCTGGTGGCCTTCTACGCCGAGCTGGTGCGGCGGCGCCCGATCCTGTCGATCGAGGACGGCATGGCGGAGGACGACTGGGACGGCTGGGCGCTCCTGACGCGCTCGCTCGGAGACGCCGTGCAGCTGGTCGGCGACGACCTCTTCGTGACCAACGCGTCGATCATCCGCGAGGGGATCGAGAAGAAGGTGGCGAACAGCGTCCTGATCAAGCCGAACCAGATCGGCACGCTCACCGAGACCCTGCGGGCCGTTTCCCTGGCGCGCTCCGCCGGCTACACCACCGTCCTGTCGCACCGCTCCGGCGAGACCGAGGACACCTTCATCGCCGACTTGGCGGTCGCCTTCAATCTCGGTCAGATCAAGACCGGGGCGCCGTCGCGCGGCGAGCGTGTCGCCAAGTACAACCAGCTCCTGCGCATCGAGGAGGATCTCGGGAGCAAGGCGCGTTACCCCGGTCGCACCGCCCTCGCCCGGGGCGGGACGCCATGAGCGCCACCCGCGAACGCGAGCCGATCCCCCCCGTCGATCTGCGGCGCAAGGCGCTGGTGGTCCTGTTCTGGTTCATCGCCCTGTCGCTCCTGTTCAATTCCCTGTTCGGCGATATGGGGCTGATCCAGGGGTTTCGCCAGCGCCACCTCCTGGCGCGGCTGCGGGAGGAGGTCCAGACGCTGCGCCAGGCCAACGACCACCTGGCGGCCGACACCTACGCCCTGAGACACGATCCCTACCGCATCGAGCAGATCGCCCGCGAGGAGCTCGGTCTGGGCCGCCCCGGCGAGATCCTGTTCCTGTTCGAGCCTGCGGAGCCGGCTCCGGCGACGCCCTCTCCCCGCCGAGATTGACAGTCTGCGGCGGGGCTGCCTATAATGCGCACCTCGACGCGGGGTGGAGCAGCCTGGTAGCTCGTTGGGCTCATAACCCAAAGGTCGCGAGTTCAAATCTCGCCCCCGCCACCAACCTAATCCAATTCTTTCATAGACATACGAAGGGCGGCCGAAGTGGCCGCCCTTCTTGCTTTCGGAAGGCGAACAGCGTCTGCTCGATGACACTCCGCCAAGCCTCGTAGCGCTGGGAAAAGAGGACGTTCCAACCAGAGAAAGGTTGGAACGAACCCTCCAGAAAACAAAGCCCCCCGGGACGACCCGGGGGGCTTCATCATTCTGCGGACCTGAGCCTGGGGATCAGTACATGTCCCCGCCCATGCCGCGCGGTCCGCCCGGCGTGTCCGCCTTCTCTTTCTCGGGGATCTCGTGAACCATCGCCTCGGTGGTCAGCATCAGACCCGCGATGCTGGCCGCGTTCTGCAGGGCCGTGCGGGTGACCTTGGTCGGGTCGATGATGCCGGCCTCGAACAT
>QHXY01000123.1:4319-5113 GCA_003223145.1 Acidobacteriota bacterium
GCGATCTGGCGAATCGGCTCTTCGAGGGCGCGCCGCACGATGTTGATCCCGGTCTGGACGTCCTCGTTCTTCTCCTTGACTTTTTCCAGGGCCGGGATGGCGCGCACCAGGGCGATGCCGCCGCCGGGGACGATCCCCTCCTCGACGGCCGCCTTCGTGGCGTGCATGGCATCCTCGACGCGGGACTTCTTTTCCTTCATCTCACTCTCGGTCGCCGCACCGACCTTGATGATGGCGACTCCGCCGACAAGCTTCGCGAGCCTCTCCTGCAGCTTCTCGCGATCGTAGTCGGAGGTGGTCTCCTCGACCTGGGCGCGGATCTGCTTCACCCGGCCTTCGGTGTCGGCGCGCTTGCCCTTGCCCTCGACGATGGTCGTGTTGTCCTTGTCCGCGGTGATCTTCTTCGCCTGGCCGAGGTCCTCGATTTTGAGGTTCTCGAGCTTGACGCCGAGGTCCTCGGTGATGCACTTGCCGCCGGTGAGGATGGCGATGTCCTCGAGCATGGCCTTGCGGCGATCGCCGAAGCCGGGCGCCTTGACCGCGCAAACCTGGAGGGTGCCTCTCAGCTTGTTGACCACGAGCGTCGCCAGAGCCTCTCCCTCGACGTCCTCGGCGATGATCATCAGCGGACGTCCGCTCTTGGCCACCTGCTCGAGAAGCGGCAGGAGCTCGCGCATGTTGGAGATCTTCTTCTCGTGGATCAGGATGTAGGGGTTCTCCAGCACGCACTCCATGCGCTCGGCGTCGGTGACGAAATAGGGACTCAGGTAGCCCCGATCGAACTGCATCCCCTC
>QHXY01000124.1 GCA_003223145.1 Acidobacteriota bacterium
GTCGTCGTGCCGTCGCCGGCAACCTCCGAAGTCTTGCTCGCGACCTCACGCACGAGCTGGGCGCCCAGGTTCTCCCTGGGGTCCACCAGCTCGATCTCTTTCGCTACCGTGACGCCGTCCTTGGTGCTGGTCGGCGCCCCGAACTTCTTCTCGAGAACCACGTTCCGGCCCCGGGGACCGAGTGTGACCTTCACGGCACCCGCCAGCTTGTTCACGCCACGGAGGATCGCCTGACGGCAGTCCTCCGAATAGATGATTTCCTTTGCAGACATGGATTCTTCCCCTTTCAGCTGATGATTCCGAGGATCTCGTCTTCGCGAACGATCACGTGCTCGACGTCGTCGATCTTGACCTCCGTGCCGATGTACTTGCCGATAAGGACCCGGTCGCCCGCCTTGACCTCAGGTGCGATCCGCTTGCCGTTGTCGTCCAGACGGCCGGCTCCGACGGCCACGACCTTCCCCTCGAGCGGCTTCTCCTTGGCGGTGTCGGGGATGATGATGCCGCCCTTGACCTTCTGCTCAGGCTCCATTCTCTTGACCAGGACGCGGTCGTTCAGTGGTTTCACGGTCGTTTTCATCGGGATGGCCTCCGCCTGTGAGTGTTCAACATGCCGGGAAATGAGCACGGACTCATTAGCACTCGATGCTGTGGAGTGCTAAGAGTAGTCGAACAGGTGCACCCATGTCAAATCCGTTTGAAACTGACCGACAACCGTGCGGGTGGAAACCGCACTTTCCAGGCGAAAGCCAGCCCTTTCTCCCGTCGAGGGCCTCGGCGCAATGGAAGACTAGAGAGGTGGTCGTAACCCACGTGGACCCAGTGACTTAGACCGTCGCCTCGCGGAGTCACCCGCACTGTTGTAGGGCATTTTCCAAATCGATTCGGTATTGCCGTTCCGTGGCTGCGGCACTAGATTCTGTGCTAGCATGTAACGAGGAAGGGCCCCTCCTCACCTGGGAGTGACACACTTTCTTCCTCAAGGACGAGAAGCACCGACACAGCCAAGGGGAAACCGGCGCAGATGTTGTCCTGGAAGCAGGCGATCGCCAAGCATCAAAAGCCGATGCTGCGGAAGAGCATCTGGCAGGTCCTCAACACGTTCATTCCCTATCTGGGTCTATGCGTTCTGATGTTCTGGACACTGCACATCTCCTATTGGCTGACGCTCGCGGTCGCCGTCGTCGCCGCCGGATTCATGGTTCGCATCTTCATCATCTTCCATGATTGCGGGCACGGTTCCTTCTTCAAGTCGCAACACGCGAATGATTTCGTGGGATTCGTCACGGGCGTGCTGACGTTCACACCGTATCACCAATGGCGGCACAAGCACGCCTTGCACCATGCAACCTCGGGTGATCTGGACCGGCGCGGCACCGGAGACATCTGGACGCTCACGATCCAGGAGTACGTCGCGGCGCCCCGCTGGCAGCGTCTCGCGTACCGGGTCTTCCGTAATCCTGTTGTGTTATTTATCCTGGCGCCGCCGTATCTGTTGTTGATCCATCAGAGGTTCCCATCGCCGGCGGTCGGGAGGCGGGAGCGCAGAGGCGTGCACTGGACGAACGCGTCCCTCCTGGCGATCGCGGTCCTCATGAGCCTGACCATCGGCGTCAAAGCCTACCTGCTGATTCAACTTCCCGTGATCATGATCACCGGGACGGTCGGCCTCTGGCTGTTTTATGTGCAGCATCAGTTCGAAGGAGTGTACTGGGAGAGGCGGAAGGAGTGGGGCTTCGCGGAAGCGGCCCTCCAGGGGAGCTCCTTTTACAAGCTGCCGAGGTTCTTGCAGTGGTTCACCGGCAGCATCGGGTTCCATCATATCCATCACCTGAGCCCCGGTATACCGAACTACAATTTGGAGAAGTGCCACGGTGAGAAACCTTCCGCCTCTGGGATGAGCAACGGAAGAAGCTCGTCGGATACGGACGACTGAGAGCGATTCGCCGGGAGAAGTTGTTGTCCGTCCGGCCCTGACACCTTCCTCAATCCCTACCACCCCGACCTGCGCCAGTCAGGCCCCTTGCCCGCGAGCCACCCGTGGCGTATAACGTTCGCACGCGCAATTTGAGACTCGGACCGACGTCCCACCGGACCCACTCCGGCGCGAGGACGATGACGTGACGTGATGGACCAGGGAGGTGCAGCAATGACGGATCAGGAAACCGACCAGCCGGTTCGCCAGCATATCGAACAGCTCCTGAAGGAAGAGCACGAGCTCTATGGACAGGGGCAGCTCTCGGACACCGACCGCCAGCGCCTGGAGCAGGTCAAGGTCGAGCTCGATCTGTGCTGGGATCTCCTGCGCCAGCGCCGGGCGCTGCGGGAGTGTGGCCGCGATCCGGCGGAGGCGCGCGTCCGGCCGCCCGAGACTGTGGAGAACTACGAACAATGAAGACAACGGCGTCTTTTACGACGGTGCCTGGGACCTGGACTCCCTGCTGGAGGTGCTCGAGGGGGTCGGAGGGAAGGCCGTTCCTCCCGCGGTCCGGGAACGATCGCGCTAGAAGGCCACGGCGCTCGCTCCCGAGGGCTCGAGGTCGGTGAAGGAGAAGCTCGACTGCATGCCTGTCCAGGGCTTGCCGTCGAGCTCGGCGTACGGATAGACAAAATAGTTCAGCGGGTCCCCCTGCTGCGCCGGATCGAGCCGGATGTCGCGGCCCCGAGTGAACAGGACCCGATTCGCGTCGTGCGAGCCGAAAAAGTACTCGCGGCGCGCCGGGTCCTTCCAGCCCTCGGAGGCGTCGATCGGCACCCACCCCAGACCGTCAATCCAGAACTGAGCCCAGCAGTGGTATCCGGAGATCTCGCCGCTCTTCCTGTCCCGGGGCAGCGGGAACCCGATCTCGAACCGGGCGGGGATGCCCATGGCGCGCATCATGCCGATGACCAGCGCGTGGAAATCGGTGCAGTTCCCCCTCTTGACGTTGCAGGCATAGATCGCGTCTCCCCGGCCCCAGCCCTCCCCGGTCTTGTCGTAGCGCATGATCGAGAGAACGTAGTCGTAGATCGCCCGCGCCTTGTCGAGAGGCCCGTCCAACCCCTTCGTCTGCTCACCCGCCAGGCGGGCGATGAGACCGTCGAGCGGCACGAGCCGATCGGGAGCCAGCGAACGGGTCAGATCCGCCGGTCTCGCCACGGCCACCGGGTGGTCGGCCGCATTGCGCAGGGAGACCCGGTTCTCGCGCCGAACCGCCTTGAAGGTCATCTCGATCTCGATCGGACCCGGCTGCTTCCGGGGGTCCACCTCCAGGTAGGCGTAGTGATCGTGATACTCCGCGTCTTCGTGCATCTCGTAATGCACGGGGCTCTTGATGTTGAGGTCGGAAATATCCTGCTGCGTATCCGAGGTGGGGACCGGGATCCAGAGACGCACCCGTCCCGCGTCCTTGGGAAGCTCCTTGGAACGGACCGCGTACTTGAATTCGAACGCCCGCGACGAGCCGGAGCCTGGCGCGTCGGCAGAAACACCGGCGGCGAAACCCATCGACCCGGCGAGCAGGGTCGCCACCGGGAGAATTCCTCGTCCTCGTATGCGGCGCATCATAGCCTCCACGTCGTTGCGACACTCGTCGCCGGGCTTGCGGCGCGCGGTGTCGGATGTCACCCTCTGACGGTCAACCGGCAAGGCTCCAAAGTCAAGCAATCTCCGGGCCAGAACGTTCGCGCATCCTGGCGGAACAGGCGTCTGAGCGCAATGGCTTGCGGAGAAGCCTCATGCAGGCACACACGTAGCGACAAGTCAAAGCGGTCGTACGACGGGGCTGCATAGGTCCTATGCGGTGATGGCCCGCGACTCGCAGATTTTATGAAAGACGAGCTGGCACTCGTCGGGGCTCCTCCCGCGCAACCTACTCGTCGATGGTCATCAAGGCCGCGGTTCGCGTTCCCGCGGCCTCCTTCGTCGCCTGGGCGCTCATCCATGCGGGGAGCGGCATGACAAGGTAATCCGCCAGCGCATTCACGTACGGCTCGTAGGTCCGGCGGAGTTCCGCGAGGCGTCGCGCCGCGCCCGCCGCGTCCGAGGGTGGGCGGCCCGCCCCGGCGAGCAGGTGAAGAAGCCGCTCGAGATCCGAAGCGGAGAGACGATCCGCGCCGGGCGCCCGCGGGCTGAGATGGAAGACCCGGGTCAAGTCAACGACGGCGTGCCGTGCCATCGCGAAGGTGACACCGGCCTCCCAGGTCGAATTATCCCGGCCGCCGGCGATGAACAATGCGCAGGCGTCGAGAATCGTCGTCAGGGCCCCGAGCCATGACTGGTTGGCGTGCTGCGAGCGGAAGTAGGCGAGCACGGGGTACGAAAGATGGCTCTCCATCAGCTCCGCGGTCCAGCGCTCCCATTCGTGAAGAAACCGGTCGAGGTGATGGAGATGATCCCGTCCGTGACGGCGCAACAGCTCGTCCACGGTCGGGGGCGAGCCGGCCCGCGGATCGAGCAGCGTGATCGACACCTCGCGCCTGGAGAACGCGTTGTAGAGGACGGGAAAATACCCGATCACCAGGGCCAGGAATCCGAAACCGACCCCGGATTCCAGGACGGTCAGACCGCGCGCCACCGGTCCGCGTGGCGTCACGTCGCCCAGCCCGAGAGTGAAGAAGGTCGTGCCGCTCAGATAGACATAGGTGCCGAAGGACGGCGGCTCGCCAGGCGTGTGCATCGTCGCGATTAGGGACCAGTGCAGCGCCCCGAATCCGAGCACCAGGCTCGCGGCCCAGAGCGCCAGGAGGAACAGGAGCGAAAGGGGTCCGTAGAAGCCGAGGAAGGACTCGCGTCGCGCGCGTGTGGTGATTCGGCGCGCGATGCCTGCCCAGGGTTTCCAGGTCAGGCGGTAGAAAATGCGCGCCAGGCGCCACCGGCGGGTGACGCGCCGCGGCAGCACGATCGTCTCGAAGGCGTCCCACAGGACAATCCCGATCAGGGCGACGGCGATCAGGGCAACCGGAGAACGGATCACGTGGCTCGTCAAGACTGTCGCTCCCGCCGTGCGTGACGGCCGACAGGTCGGACTCCTAGGCCGGCAGCCGCCCCTTGAGATCGGCGGCACGGAACGGGCCGGGCTCGGCGATCAGGCGCCGGGCTGCGTCGACCTGTTCCCAGACGTTCCACAGCAGCACGCCCCTCACCCGGCCGGCCTTCAGGTAGTAGATCACACCCTCACGATAGGGCTCCTTCCAATCCGCCACCGTCTCCAGGCGCGAGTCGACTTCGCCGACGGCTTCGTAGCCGAGCTCAAAAAGGTCCGAATAGAACGACGGGAGGTGATCATAAGCAATCGATTCACCGGCCATCGCCCGCCCGGCCATGCGGCCCATGGTGTTGGCATTGTCCTCGTGTTCCACACGCAGCCACTGGTCAAGGGCAGGGTTGTGAAAGCTGGCCACGTCTCCCGCGGCGTAGATGTCCGGGTGGCTGCTGCGCAGGGACGCGTTGACCCGGATGCCGTTCTGCACCTCCAGACCGGCCTCCTGGGCCAGCTCGACGTTCGGCTGGACGCCGATGCCCGCCACGACGCCATCGACAGTGATATCCCGCTCGGCCTTGTTTTGACCGTCGAGGATCTTCACGATCGACTTGTCATGTCGAGCTTCCAGGCCGACCACGGACGCGGCGGTCAGGATCTCGACTCCCTTCCGGCGGAACAGGTCGTTCAAGAACTTGACTGCGTCAGCCGGGAACACACGGCTGCAGAGACCCGCTTCGGGGAAAGCCATGACCACCTCCCTGGCGTTCATCGTCAGGGCCGCGG
>QHXY01000469.1 GCA_003223145.1 Acidobacteriota bacterium
TATCGTCCAGATCATCCGGGATCTGAATCCCGGAGCGCCGCTGTCGCTGGTGCGCGCAGCGGGTCTGTCGGACGACAGCCCGGTGTATCGCGTGAATTGAGGGCAAGGACCGGCTCCTAGCGCGCCACCGTGCGTCCGGCCCCGGAGAGACAGGCCCGGACCAGGACCAGGAGCTTCGCTTCGGCGTCCTGGCGGGAGGATGACTCATCGATGTCCAGGACGCTCACCTCGTCGCGGTGTTTCCTGAGATAAGAGCCCACCAGCTGCCAGTCGATGTCCACCCCCGGATCTTCATTGCCGGCGGGGAGCGGGGAGGGGAGGCCGCCGGCACCGTCCCGGCTGGGCGTCTCGGGAAAGAAATTGTGCGTCATCAGGCGGCGGGCCCGTTCCCACGGCTCGGCCCGCTCGGCAGCCCCCGGCCCGATCCCGCTCACGCGCCCGGCATAGCGCCCCCCGCGCAACAGATGCAGCGTGCAGGCGGGCTCGTCCGGCTCCCCGGACTGCGTGTCCTTCAGGACCACCACCAGGTTGAGGCGTGGGCCGTACGGGGCCGGACGTTCGTGCACCTCGAATTGCCGGTTGAGCCGGGGCCGGTGCTCGGCGATCAACGCAGCTTCGAGGAGCGCCGCCTCGAGCTCGGACGCGACCGGCTCGAACCGCAGCGCATGCGTCTCGGCGAGGATCGCCATGCCCTTGGCGGTGCCGCGCGCCGAGGGCGTGAAGTAGGAGCCCACGCGCGAGCGGAGATTCTTCGCCTTGCCGACATAGATCACTTCGCCGCGTCGGTCCAGAAAGCGGTACACCCCGGGCCCGGCGGGCAGGGCCTTGAGGTCGTCCGGACCGAAGGCGTACGCCGAAAGATCGAGAGGGGCGGCCGGCATGTCCTGGTATTCGAGAAGCGTCTCGACGGAGTCGATGCCGCGCTCCAGGAGGAGCGGCACCAGCCTGAGGAACGACTCGGCGACGATTCGGACGCGCCCCCGGCAATCGTCGGGGCCGCGGGTCTCGATGCGGAGCGCCGAGGCGAGATCGCTGGCCGCGTGGTTGGTCTTGAGCCCCAGAAGAAGATGACCGAGCTTCGCGGCGGAGATCACCTGCGTCTCGAAAGCGACGCCCCGTTCGGCGCACAACCGGCGGATCGGCTCGAGCTCGCGCGCCACGCGATGGCAGACGACCGGCAGATCACCGATCGTCTGCACGACATCCTCCAGGTCCTCGCGCGACAGCCCGCCCTCGGGGGGTGCGTCGGCCAGCGCGGCGTCGTCATCCGGGTCCCGGGCGGGGAAGTGCTCCTCCTGACAGTCTTCACCCGCCAGGACGGGGAGCAGACTGACGGTGCGCACGGGCCCGCTCCCCCCGGGCCCGCTCCCCCCGGGCCCGGTTCCTTCGGAAGCCAGCGCCACGAAATCGCGCAGGCCGATCGCGCCGGACGGCCGGGGCGCCGGGACGGGCCCCGCCGCGGCGCCGTTTTCGATACCGGCTGCGGGAGCCGCCCCGGGCGGGCGAGACGCGCTCTTCGTCAGCGACCAGCCTTCGTCCGGGCGGTGCTCGATGCCCGGCACCGTAGCCAGGAAGGGGGTCAGCAGGCGCCGGCAGGTCTCCTCGTCGCCCCGTTCGATGCGCAGGAACCTGTGGGCCAGGGCGCGGCTGGTCTCGGGGCGTCCCAGGGCGCGCAGGTACGCGACGATCTCCTTCTGGATAGCGAGGGTCTTCATCATGTGGTCACTTGGGCGGCGTCACCAGGGCGGGCGACCGGATTATACGCCGGAGGCGGTGGGGGCCTCCTCACCGTCGCCGATCAGCGCCAGGACACCGGTGTAGGTGAACAGACGGTTCTGCCCGCGCAGCGGCGCGATCTCGGCGTTGCCAAAGAAGCCCGCGATCGGGAGATCGCCGAGCGCCGCGGAGATGTACGCGGTGTCGATGCCCGGCATGCCATACAGAGACGTGCCGCGCCCCGCGCAGTTGAAATAGAAACCGAAGCGGCAGGTCCCCGAGACGATGGCGGGGGCGACGCGCTTCAGCATCGCCTTGAGGTCGTCCCGCGCCGCCTGGGCATCCCGCAGGACGAACTGCAGCGGCTGGTTGGCGCGCACCGTGGCCGCGACGATCAGCGCGCCGCGGGTCGCATCCACCCCGACGAGGTGGCGGACCAGGTACTCACCGGGGGCGATCGTGTCCAGGTTCGGATCGGGTGGCAGGCCGACGAACAGATGTCCTCCGAGTCGTTCCAGCGAGTCCGCCAGGGGAGGGGGCAGGCGCGAGCGCAGGACCTCCAGCGCGGGACGGCCGTCGATTTCCAGGATGACGTTGCCGTCGCCCCCGGTGATGCGGGCCTGCGCCCCGAGGGGCTGGCAGCCTTGGGTCACGCCGATGGTGCGGCGCAGATCACCCGACAGGTGCAGACCGGCCAGGGACCGGCTTGCCACGTTGCGACCGTAGAACTGGAAGGTCCCCCGCAGCGCCGGATCGCCCGAAGCCGCGGCCCCGATCGCCTCGAACCCCGGGGCGGCGCGGCCGAGCTCGTGCAGAAGGTGATCGGGTGGGACCGCCAGGGGATCGGGAAGGAGGACCAGAAGACCGGCGGGATGGCCCATGAGCTGGCGCGCGATGTCGCCGGCGGCGGCGCGCGGCTCGCCGTCGCCGATCGAGGCGTACAGGGTATTGCCCCGGAGGCGGTCCGAGCGCACCGACAGGACGACGACTCCGGGGCGCGCCTCGATTTCCTCGGAGCCGGTCAGCACACCGGCGGCACTGCACCCGGCGATGAGATCGGTTCCCAGGGTCTTCTGGATCGCCGCGAGCATCTCCGCGAAATGGGGCCGGTGGGCGGTGGTGATGAACACCAGACCCCAGTCGGCTCGCCCGGAGCCGCTTTTCTCCAGGGCGTCCCGCGCGGCGGCGCGCGCCGCCGCAACGGCCTCCGATTCGGTCGAGAGTCCGACGCCGGCATTCGTGGCCACGGGCCGAAATCTATCATGGGTGCGCCAGCTCTTCGAAATCGGGGTCCCCGTGCAGTGTCTTGAATTCATCGACTTCGACGATCCAGGTGCGCGCCGCCGGATCCTTGGCGATGGCCGAGCGAAGCAGGGCGAGGGCCTCCTTCCTTCGGGCGGCTGCCGCTTCGAC
>QHXY01000470.1 GCA_003223145.1 Acidobacteriota bacterium
TGCGCGGTCCGGAGCCGGCGCCTCCGGACCCGTCGCTTTTCCGCGTGGCGGTCGTGGGGGACTCCTTCACCTTCGGCTTCGGTGTTCCCGAGGAGGAGACTTACCCCAGCCTCCTGGCCAGTATCCTGAACCGGTCACCAGCCGGCCGGAATCGCCGCTTCGAGGTGTTGAACCTGGGCGTGGTCGGCTACAACACGCAGGACGAGGCGGTGGTGGTGGAGCGCAAGGTCCTCGCTCTCGATCCGCGCCTGGTCATCATCGGCTACGTCCTCAATGATCCGGAGATCGATCCTCGCCCGTCGCTCCACAAGGCTTTCGATCCTCCCGTCTGGTGGAGGCACTCCCATGTCCTGCGGCTTCTCCATCTGGGATGGAACTGGTTGGACGTCTGGCGATACGGGGGAGGGGACTACATCCGCTACCTGCACTCGCCGGACCGCGACAAGTGGCAAAGTGTCGTGACCGCTTTCGAGAGGATCGGAGTCCTGACGCGGGAGCGGGGATCGTCGGTCCTCGTGGTCATCTTCCCCCTGGTCCCGGCGGACGGGTGGGCCAGTTATCCTTACGGAGACCTCCACCTGCAGGTGACCAAGGCCGCCCGGAAGGAAGGATTCGAGGTCGTGGATCTTCTGCCGGTCTTTCTTCGCCACGCCCCATCCGATCTCAGAGTGTCGGTGGAGGATGGTCATCCCAACGCGCTCGGCCATGAGCTGGCGGCCCAGGCCATTGCCGACGCCATCACGGCCCGTCGTGACAGGGAAGGTGCATTTAGCGTCCCTCCATGATTGCGCATCCCTTATCCTTAGCGCGTGAAGAACGATCGCTGGCTCTGGGCCATCCTCCTTCTGGGAGCGGTCGTTCGTCTGGTCGGTCTCGGAGAGCGCAGCCTTTCCTACGACGAATGCCAGCAGTTCTGGGCCTCCCAGGGAAAAGTGTTGATCTCGAATCGCGAGATCACGCTGGATCCGCCGGGATTCGCATACCTGCTCCACCTCCACGCCGCGGCCGGCCGTAGTGAGGCCTGGCTGCGTCTCCTGCCCTGCCTGTTCGGCATCCTCGCCATCGCCGCCGTCTACCGCCTGGGCGTGGCCGGCACCGCCAACCGCTGGACGGCCCGGGCGGCTGCCTTATTCATCGCTCTTGCTCCCTACCCGATCCGATATTCCCAGTCCCTGCGTGTCTATAGCCAGGCGATCTTCTTCGCCGCCCTGCTCGTCGCGGCGTTCCTGGAGGCGACGGACGAGGATGACACGCGAGGATGGAGCGACGCGCTCCTCCTGGGGTTCTTGACCTTCGCCGCCCTCCTCTCGGTCTACGGCAGTGTCTGGCTCGTCTCGATGATGGCGATCCTCCTGGCCTGGCGCGGCCTCCGCGAGCGGGGGCGAGCGTGGCGGCGGTGCATGGTCGGTCTGGCAGCGGGAATGGTGCTTGCCCTTCCCTGGTATCAGCTCTCCCTCCCGGTGCAGCTCACCGAAGGGACGCCGTCCTCCTTCTACGAAGACAAGTTCCTTCCCCTCTCCCCTCCGCAGGCCGTCGGCTTCCTGGTCCGGGGTACCGGGGACCTCTTCGCCTTTTTCTCCTTCATCCATCCCGGGACCGGTCTTGTCTTCGGCGCCCTGGCCGTGCTGGGGATCGTCCGCCTTCGCCGGCATCCACGCGGCGCGGACCTGATGGTCGTCTTCCTGGGATGTCTGGTGGCGGCGGCGGTCGCTTCCGCCTTCCGCCTCTACCCGTACGGAGGAACCCGGCAGATGCTGTTCGTCGCACCCCTGTTTTACGTTCTGGGCGCGGCCGGCATCGAGTCGCTGCGCCATCATTTCAGAGGGGTGCCGGCGATCGCCCTCCTGATGGCCATCGCCGTGGGCTGCGGGATCTTCCTTTATCGGTACCACACCGAGCCTGGTGGCCAGGATGTGCGGCCCGTGATCCGGTCACTGCAGGAGGTGGCCCGTCCCGACGACCTCATTCTGGTCAACAAGGACGCGCTGCCTCAGTTCAGGTTCTACTATCGCGGGGACCCGGCTCGGGTCGTGGAGGGCAAGGAAACGGTGATCCGAGACTATATCTCCGAGGTGAATCGGTTGATGGCCACCGCCCCTCGTTCGCGATGGTGGCTGGTCTTCTCCCATGGCTGGAGCGCAGAGCGGCGCCAGGAGCTGGCGGCGGTCGATTCTCGATTCCTTGCCGGGCAGCGAATCGAGGCCTACCGGGCGGCCGCCTACCTGTTCGTTCCCCGGACAGGCTCGGCTGCGCCACCCGGGGACGGAGGGCAGCCTTGACGGGGGCCGTACGTCCAGCGCTGGGCGGTCTGGCCCTTCTCGTCGTCGCCCTGGTTCTTTCGCTGCTTCCGGGGGCAATGGCCGGCACGGTGTCCGGCGCGGTTCTCGGGCTGCTGCTTCCCGGCTATGGCCTCCTGTTGTGCCTCGGAACCCCTGCCCGACTCGGCTCGCTGCCGGATATCCTCGACTGCGTTGCCGCCTCGCTGGCGGTCACCCCGCTCGCTCTCCGCCTGGCAGGTGAAATCCTTCCCTTCGACCGGCTGCACGTGCTGGGCGTGCTGGCCGGGACCACATCGGGGCTGCTTGTCCTTGGCGCGCTCCGTCCACGCCTCGCCCTCGCGCCCCCCCGCAGAACGACTCCACCGGCGGTCTTCGCGATCGTCATCGCGACACTGCTGCTTCTGGCCCCGACCCTGACCATCGGCCCGACCCCTGACGGTGGGGAGAGTCGGGTCAAAGGATGGGACCTCAACAATCACCTGGCGATCGCCGAGTCGATCGCCACCCGGGGTCTGCCCCCGAAAAACCCGTTCCTGGCGAGCGATTCCCCGTTCTATTACCACACCTTCCTACACATACTTCTGGGGGCGGTGCTGGTGCTTTCCGGGAATGGCGCCCATTCCTACCTGCTCATTTCCTTGTTCACTCTCCTGCTCGCAGTCGTTTTCCTGTTCACCTTCTACCGGACAGTCACGGAGTTCACCGGCGACGATCGGGTCGCCCTTTTCTCGCTGCCCCTGGTCAGCCTGGTCGGCGGGTTCGACCTGGTCCCGATGGTCGTCAAGGCTGTTGTCGAAAGGGACGGAATCGACTCGCCCGTGGGCTTCTTTCTGCGCCACTGGAACGTGGATGGCTGGGTTTCCAACCGGGGGATGCTGGTGCCCAGCTTCTTCGCAAGCTTCTACTGGGTGCCCCATGCGGTCGCGGCCGCGGTCGTCTTCCTGCTGGCTCTCCTCCACCTCAGGAAGACCGAGGGTGGCATCGGGTCTGTCGTCGTGACCGGGGCCTGCCTGGCCTCGATGGCGGGTTACAACGGCTACGTGGCCTTGGGCGGTGCGGCAACTTTGATACTGCTGCGGGGCAACGATCTCGTGCGGTTCCTCGCCTCCGGATTCCGAACCGGACGCGACATCCTCCTCCGCAGTGTTCTGGCCGCGGGTTTCGCGATTCTCCTCAGCCTGCCGGTTCTGGGTCTTTACGCTGGCCGGCCGGGAGACATCGACAGGTTCCGTTGGGTCCGGCCGGGTCCGCTCGTTCCTCTGCAGATCGCCCTGGAGTTCGGGCCAGCTCTCGTTCTTGGGCTGGCGGGCCTGGCAATTTTCCGACGTCAGGAAAATGGAACGAGCGGTTTGATCCCGTTCCTCTCGATGGGTGTCGTCAGCCTGCCACTCCTTTGCCTCGTGGCCTCCACGGGCGAGAACAACGATCTGGCGATGCGGGTGTCCATGCTTCTCTGGATCTGTCTAGCGGTCCTCAGCGGCGTCGCCCTGAATCACCTTTTCCCGTCCCTCCCGGCTCCGGTGCGCGCCGCTCGAATGCTCCGGATCGCATCGCTGGCCGCGCTGGTGCTGGGTTTCCTTTCGGTTGCCTGGTTCGCCACGGGCGCCGCGGTGGCCAAGCCGACCCTCCCAGCCGACGAGGTGGCGACCGGCCGGTGGGCCCGGGCCAACATCGCGCCAGGCCGGCCGGTGCAGGGGTCTCCGCTCCGGGACAGTCCCGAGCTGGTTTACTTGACCGGCCATCCCGCGGTGCTCTCGGACACCTGGGCCGGAGGATTGTTCTACTCGAAGCCGGAAGATTTTTCGCGCCGCATGGCCTCCCTCAAAGAGGCCTTCTCGGACCCCGATCCGGCCCTGGCCTGTCCCATCCTGAGGTCGTTGGGTCTCGTGGCCCTCGTGGTGGGTCCGCCCGAGGAGCGGGACTTCCCGCTGCTGGTCCGCTCCGAGCCGTGGCCATGCCTCGCCGAGACTTTTCATCGGGGAACCTATCGGGTTTACCGGCTGTTGCCTTGAGAGACCCTCGTCAGCGCACCTCGGCGGCGGAGCCGACGATCTCGGCGGGCAGGAGTTCGCTCGTGGGGCCGCGAACCGAAGCACGATCGAAGAGGAGGTCAGAACGCCCGGGTGCCAGCGCCCGGAAATCGATGAGCAGGATCGCGCCCGATCCGCTGAAGGTACCGGAGGATCGGAGGAGCGACAGTCCGACGGCCAGATCTCCGGGTCGGCTGGGATTCACCGCGGCCAGGAAGATCGGCTGGAGAGAGCGGCCGTTGAGCGCCGGTCCGGTTCGGGCTCCGACGTATTCGAGAACCCCTGGATCGAATTGGAGGTGAAACGGGACGCTCGTGATGTCACGCGCCCCGGTCAGGACGACCTCCACCGAGAATGTCTGACCCCGGGAGACCGCATGTCGATCGGGGGCCAGGCTCAAGCGCAGAGATGAAGCGTCCTGGGGGTCCGGCACAGTCTCTGCGGTCCCGGATGCTCGGGACACATCGCTCTGTCCAGAACCATCGTGATTCGATGCCGTCGACTGCGGAAGCGGTGCAGGCATCGCCGGGGGGCCGGAGGGGAGACCCCCTGCGATCCATCCGATCGAGGCCGCTTGGTTCGCAGCGGGCAGGGATTTCTCCTGCGGCGA
>QHXY01000122.1 GCA_003223145.1 Acidobacteriota bacterium
GATGACCTGGCCAGGCGCCCGGGAGTCCTCCTGAAGGCCCACCAGCTGCGCAAGAGCCTTGGGGTCGATCAGATCATCCTCGGGGTCGATCGCCTCGACTACACCAAGGGGATGACCGAGCGCTTCCTGGCCTACGAGATGTTTCTCAAGCGGCATCCGCAGTATCGCCGCCGGCAGGTCCTTCTGCAGGTTGCGGTCCCGAGCCGGACACGCGTGCACGACTACGCGCAGCTCCGACGGCAGGTCGACGAGACCGCCGGACGTCTGAACGCGCTCTACGGGGAGGGGAGCTGGGTCCCGATCCGGTACTCCTACCGTTCGATCTCACGCGCGTCGCTCGCGGTCTTCTATGCCGCCGCCGACGTGGCCCTGATTACGCCCCTGCGCGACGGCATGAACCTGGTGGCCAAGGAGTACGTCGCCAGCCGCACGCGCGACGATGGCGCGCTCATCATCAGCCGGCTGGCCGGAGCCGCCGAGGATATGGAAGAGGCCCTGGCGGTCAATCCGTACGACCTCGAGGATGTTTCGGACGCGCTGCACCGGGCCGCGGAGATGACGCTCAAGGAGAAGACCGAGCGCATGCGGGCGCTGCGTCGGCGCGTCCTCACCCGCGACATCCATTGGTGGCTGCGTGAGTTCCTGGGGGCCGCTGGACACTCGATCCCGCGTGGGGCGCTGCGCCGGATCCGGACGCGCAGCTCCGCCTCGGCGCTCGAGCCGGCCTCCTGGATCCAGTCCGTGGGCGCCACCGTGGCCCGCGAACCGGACTGAGCGTCCGGTGGCCAGCACTCCGGCGGGCATCGCCCGGCTCCTCGCCACCCCGGACAGGATCGCGCTGTTTCTCGATTACGACGGCACCCTGGTGCCCTTCCAAGAAGACCCCTCCCGTGCGCTCCCCGGACCCGGCCTGCTGCCCCTCCTCGACCGCCTCGCGGTCCCGGGTCGCTTCGAGGTGGCCATCGTCAGCGGGCGCTCGGCCGAGGACTTGCGGCGCCTCCTGCCTGGACGATGTCACCTGCTGGCGCTGCACGGGGCCCTGTACGTCGACCCGGACGGACGCGCCCTCGATCGCGTCGATCTCGACGCCTGCCGCGCTGCAGTCCGCGAGGTCGCCGAGGCGTGCGCCCGGCTCGTTGCCTCGATCCCGGGCACCCGGATGGAGGACAAGGGGGCGGCCCTGGCCCTGCACACGCGGGGCTGCGAACGCCGCGACGAGCGTCGCGCCGTCCGCCGCTTCCTTGATGCGTCCCGGGGAGCCGTCCCGGGCGGCCTCCTGTCGATTCTGCGGGGGTCGCGGGTGATCGAGCTGAAGCCGGCCCGGGCGGACAAGGGTTCGGCGGTATTGTGGCTGGCCAAGCGCTTCGGCCGAGACTGGTTCCCCGTATACCTCGGCGACGACAGGAGCGATGAAGACGCGTTCCGGGCCCTGCAGGACCGGGGGACCACCATCCGGGTCGGTCCGGCCCGCCGTACCTCGCACGCCCGGCACCGTCTCGCGGATCCACGCGCCGTGCGCGAGCTGCTCGAGCTGATGGCGTCTACGGCCGGGCCGGTGGGATAGACTTCTCCTCATGCGCGGCTACAGCCTGATGCGGATCGCCGGAATCCGGGTGCTAATCGACCCGAGCTGGCTGTTCATTTTCTTCATGGTGGTCTGGAGCCTGGCGACCGGGTACTTTCCCGAGACCGAGCCGCCGGTCCGCGGGCCCTGGGCTTGGACCCTCGGCGTCGTGGCGGCCCTGCTCCTGTTCGCGTCGGTTCTGGTGCACGAGCTGTCGCACGCCGTGCTCGCGAAGCGCGCCGGGATCGCCGTGCCACGCATCCGGCTGTTCCTGTTCGGAGGCGTGTCGGAGATGGCCTCGGAGCCGCAGAGCCCCGCGGTCGAGGTGCGGATCGCGGCCGCCGGCCCGCTCACGAGCTTCGGTGTGGCGGCGCTCTTCTTCGTGCTGACCCTGACCGGCCTGCCGTCGATCGTCTACGGAGGGCGGAACGTCACCGACTATCTCGCTGGAATCAATCTCCTCCTCGGCCTGTTCAACCTGCTTCCGGGCTTCCCCCTGGACGGCGGCCGGATCCTGAGGGCCTGGCTGTGGTCCCGCCGCGGCGATCTGCTGTCGGCGACGCGGACGGCCGGGCGCTCCGGGTCGTTCGTCGGCTTCGGGCTGATGGGACTGGGCCTGGTGCAGCTCGTGGCCGCCCGCAATCTCGCCGGCATCTGGATGATCCTGATCGGACTGTTCCTGCACCAGGCGGCCGGGGCCGGCTACGAGACGCTGTTGTTCCGCGAGGCTCTCTCGGGCTTCAGCGTGCGTCAGCTGATGAGCCAGCCGGTCATCACCGTCCCCGATCACGCCAGCCTCGAGGAGCTGGCGCAGGACTACTTCTTCCGGCATCCGCGTGGCAGCTTCCCGGTGGCTTCGGGGAACCTGTTCGCCGGCATGGTCTCTCTCGAGCAGCTCAAGAGCGTGCCACGCGACGAGTGGGTGCGCACGCCGGTGCGCCGCATCATGACCCCTGCGGCCTCCATCACGCCGCTCGGCCCCGATGATGACGTCGTCACCGCCCTCGAGGCGATGGTGCGGGGCGACACGGGGCGCCTGCCGGTGGTCGCCGGGGGCCGCATCATCGGCATCCTGAGCCGCCGCGACGTCATGCGGCTCTTCAAGATCCGATCCGACCTCGGGTCCTGATGCCGCCTCTCACCGCCCGGCGCCTGGCCCTGTCGGTCGGCCTGCTCGCGGCCGCTCTCCTGCTCGGCATCGCCGTATGCGCCAGCATCGGCAGCAGTCATTACACACTGCTCGACCTGCTCCGGACCATCCCCGACCGGGAGATCGCCCAGGCCACCGTCCTGCGGGTGCGCCTGCCGCGCATCCTGATGGCGGCGCTCGCCGGCGCCGCCCTCGGCGCCTCTGGCGCGGCGTTCCAGGCGGTCTTGCGCAACCCGCTGGCCGATCCGTACATCCTCGGCGTCTCGGGCGGCGCAGCGCTCGGTGCGTTTCTCGCGACCGCTCTCGGCCTGGAGGCGGTGCTGCCGGCGCTGCCGGTGCGGGAGGCGGCGGCGTTTCTCGGGGCGGCCGCCACAGTCGGCATCCTGTTCCTCCTGTCGAGCGCGCGCGGCCGGCTTGTCTCGTACCCGATGCTTCTGATCGGCGTCATCATGAACACGGTCTACCTGGCCCTCATTCTCCTGATCGAGACGGTGGTCGAGTTCTCACGCCTGCATGGCGTGCGCCTGTGGATGATCGGGAACATCCCGATCGAGGGCTACGATCTGATCGGCGCTCTGTCGTTCGTCCTGCTCGCCGGGGTCGCGGGGCTCACGCTGCTCGGCCGCGATCTCAATCTGATGTCCGCCGGCGATGAGGCGGCGCGCTCGCTCGGCGTGACCGTCGAGAGGACGCGCGTCGTGACGGTTCTCCTGGCGTCATTCATCACGGCTCTGATGGTCTCGGTCGCCGGACCGATCGGCTTTGTCGGTTTGATCGTCCCCCACGCGGCGCGCCTGATGTTCGGGCCCGACCACCGGCTGCTCGTGCCCGCACCATGATGGCCCCGACCGAGCTGCCGGTCGGCGTGATCACCGCCCTTCTTGGCGGCCCCTTCTTCCTCTGGCTCTACCGCCGGCAGGGTGGTGGCGGCTACTTTGAATAGCGTTCCGGTCCTCGAGGCCACGGGCGTGCGCTTCCGCCATCACGGCGCCACGGCGCCTCTGTTCGACCGCCTGTCGCTGTCGCTCTCCGGCGGCGAGTTCGCCGGCATCATCGGGCCGAACGGATCGGGGAAGACGACGCTCCTGCGCGTCCTGAGCGGGGTCGTATCCCCCGAGGCGGGCGACATCCGCCTCGGCGGGCGGCCGCTCCGCTCGATCCCGCCGCGCGAGCGGGCGCGTCTGGTCGCAGTGGTCTTCCAGGAGACGCAGGTCCTGTTCAATTTCAGCGTCCTGGAGATTGC
>QHXY01000009.1:0-1978 GCA_003223145.1 Acidobacteriota bacterium
ACAATGCCGGCGGTGTGGGTGTCGCCGGCTATCATGTGTCACGTGGCGATTCCGCTGCAGGGCCATTTACAAGACTGGGCACGGTCACCACGACAGCGATGTTTGCGGATGGACCCTTGAGGGCGAGTACCACCTATTATTACGTCGTGCAGGCCTATGACGGCTCCGGCAACGCAAGTCTCTTGAGTGCGCCATTTGGGGTGACGACGGCTCCGGACACCACCCCGCCCTCCGCGCCATATCCCGTGAATGTTACCGCTCTCTCGCCGATCAAAGTGCGGCTCTGGTGGAATCCGTCAACCGATAACAGCGGCATTGCCGGTTATGAGATGGAGTACCGCAAGGCTTCGACTCCCGTCTATACCCCGCTGCCGTTCAGCACAGAGACGGTCTACGATCTGTCCCCATTGGACCCGGGGACGTACTATGTGTTCACGGTTCGAGCGAAGGATGTCGTGGGACTTGTGAGCGGATGGATATCGAAATTCTTTCAAACTCCGACGCTGGCGTCGGACACCACCCCTCCGGTGATCAGCGCTCTCCAGTCGCAGGCGATCACCACGACCGGGGCGACGATTTCGTGGACGACCAATGAGGACAGCAATTCGCGAGTGGAGTATGGTACGACCGATTCTTATGGGAGCTCGTCGACGCTCGACGGCGCCTGGGTGCAAAGTCACAGCGTCACTCTGGCGGGATTAGTGCCAGGCACGGTGTATCACTATCGAGCCATCTCGGCAGATGTGTCGGGCAACACGACTGTATCGGACGATTCGACCTTGAGCACCCTCGGTCCGTAGTCTCTTCATCACGCGACATGTTCCGGTCCGGACCAGACGTTGTGTGCCGTTCCGGAACACTCCGGCCATTCCTGTAACTGCCTGAAGGCGCGTTCTGCGTTGAGCGAATTCGCCTTATCGGCGCGATCGTCTACTCCCCATGCGTAGGCACGCATCTTGCCTTACGAGCCGGCATGTCTCGCGGCCGCTCTGTGCCGTGGCTCGATGAGGGAAAGGGGGAATTCATGAGAAAAATCCTGATGATCGCTCCGCTGCTCGTGGCCGCGGCTTCGCAGGCGCTCCTGGCCGACGAGGGGCGCATACCGATTTTCCGGCCGACGCGCATCACGCAGCCGGGGCATTACGTCGTCACCAGGAACATCGCGGTGACGGCGGGCGTCCTCCTCGACATCCAGGCCGGGGGGGTGACGGTCGACCTGAACGGGCACACTCTGTCCTCGTCGAGCCTGACCGACGATCTCGTCCAGCTCACGTGCCCTGGCGGCGTTGAGCCACCCGATCCGGAGAAGCTCCTGAACGGGAATCTCTCGGCGGCTTGAACGCCATTCACGCCATCCCGCCGGGTCCCTGCAAGCTGTCGCTCGAGGATCTCCAGATCGGCGATCCGTCCATCCGGGCCATCTTCGTGGAGGAGACCGGTCAGGTGGAGATCAGGGGGATCATCATCAATTACCTTCAGGGATCCAGCGGCGTCCCCGCGATCGACTTGAGGGCGAGTTCGACGCGTCCGCGTGGATCGGCCCAGCTTGCGCGCCTCGTCATGAACGGGGTCAACCCCTGGGGCATGTTCAGCCACGTCGTCGCGCATCTGTCGGACGGCCTGGTGAACCTGTCGGGCATCGTGAACCCAAACTCAGCGGTCCTCAGTCTGGTGGACGCACCCGGAAGCTCCGTACGGGACTTCAACATCAACTGGGTGGCACCGCCCGATCCTGACGCCCCGGCGATCAGCCTGATCGCCTCCTCCGGTGTGCTGCTGGACGGTAACGTCGTGCGCTGCGACGGGTCGGTCAGGACGGCCAACCTCAACCACGGCATCTTCGTCGATGCCGCGAGCCACGACGCGAAGATCATGAACAACACGATCACCGGCGCGGGCGGAGACGGGATCCACGTGGAATCTCGCGGGAACAACCTGATCGGCAACCTGGCGAGCGGCAACACGGGGAACGGCATCT
>QHXY01000009.1:2206-12512 GCA_003223145.1 Acidobacteriota bacterium
CTCGTCGTGCTCGGCCTGGCCGGCGCCGTCCCGGCGATCTCGGGAGTTTCCTATTACCTCGTGACCGACGTGCCGGCGACACTCGGTGGGATCGATTACACGCCCGACCAGATCCTGCGCAGCGACACCAGCATCTACTCTGTCGAGCTGAATTTCGGGGACAGCTCCGTGCAGTTCCTGACGCTTCACCGGCTCCCGGACGGAAAGTGGCTCCTGGTGCCGGCGACGCCGGTTGACGACGGCACCTCCGGCATCGAGCCCCGGGACGTGGTTCTCTTCGACGGTGTCTCGCCGGTCCTCTATTTCGACGGGAGCACAGCAGGAGTCCCCGATTACGCCCGCATCGACTCGGTGTTTCTCGACCCGGGCGGCAGCCTGGTCCTGGGATTCGACGTTCCGGTCAGCCTGGTCGGGACGGAATACAGCCGATCCGATCTCGTGCGTTACAGCGCCGGAGTCTTCTCGCTGTTCTGGGACGCCGAGGCGGCCGGAGTGCCGGCCGACGTCAACGTCGTGGGGGCGGACCGCGACAGCGGTGGGACGCTCGTGGTCAGTTTCGACGTCCCGACGAACCTGGGCGGCACGTGGTACCTCCCCGGGCAGCTCGTCCGCTGGAACGGGTCGGCGTTCAGCAGCTACTTCGTGGACCCGGCGTGGCCTTCGTCGGCGCTGCTCGGTGGCTTCGGCTTCGTGCCGGCGGCCGGGGCGGTCCCGGACGGCGGCGCCTCGCCGGGGACGCCCCTCACCGTCAACGCGGCCGCCGGCAGCCTGACACTGTCCTGGGGCCCGTCGTGCGCGACCGCCGACACCGACTATGAGATCTACGAAGGGACGATCGGCAGCTATTACAGCCACACGGAGAAGTTCTGCACCACGGGCGGGGCGACGACCACGACTTTCCCCCAGCCGTCCGGAAGCACCTACTACCTCGTCGTCCCGAAAAACACGGTGAGCGAAGGGTCTTACGGGCGGGCCAGCAGCGGCTCGGAGCGCCCGCAGGGATCGGCGGCCTGCCTGCCGCAGCAGATCGCCCTGGCCTGCCCTTGAGGCGGAAATTGAGCGGGAGGAGAGTATGAAGAAACTCTTCGCGTTGGCGCTTTTGGGCGCGGCGGCCGGCACGAGGCTCGTGGCCGACGAGGGACGCATCCCGATCTCGACCCCGACGACCATTACCAAGTCCGGACACTACATCGTGACGCGTGATCTGTTCATCAACGGCCCGGGGTCGATTCTCGCGATCGGAAACAACCACGTGACGATTGATTTGAACGGGTTCTCGCTCCAGAGCCTCAACGGGACCGACCCGGTCATACGGTCGCTCGGAGGATTCGGCAGCCTGACCATCAGGAACGGCACGGTCGAGGGGGGAAGCGCGGGCATCCTGTTCCCGGCCGGCGGCACCCGGGTGGTGATCGAGGGGGTCCTGGTGACCGGCGCGGACCAGGACGGGATCCGGCTGAACGGGGTGAACGACTTCGCGATCCGCCGCAGCATCATCAGCATCCATCACCTGGACGGGATTCACGTGGAAGCCGGCAACGGCTACTCGGAGGTGGTAGGGACGATCGAGAACAACCTGGTGGAGGACTGCGGAGGTTCCGGTATCGAGATCCTCGACGGCTCCGGCGTGGGGGTGGTCGGCAATCGCATCCGGGGCACCGATCAGGGAATTGCCCTGGTGGCCCCGGCGGGCTGCCTGATCTCCGACAACACGGTGGTCGCGGCGCGCGGCGACGGCATCTTCATTTTCGACGATCTGACCAGGGGTGGGGCGCACGGTGGCAACAGGCTGTCCGGCAACGCCGTCAGCGGGAGCGGTAGCGTCGGCATCGCCATCGGCGGGATCGAGACCGGCGGTTCCTCCACCGGTAATTTCGCAGCGGCTTGAACCAGATCGAGGACAACGTCATGACCTTGAACGGGGACGTCGGTCTCTGGCTGGGGGGGAACAGCTTCAAGAACGTGTATCGGCGGAACACCGCTCGCGGGAATCAGTCTCCCTCCCCCTGCGCGATCGGCAGCACCCCGGATTTCTGCGACGCGGGTGCGAAGAACACCTCGGCCGGCGACAACTTCCTGCCGGATCCGCAATAGGCGTCCCGAGCGGCGTATAGTCCTCGCATCTCTCGAAGGAGAACGACATGAAGATCGGAGTGATCGGATCAGGAGACGTGGCGAAGACGCTGGCCGGCGGATTCATGAAGCATGGTCACGAGGTCACGATCGGCACGCGCGAGCCGGCGAAGCTGAAGGATTGGGCGGGGAAGAACCCGAAGGGCAAGCTCGGCAGCTTCGGCGACGCTGCGAAGTTCGGCGAGCTGGTGGTCCTGGCGGTCAAGGGATCCGCGAGCGCCGAGGCGCTGCGCGTGGCGGGAGCCTCCAACCTGTCGGGCAAGCCGGTCATCGATGTGACGAACCCGATTGCCGATGCGCCTCCCGTGAATGGCGTATTGAAGTTCTTCACCAGTCTCGACGAGTCGCTCATGGAGCGCCTGCAGCGCGAGTTCCCCGGCGCCAAGCTGGTCAAGGCGTTCAACTCCGTCGGCAGCGCCTGCATGGTCAACCCGGACTTCAAGGGCGGCCGGCCGACCATGTTCATCTGCGGCAACGACGACGGGGCGAAAAAGACGCTGACCGGCATCCTCGAGCAGTTCGGCTGGGAGACGGCCGACATGGGAAAGGCCGAGGCGGCCCGCGCCATCGAGCCGCTGTGCATCCTCTGGTGCATCCCCGGTTTCCTGCGTAACGACTGGACGCACGCGTTCAAGATGCTGCGCAAGGGGTGATGCAGGAGGTCACCTGGCGACCGCCGGCGACCCGAGGTGCGTTGATGTGTTCCGCCGCTGTCCAGAAACGCTGACGGCCCCGCCAGACAGCGTGTCGATCCATTCTCCTGGATGCGGAATGCCGTGGTCGCAAAACCCCGTGTTTCCGCAAGAAAACAAGAGCTGCGCCGGGAAGTTTCTCGTGTGCGCCTCGTCTGGCATCGCCTTTGCTCTCTCCAACCGCGTACCTCAGTGACGTCAGCGAGTAAGCCAGGCGCGCCGCCGTCGGCGCCGCTCACGTTCGACGAAGCGCTCCGGTGTGGCGCCTGCACGCGAAAGGAGGGAGAACGATGAAGCGCACGTTGGTTTCGCTTCTGGGTGTCGCGTTGCTCGCGCTGGGTGGATACATCATGGCTCAATCCGACGACGGCTCGACGGATCAACCGGGCGCCAGCCCACCCTCGACGACCTCGGTGGGCTCGCCCGCCCAGCAGGACCCGTCGGAGGCGCAGCCCGGTTCGGCGGACGACTCACTGGATCAGTCCGGCGGCGGGCCCGCTCGCTCACAAATGCAGGGCTCGACGACGGACCAGGCGAACGGCACCGGAGTGCGATCGCACAGCTCGCTGCCGGCGACGGCCAGCGATCTGCCGCTGGTGTACGCGATCGGGGTGACCGCCGCCTGCGCATGGCTCGTGCTTCGCGCCTACCGGATCCGCGGCGCGCACTGAGCCTCTTGACCGGGGGGTCCCGCGGTGTGCTCTGGAAGGGGCCGCGGGGCCCCCGCAGGTCGGCACGAACCCCCACGCTCGACATGTCACGCCTGCCTCAATTCGGTGCCGCCGATGCTCGATCGACACGTGTGCATGCGCCGGCTCGAGCGGTCGCTGGGCGCTGTCGCGCTGGTCTCTCTGGGAATCTTCGCCTGGGCCCGGCTCGATTCCGACCTGTTTCAGAAGGTGGAGGGATGGCGCATCGATGAAGTTCTGAAGACGGCACGCGGCCACCCGGTCGGTGTGTTGCAGGCGGGAATGGCCGCGGCGACGCGCGCCGAGATCGCAGCGAGCGGTCTCATCGGCCGGCTCGAGATCCCGCGGCTCGGTCTTTCCGCGCTGGTGGTCGAAGGGACCGACTCGCGCACTCTGCGCCGCGCGGTCGGTCACGTCCCGTTGACGTCGCTTCCCGGGGAGCCGGGCAACGTCGCCCTGGCTGGCCACCGCGATTCGTTCTTCCAGCACCTGAGACAGGTTTACCTGGGCGATCGCGTGCGCCTCACGACACCGGACGGGACGTTCGAGTACCGCGTGGAATCGAAGTTCATCGTGCGCCCCGAACAGACCGGGGTCCTGTCTCCGTCCGACGGTCGGACGCTCACCCTTATCACCTGTTATCCGTTCAAGTACGTGGGATCGGCGCCGGAACGCTACATCGTCCGTGCCCGGCAGCTGGATGCGATTGTCCAGTAGAGTCGGCTGCGTCGCGTTTCCAGGCCGCTGCGGGCTCCGGCACGGCGTTCTACTTCACTCTCTGACCCGTTCCGTTCTCAGGGCACGGGCGTGACGACCGGTCTCAGGATGAACTGGTCGCTGCCGGTCTCGTTCACCTGCACCGAAGCCGCCGCATTGAAGTCCAGCGTAATGGTGCTGGTCGTTGCGGCGGTCACCTGGAATCGGATCGGCACGTCCACCTTGTTCGAATCGATTTTCAGGGGAGTCATGCTGCCGTCCTTGTTGACCAGGGTGGCGCTCGAGATGTCGAGGTGGATGCGGCTGTAGTTGCCCGCCGGAACCTGACGCGAGGCGAGAAGCGCCGTGGCCCCATCTGTCAGGGTGAGGAGGTCGAAGGTCGCAGGGCCTCCTCGGATGGCAGCATCCTGCCACCCCCAATTCGCCACGCCCAGAGCGAGGAGTTTCGGCTTAGGTCAGACCAGGTCCTTGAGCGTCATGACGACCTCGCGCGTCGCGTCCCCCGACTGCACCTTCAGGCGAATCTTGGTTCCCGGCCCTCCGCTCCTGAACCGGGCGCGCAGGTCGGGCAGAGCGATGGTCTGGGCCGTCTTGCCGTCGACGGCCACGATCCGGTCACCGGCACGGATCTCGGCCTTGTCCGCCGGCCCGCCCGCGATCACGTCGATCACCTCGAAGACCGAGCCGGCGGTGTTCAGCCACATGCCCGAGCGGTCGAAGACGTCCGGGCGGGAGAAGTTGGCGTTCGGCTCGAAGAACAGCTTCTGGTTGCGGTAGTCGAAGGTGATGTTGAACCGCTTCAGGACGCCGGCCCCGACGTTGCCGGCGACGTACGGATCGACGAAGGCCCCTTCCTTCTGCAGGGACAGCTCGATCACGGGTGAGGCGACCTTGACGTCCCCCAGGCGCAGCTCCTTGGCGCGGGTCACCTGGCTGCGGGCGGGGCCGCCGACGCCCCAGCCGGTCACGCCTTCCACCTTGGGCGCATAGCGATCCTTGAGCTGGTGCTTCTCGGCGAACGGCGCCAGGAGAGAGAGCGAGGCCCGGCTGCCGGTATCGATGTCGAACTTGCCGGCGATGTCGTCGATCGAGCCGTCGACCTGCGGAATGTGGGCGTTGAAATTGAACGGTACGACGGTCCCTTTGCCCGTATACGTGAACGCCGCAGGCTCAGTGAAGGTCAGGAGGCTCTTCTCGTAGTCCACGCGGACCACGAACCGCTTGAACACCTCGTAGCCGATCAGGCCGGACGATGAGATCCCCTCGACGCTGGCAAACGTCCCGAGGGGGTAGACCGTGAACACCTGGTCGTCCACCGTGACGTCGCCCACCTGGACCTTGTCGACCTTGGTCAGGCCGACGTCCTCGGACTTTTCGCCGACACCGCGCCCCTGCAGAGCACCCTCGGTCTTCAGGCCGAGCTTCTGCGCCAGGTCCGGCGTGACGATGTTGGCGCCGCCGGTGTCGCACAGCAGGCGGAACGGCCCCTGGCCGTTCAGCTTCGCCTGCACGTAGATGTGGTTGTTGATCAGCTCGAACGGTACCGTGGTCGAGCTCTTGCCCGGAGCGAACGCGTAGTCGGGCGGCGGCGGGGCCGGCAGGGCGAACATGGCCTCTTCGACCGGCCGGTTGAACTCGATCGACTCGACGGCGATCATCTGATCGTAGCGCGTCTCGCCATTCGTCGATCGGATCGCGAACGGCACTTTGACGCCATCGATCGGGCGGTAGTCTGAGAGATAGGTCGTGCGCGTCTCCATCGCCATCTTCTCGACCACGTGGTCGGGCAGAAAGCTTCCGGCGTCGATCCACATCTCGAATGGACGGCCGCCCTTCGGGGTGATCCGGACGACCTGGAACTGGCGCCCGGCCTCGTCCTTCAGACCTGCGTACTCGAATGCTCCGGGCCGGCGGTCGGGGTACCAGTACGACAGGCTGCGGCGGTAGGCCTCGTTGGCGGTCCCCTCGCGCTCCTCGCCTCCCTCTTCCTTGCGTACCTGCTTCGAGGTGTCCTGCGACCAGACGGTCCCGCCGTCGAAGCCCTGAGTCTCCGTCACCGGCCCCAGCGCAACGTGATCGACGAAGCGACCCTTGACAACGTCGTCCCACGATTCGATGGCGCCGTCCATCCCGCCGGTCGTCAGCTTGGCCTTCACGTGATCGGTGCGGATGGCGTCCCACGCGTCGCCACCCGTAGCCTGCTTGACCTTGCTCAGGATCTCGGCCGGGTCGGCGGTCGTCAGCGCCACGCCGGCAACCGCGACGGCCAGGAAAAGCGTCAAACCACTGTGTCGTTGCATCGGATGTCCTCCATTCACGTGCCGTGACGCAGAACAATCCTCCGCGCCACGGGATGCGGTTGCGGTGTGAAGCAAAGGGCCGGTGAGCGAGCCCGGCCTGCCCTCATGGAAGCTCCAGCGAGCCACTCCCGGGCCGATTGCCGCTGCCGGCCGGATCCGCCGATCTCTGTGGCGACTCCGCGGTGCCGACGTCGTAGAGGTGGAGCTCCTTGCCCTGCAGATGGATGTCGAACCAGTTAATGATGTGCTGCAGGCGCTCGACGCGGTGCCAGGGGCCGCCCGAGCGCGACAGCTCGTGCGACTCGCCGGGGAAGCGGACCATGACGACGGGGCGATGCAGGTACTTCAGAGCGCGGAACAACTCTTCACCGCCCGTGGCCGGGGGTGTGCGGTAGTCCGACTCGCCTTCGATCAGCATCAAGGGCGTCTTGATTTCGGTGACGTAGCTGAGCGGCGAGCGAGCGCGGAAATCGTCGGCCTGCTCCCAGGGCGCGCCGTGGAACCAGGTCGGCTGGAACAGGGTAAAGTCGGCGGTGTACCACCAGGCCGACCAGTCGGCGATGGAGCGCTGCGAGACTGCGGCGGCGAAGCGGCTTGTGTGGCCGATCAGCCAGTTGGTCAGGACGCCTCCGCCGCTGCCGCCGGTGACGCCGAGACGGTGCTCGTCGACGTAGCCGCGCTGGACGAGCTCGTCCACGCCCGCCAGCAGGTCCTTCGCGTCGTCACCCGGGTAGCGGTACTGGATGACGTTGCCGAACTCCTGCCCGTAGGTCGTGCTGCCGCGGGGGTTGGGATACAGAACGACGTAGCCCCGGGCGGCCATCGTCTGGAACTCGTGGAAGAAGTTGTAGCCGTAGGCGGCGTGCGGCCCGCCATGGATGTCGAGGACCAGAGGATATTTTTTACGGGGATCGAAGTCCGGCGGCTTCTGCACCCAGGCCTCGATCTTCCGGCCGTCGAAGCTGGTATACCTGATTTCCTCCGGCTCGCCGAGATCGAGCCCGGAGAGGAGATCCTGGTTGACGGCCGTCAGCCGGGCCAGCTTGCCGTCGCTACCGACGAGATAGAGATCGCCGATGTTGATCGGCGTCGAGACCAGGACCACGATGCGCGAGCCGTCGGGTGTAGCGGTCCAGGCCGACACCTCCTGGTTGCCGGCGTTGACCGGCTGCGCGCGTCCGGTCTTGAGGTCGAAGCGCCGCAGGTTCGCCGTGCCCTGATCGGAGACGGCAGCGATCACCGAGTGGCCGTCCGCCGTCCAGAAGGGCGTCGATTCGGCGCCGCCGCGCGGAGCGTGCTGATCGCCGATGATGCCGGAGCCGACGTCCCGATCGAGGTCGGCCGCCACCGCCCGCGGCCGGGAGCCTGGCGCCGCGTCGGAGACGAACAGCTGTGGCTGATCGTACGAGCGGGGCGGGCGGGTCACGGCTCCGACGAAGGTGAGCTGCCCTCCGCCCGGGGTGAAGCGGAACGAGCCGATGACGCCCTCCATCGACAGCAGGCGCGCGACCTCACCGCCCGCCGCGGGCACGGCGTAGAGCGCCGAGGTGGGCAGCTGGTAGTAGGGCTCGAGGCTGCGATCGGCGGTGAAGCCGATCTGTTTTCCGTCAGGGAACCATGTCGGCGGCCCTTCGTCGTAGGGGCCGGACGTGATGCGTTTCGGCGCCGATTTCTCGCCGTCCGCGGCCGGGAGCGCGACCGTCCAGATGTGCGCGTGGTGCCTGGGGTCGGCGTATCCCTCGTTGTCCTCGCGGTACCTGGCCAGCGTGACGATCCGCACGTCGCTGTCGCGCTCGGCGTCATCCGGTGCGCCGTCTTTCTTCTTCGCGGCGCGGGCGATGTCCTCGTCGGTGGTCGTGCTGAGGAAGGCGACGCTTTTGCCGTCCGGGGACCAGGCGGGGGCGGCGGCGCCCTTGGGCAACGAGGTGAGGGGCCACGCTTCACCTCCGGCGACCGGCAGGATGTAAAGCTGCGGAGGCTCCGGCTGGCCGTCCTTGTCGTTCGAGCGCATGAACACCAGCCTGCCGCCGTCGGGCGACCAGCGCGGGCCGCCGTCCCGCGGCCCGCTGGTCCAGCGCAGAGGTGAGCCCCCGCGCGTCGACACCATCCAGATCTCCGTCTCGTACCCCTCCTTCTTGTCGTTGACGTGGGCGCGCACGAACGCCACGCGCGAGCCGTCGGGCGAGATCTGCGGATCGGCGATCCAGACGAAGCGGAACAGATCCTGTTCCGTGATCGGCCGTTTCCCGGCGGCCAGCGGGCCCGGCGCAGGCGCCAGCAGCGCCAGGCAGGGCAGGACGAGAAAGACCGTGGGAAGTCGGCGCATCCGTTCCTCCATGGACCCTTACGGCATCACTCCGCCGGCGATGAACCAGAGACCCAGGCCGGCCAGCAGGGTGGCAAGGGCCCGACGCACCCAGAACCCGGTCCGGGCTCCGGCGCGCCGCAGGCCGATGCCTCCGAACATCACGATGGCGCTATCTCCGAGCGCCGCGCCGGTCAGCAGGCCCAGGGCTGCGAGCAGGGCGCCCGTGGCGCGGCCGTGCTGTGCCGCCGAGGAGAACAGCGAGGTGGCGACGGTGCCGAGGAACAGCCAGGCGCCCGGGTTCAGCAGGACCGCCAGCGCCCCGCGAATCGCCGGTGGAGACGAACGCTTGATCGTGAATGCCTCTTCGATCGCTCCCTGAAACCGGAAGCCGTCAACCGCCAGCCACAGCAGAAACGCTCCACCCGCCCCTTTCAGAATCCGCAGCATCAGACCGCCCGGCGGTGTCACCGAGAGACCCAAGGCGGTAGCGGCGAGAAGCAGCCCGAAGGTCAGGATCGCTCCCGCCATCGCCCGGAAGCCCCGTGAGATCCCGCCGCGCTGCGCCTCCGCCAGCAGCACAGCCTGCACCGGTCCCGGGGCGCTCGCGAGAGCGACGCCGATGCCGAGGCCGGTCAGGACCGGCGAAACACCTTCGACCGTCACGGCTTGAGCACACCTCGGCATCGAGCCTCGCGGGTGGTTGCGATCGCGCGGCATTGTAGCAAATGTGCGACTGGCCCCATGGTCGCTTGGCCTGCAGCAATCGTTTCTGCTAGGCTTGCCAAAAATGACCATTCGGAGACTCTTTCCCCGCGCCGCGACCGCCGGGTTGCTGGCGCTCCTCTGCCTGCTGGCCACCATCGCGCCCGTGGTGGCGCACGAGCCGATCGAGGCGCAGATCGTCGATCTGTCCCGACGGATCGAGGCGCACCCGGCCGACGCCTTGCTTTATCTGCGCCGCGGGGAGCTGTATCGCCTGTTGCGCCGCGGGGCGTCGGCCAGGGCCGACTACGAGCGGGCCCGGCGGCTCGATGCCGGGCTTGTCGTCGTCGATCTTTGTCTCGGAAAGCTGCAGCTCGATGCGGGGAGGCCGGCCGAGGCGGTCGCGTCCCTCGATACCTATTTGAAGCGCAGGCCCGGCGATCCCGAGGGTCTCGCCGCGCGCGGGCGGGCGCTGGCGCGCTTGGGCCGATTTCTCGAGGCCGCCCGGGACTTCACCGGCGCGATCGCCGGGTCGCGTCCAGCGCGTCCGCCGTCTCCGGATCTCTATCTCGAGAGGGCCCGGGCACTTGAGTCGGCGGGCGACACGCGCCTCGAAGAGGCGCTCCGCGGCCTCGAGGACGGCTTGGCGCTCCTGGGCCGTCCGGTGGCGCTCGAGCTCGCGGCCGCGGACCTCGAACGACGGCTGGGACGGCCGGGGGCGGCCGAGGAGCGCGTGTCGAGAATCACCTGCCCGGCACCGGTTCA
>QHXY01000472.1 GCA_003223145.1 Acidobacteriota bacterium
CACGCTGTTCGAGAAGATGAGCATCGCGCAGCGCTTCCTGGTGCCGAAGCAGCTCAAGAACCACGGTCTCGACATAAAGAAGTTCAGCTTCGAAGAGGGCACGATCCAGGAGATCATCGAGCGCTACACGCGCGAGGCGGGCGTCCGGAACCTGGAGCGCGAGATCGCCTCGATCTGCCGCAAGCTGGCGCGTCGCGTGGTGCGCGAGGGCAAGGAGTACGGTTTCGCGGCCAAGCCGGAGCACCTGACCGACCTTCTGGGCATTCCCCGCTACCGGCCGACGACCAGCGACAAGAAGAACGAGATCGGCATCGCCACGGGGCTGGCCTGGACCGAGACCGGCGGCGAGATCCTGACGACCGAGGCGACCCTGATGAAGGGGCGCGGCAAGCTGATGCTCACCGGCAAGCTGGGCGACGTCATGCAGGAGTCGGCGCAGGCGGCGCTGTCCTACATCCGCTCGCGCGGCCAGGTCCTCGGCATCGACGAGGATTTCTACCGCAAATACGACATCCACATCCACGTCCCCGAGGGGGCGATCCCGAAGGACGGGCCCTCCGCCGGCATCACCATGGCCACCGCCCTGGCGTCGCTCCTCACCAAGACACCGTCACGCGGCGACGTCGCCATGACCGGCGAGATCACGCTCCGCGGCAAGGTCCTGCCGATCGGCGGCGTCAAGGAAAAAGTGCTGGCGGCCCATCGCATGGGCATCCGGACCATCGTCCTGCCGCGCGACAACGAGAAGGATCTGGCCGACGTTCCCGAGGACATCCAGAAGCTCCTGGAATTCAAGCTCGTCGAAACCATGGACGAGGTGCTGCAGATCGCCCTGGACCGCGGGGAGCAGACGCCGGAGGTCGAAAAGGAGTACAATAAGGACCTCGGCAAGGGTCTCCCCGGTGGTTCGGTCGCTCATTAGATTCGTCCAAGCGCGCCTGTTCCTGCCTGATCTTCAGAAAGGCGTGTCGGAGTCCTGATCGAGAACCCGCGGGGTCGTCCCGCGGGATTTCCCCAGCATCCGCGATTGAGATGAACATCACCACGCGCCAATTCCACGTCAGCGCCATGCGCCCCGAGGACTTCCCCCGGGACGCGCGGCCGCACGTGGCGCTGATGGGCCGGTCGAACGTCGGGAAGTCGAGCCTCTTGAACCGACTGCTCGGGGAGCGCGGGCTGGCCCGGACCAGCAAGGCCCCGGGCCGGACGCGGGCCCTGAACTTCTTTCTGGTCAACGAGCGGGTGTACTTCGTCGACCTGCCGGGCTACGGTTACGCCCGCGTCCCGGACCGGGTCCGCGAGGAGTGGAAGGACCTGGTCGAGGCATACCTCGCCGGGCCCGGCCGGCCCGACCTGGCCCTGCAGCTCCTGGATGCGCGCCACGAGCCGACCGAGCTGGATCGGGAGCTCCTGGAATGGCTGGAGACGCGCGGTGTGCGCCACGAGATTGTGCTGACGAAGGTCGACAAGCTTTCCAGGAGCGACAAGACCAGGACGCTGACGCGCGCCGCCCGGTGGATCGGCCTGCCGCCCGGACGGCACCCGCTCGCCGTGTCCGCCGTCACCGGCGACGGGATTCCCGCCCTGTGGCGGGTGATTGACGAGGTCTGCGCCGGCAGGCCGGCAACCCGAGAATCCGCTGCGCCGCCCGGTGGCGGCGCGAGCCCGAAGACCCCCCGTGCGACGCGGTCCGGCGAGACCGGCGTCCGTGCGGGCTTCCAAGGAGGAAGGAACACCCTGTGAACGGAGACAAGATGGAACGAGACGTGAAACCCAACCGAGAACCGAAGCCCGCGCGCCAGGGGGGCCGCGAAGGCGGTCGTCCGCCGCGCCGCCCGCCGGCGGACCCCGCTCCCCAGGCCGCGCCGGTCACCGCTACCAACGGCGGCGGCGCGCCCGCGCCGGCGGGTCCGACCATCGCGGTCGAGGAAGAAGTCGATCGCGAGGATGTGCCTCGCGTCGAGCTGACCGGCGAGAAGCTGGACATCCGCACCCTGAAGGAGAAGTCGATCGCCGAGCTGACCGGCATCGCCAAGGCGCTCGACGTTCCCAACGCCACGGCGCTCCGGAAGCAGGAGCTGATCTTCGAGATCCTGCGGGCCCAGACCGAGAAGAGCGGTCTGATCTTCGCCGAGGGCGTCCTCGAGACGCTGCCCGACGGCTTCGGCTTCCTGCGCGCGCCCGAGTACAACTACCTCCCCGGGCCCGACGACATCTACGTGTCGCCGTCGCAGATCCGCAAGTTCGACCTGCACACCGGCGACACGATCTCGGGCCAGGTCAGGCCCCCGAAGGAGGGCGAGCGCTACTTCGCCCTCATCAAGGTCGAGGCGGTCAACTTCGAGCACCCCGACCAGGCGCGTGAGAAGATCTTCTTCGACAACCTCACGCCGCTCTACCCGAACCAGAGGATCAAGCTCGAGACGACGCGCGAGAACGTCTCGTCGCGCGTGCTCGACATCCTGTGCCCGATCGGCAAGGGACAGCGCGGTCTGATCGTCGCCGCTCCGCGCACCGGCAAGACGATGCTGCTGCAGGCGATTGCCAACAGCGTCACGCAGAACCATCCGGAGGTCATCCTGATCGTGCTGCTGATCGACGA
>QHXY01000471.1 GCA_003223145.1 Acidobacteriota bacterium
CAATGGACGCCCGATCGGGTGCTGCTCGACGGCGAGAGCAGCCCGGGTCTGCTGCGCGACGACGGCGGGCTTCTGTGGCTGCGGGTCGGGCCCGGGACGCACCAGGTGCTGATGGAGGGGCCGCTCCCGGACCGCGACACCGTGCAGATCGCCCTGCCGCTCAAGCCGCACCGGGTCACGGCTCGCGCCCAGGGATATCGCGTGGAAGGCGTGCACGAGGACGGCCTGCCGGAGGGCAGTCTGCAGCTGGTGCGGCTGGGCGGGCGCGCGCGCGGCCCGGCCTCCACTCTGGAGCCGGCGGCGCTGCCCCCTTTCGTGCGCATCGAGCGCGAGCTGACGCTCGGTCTCAAGTGGCAGGTCGAGACGCGCGTGGCGCGCATCACGCCGGCCGGGTCGGCGGTGCTGCTGGAGGTGCCGCTCCTCGCCGGCGAGTCGGTGACCACCGCCGACGTGCGCGTCGAGGGCGGCAAGGCGCTGGTCAGTCTCGGCCCTCTCGCGACGCAGGCCGGATGGACCTCCTCCCTGGCGCAGGCCGACCGGCTGGCGCTGCGCGCCCCGGACGCGGTCGCGTGGGTCGAGACCTGGCGTGTCGCGGTCTCGCCGATCTGGCACGTCGAGGCGCAGGGGATCCCGGTGATCCACCTGCCCGATCAGCCGGGCCCCCGGGTGCGCGAGTGGCGGCCGTGGCCCGGCGAAACCGTCGCCCTCATCGTCAGCCGCCCCGAAGGCCTCTCCGGCCGTACCCTGACCATCGACGCCGGCGCCCTCGCCCTGTCGCCCGGGCTGCGCGCCACCGACGCCACCCTCGACGTCACCATCCGCAGCAGTCGCGGCGCGCAGCACGCCATCTCTCTTCCCGAGAACGCCGAGCTGCAATCGGTGGCGATCAACGGCGCGGCTCAGCCGGTACGACAGGAAGGCCGTCTCGTGACCCTGCCGATCGTGCCGGGACGTCAGGAGGTCCGGCTCGTCTGGCGTCAGAGCGACGGCGTGCGAGGTCTTTTCAGGGGGCCCGACGTGCGTCTCGGGACCGCGAGCGTGAACGCCGTCGTCTCGATCGCCATGCCCCCGGACCGCTGGACGCTGTTCCTGGGAGGTCCGCGTCTGGGACCGGCCGTCCTGTTCTGGGGCCTCTTGATCGTGAGTCTCCTGTTTTCGCTCGCGCTCGGCCGTTCCAGCCTGACGCCCCTGCGCGGGCGCCACTGGTTCCTCCTCAGCCTCGGCCTGACCCAGGCCCCCGCCTGGATCCCGGTCGTCATCGCCGCCTGGCTGTTCGGTCTCGGGTGGCGCAGAGCGAAGGGCGCACTGGCCTCCGACGCCGCGTTCGATCTCTTTCAGCTGTTGCTCGCCGCTCTGAGCCTGGGCGCGCTCGCCGGGCTGTTCTGGTCGATCACCCGCGGTTTGCTGGGCTTCCCCGAGATGCAGATCTCCGGCAACGGTTCGTCGTCCGGCGATCTGCGCTGGTACCTGGATCGGGCCGACGACGGCCTGCCGCGGCCCTGGGTCGTCTCCGTGCCGCTGTACTGCTACCGGCTGGCGATGCTGGCGTGGGCGTTGTGGCTGGCGCAGGCGCTCCTGCGCTGGCTGAGATGGGGCTGGGGCAGCTTCACGGAGGGCGGTTTCTGGCGGCCGCTGCGCCGGAGGAAAACGGTCCCGCCGGTGGCGGCCTAACCGGCCGACGGCAGGATGTAATCGGTCAGCAGCCGATCGGTCTGCTGGTGCATCCCCGGCGTGCTGTAGTTCGTGCTGGTGATCACCACGACCATTCCGAGGTCCGGGAAGACGGCGACCTTGTTGCCGCCGTTGCCGCTCATGTAGAAGGCGCCGAACGTCCTGCCAGTGGACTTGAACGATCGCAGCCACCACAGGTAGCCGTACTCCGTCTGGTCATCGACGCGCGCGTGCGGCCGCGTCGAGGCCGCCACCCAGCCGCCGGAGACCACGCGCACGGCCCTCCAGGAGCCCCCGTCGGCATAAAGCTGCCCGAGCTTCAGGAGATCCCGGCTCTGCAGACCCAGACCACCGCCCGTCTGCGCCAGACCCAGCGGGGAGAACTGCCATTCCGCCTTCACGATCCCGAGCGGCTGGAACAGGTTTTCCCTGGCGAATTCCTCGACGGAGGTCCTGGTCGCCCGCTCGAGGACGCCACCGAGCGTGGTGGCGCCCGCCGTGCAGTAGCTGAAGCTCCGCCCGTACGGCGAGTCCTTCGGCTTCGGCACCCACGACGGGAACCCCCGGATCGGCAGATCCAGCGTGACCTTGACCCAGTCCTCCACCAGGTACATGCGCTCCTCGTTGCCGCGCGAAAACGAGTTGTCGTCGTCGCACTCCAGGAGCGAGCTCATGGTGAGGAAGTCCTCGACGGTGATTTTCTCCTTGCGCGGGTCGGGATGCTCGAACGGCTTCTT
>QHXY01000125.1:0-373 GCA_003223145.1 Acidobacteriota bacterium
GATTGACGCTTCAGTGGTCGGAGTTGCCGCTCTGCCCCTTCGGTTTGTCGGAGTCCGAACCGTCGGGCTTAGGCGGTTCCTGCTTCGGCTTCTTGTCTTTCGAGTCGGCCTTCCCGCGTCCCTTCGCCTTGTCCCTCGCGGCCTGACTCTTGTCCTGGTCCGGCCTGGCCGGCGGCGTGTTGGCGCCGTGCTGGTCGCCCTGCCCCGGGTTGGCCGGCCGGGTGTTGGCGGGCGGGCCGGGGGCGCCGGCGTTCTGGGGCGCAGGCGGTGCGGGCTGGCCCGGCGCGTTGGCGGGCTGATTCGGCGCGGGAGGCTGCGCGGCTGGCGCGTCCTGAGGTGAACGTCCGGGCGGCTGCTGTCCCGCCGGCGTATC
>QHXY01000125.1:386-2175 GCA_003223145.1 Acidobacteriota bacterium
GCGTATCGAGGAACCTGCGGCCGCGGCCGTCGTGTTGATCGCGCCCACGATTCGGCGTCTCCTGGCCCCGGGCGTTCGGCGGCGGCTCGGGTGGCGTGGCGCCCTGCGGGGGAGCCGCCGGCTGCGACCCGGCAGGTGCCGGCTCGGGCTGCTGCCGCGGCGCGCCGCGCCAGTCGCGCGGACGATCCCGGTTCTCGTGGCCTGGAGGGTCGACCCGTCCCTGCGACTTGCGGCCGCGCCAAGGGTCAGGCTTGAACACCTCGAACTCCTGTCCTCTCACCCGCCCGCCGCGCGTCGACTCGGACGTCTCGGTCTCGGCGACGCGATAGTGGGGGATGGTGTGGCCGACGGCCCGGCCGATCGATTCGACCCGGACGCCCTGGTTCACCACTCGGTTGTTGATGTAGGTGTAGTTCGTGACGTTCTGCGTGATCTGGACCAGGTTGACGTTGCGGGCCGGGGGCACGACGTAGTTCCGCAGCCCGGGATCGACCAGGTTGCGCGCGTTGACGAAGCACCACGAGGACGACTGCAGCGAGATGTTGACGCCGGCCCAGTTGACGCCGGCCTCGACGCGGACCTGCCAGGGGAGCGGCGCCCAGCCGACGTAACCTCCGCCTTCGTGCCAGGCGACCCAGGCGGGGCCCCATTCGGTGCCGGGCACCCAGACCCAGCCGTAGCTCGGATCCTGGTGCCAGCGGCCGTAGTGGTAGACGGCCCAGCCCCACTGTTCGTCGGAGGCCCAGGTCCAGCCATAATCGGTGAACACCCAGTGGCCGACCAGATAGGGGCGCCAGCCGGCCTGCAGGCCGTGGGGGGACCAGACCCAGCCGGGACCGCTGACGTAGACCCAGCTACCGTATGGCGCCAGGTCGTCGTAGAACGGCTGGTCCGCGCCGCCCTCGGGAGGAGCGACTTCGGTCGGGACGGATCGGTTCGGAACTGTCTGGTATCCGTAGGTCACGCAGGCGATCGCCGCGGCGCAGACGACCAGAGCGATCGCTATCCCCCAGAACCTCGTCTTCATCATTATTGATCTCCTCGCGTTTGGTTCTCCCCGCCTCGCAGCCGCCTCGTTCCGGGAGTCGGCGCATGCGAGGCAATATAAGTGTCGAGGGCTGAGTCGGCACGTGCAGACGCCGACAAATAACTGACGTCGATTACAGATCGGCGCAAGTTCGGTGGACAGGGACCGACGGGACTGCGTATCATCCGGCTCGCGCGGTGCGCCGCGCCGGAGACGTGACCGATGGGGCTCCTCAGGAGCGCTTTTCTCGCAGGCTCGCAAAGCCGCTGGCTGCGCGAGCGCGCCGTCAAGCTTCGATTTGTCCGCCGGGCCGTGTCGCGCTTCATGCCGGGTGAGGAAGTGGAGGCGGCCCTGGACGCGGCCCGCGCGCTCCAGGGGGCGGGCATCGGCGCCGTTCTCACCTATCTCGGAGAGAACCTGCGAAGCCCGCAGGAGGCGGAGCAGGTCGCGCGGCACTATCTCGATGTCCTGGCGCGCGCGCAGCGCGCGGGGCTCGACGTCGAGATCTCGGTCAAGCTGACGCAGCTCGGGCTGGATCTCGACCGGGCCGCCTGCGAGACCCGCTTGTTGTCCCTCATCGAGAGGGCCGGAGCCGCCGGGACCTCGGTCTGGATCGACATGGAGTCGAGCACCTACACCGACGCGACGCTCGACATCTACCGCGGCGCGCGGTCCCGCCTGTCGAACGTGGGCCTCTGCGTGCAATCGTACCTCCGCCGCACGGAGCGCGATGTGCAGAGTCTCATCCCCCTCGGAGCGGGC
>QHXY01000473.1 GCA_003223145.1 Acidobacteriota bacterium
CCGCGGTCAACGGCAGGCAGACCTACGCCGTGCTCCTGGCCGCCCTGTGCGGGGCGCTCTGCGGCTTCCTGCGCTACAACATCGAGCCGGCGCGGATCTACATGGGAGACACCGGCAGCATGTTCGTCGGGATGATGCTCGGGGCGCTGGCGATGAACAACTCCTACACGCGCCGGAACCTGGTCGCGTCGGTCGCCCCCATCGTCGTCCTCGGCGTGCCGATCTTCGACACGCTGTTCGTCATGTACGTCCGCTACCGGCGCGGCCTGCCGGTCTTCCTCGGCAGCCCCGACCACTTCGCGCTGCGCCTGCGCAAGTGGCGGCTGTCGACGCGCCAGACCGTGCTGGTGTCCTGGGCGGCGACCGTCCTCCTGGGCGGGCTGGCCGTGGTCATGATGCTCTCCACGACGGCCGTGGCGGTCGCCCTGCTGGCCGGGATCGCCATGGCCGGTCTGGCGATGGGGCTGTTCCTGCGGCGCATCGACATGACGCTGTGACGGGCGCCCCGGAGGGACGCGTGAGGGCGAGGCGATGAGCGAGGCGTACCCGGTGGTCATTCTCGGGGCCGGCCTGACCGGCCTGTCGGCCGCCTATCATCTCGGCGCTCCCTCGCTGGTCATCGAACGCGAGGCGGAGGTCGGAGGGCTGGCCCGGACGCACATCGACAACGGCTTCACGTTCGACTGCACGGGGCACCTCCTGCACCTGAAGGACCCGCGCGTCGTCGCGCTGGTCGATGCCATCCTGCCGGACGCCTTCTCGCGGCACGAGCGCCGGGCGCTCATCTTCTCCAAGGGGGTCTACACGCCCTACCCGTTCCAGGCGAACCTGCACGGGCTGCCACCGGAGGTGGTCCAGGAATGCGTCGGCGCCTTCGTGGAGGCTCTCGTGCGCCGCGCCGCCGAGGGCGAGCCGGACCCTTCGCGGTTGAATTTCCGCGACTGGACCGAACGCTCCTTTGGCGCCGGGATCGCGCGTCATTTCCTCGTGCCGTACAACACCAAGCTGTGGCGCACCGACCTGGACGAGATCGAGTGCGGCTGGGTGTCGTGGTCGATCCCGAGGCCCACGCTCAAGGAGGTCCTGGACGGCGCTTTCGGCACCACGGTACGCGGGCTGGGCTACAACCCGACCTTCCTCTACCCGCGGCGTGGCGGGATCAGCGTCCTGCCGGAGGCCCTGGCCCGGCGCGGGGCGGAGGTGCGGCTCAGCGAGACGGTGACGGCGGTCGACGCCGCGGCGCGCGCGGTGCACCTGGCGGGCGGCCGCATGGTGCGTTACGAGAGCCTGGTCTCCACGATCCCCCTCGATCGGCTCCTGGCGATCACCCGCGGGCTGCCGGCCGGCCTCCCGGAAATCGGCGGGCGCCTGCGTGCGGTGCGGGTCCTGAACATCAGTCTCGGCGTCGACCGCGAAGGAATCTCCGGCGCGCACTGGATCTACTTTCCGGAGCCCGGCTACTCGTTCTACCGGGTCGGATTCCCGGCGAACCTGTCGGCGGCGCTGGCGCCACGCGGCTGCTCCTCGCTCTACGTGGAGCGCTCGCTCCTGCGCGACGAGCCCTTCGACGCCGAGGAGGCGATCGCGACCGCCGTCGAGGATCTGCGGCGCGCCGGCATCCTCTGGAAGGGGGACCGGCTGATCTACCGGCGGCTGTCGGTGATCGATCCGGCCTACGTGATCTACGACCGGTTCCGGGCCGACAATCTGCCGCGCGTGCACGAGGCGCTGAACGCGGCCGGGATCCACTCCGCCGGGCGGTTCGGGACCTGGGAGTACTCCTCGATGGAAGGGGCGATCAGGACCGGCATGCAGCTGGCGGAACGGCTGGCGGGCCGGTTCGCCGGGCGAAAGGCGGCCGGGGGATCTGGTTCATGAGCGGCGCACGGGACGGGAGCTGACATGTGCGGCCTGGCGGGTATCGTCCACAACGACACGAGACGGCCGGACGAGGCGGCGCTGCGCGCCATGGGCGACGCCCTGGCGCACCGCGGCCCGGACGACGCCGGCGAGCACATCGCCGCGGGGGTGGGTCTGGCGAGCCGGCGGCTGGCGATTCTCGATCTGTCGCCCAACGGGCACATGCCGATGACCAGCCCGGACGGCCAGGTGGTCCTCGCGTTCAACGGCGAGATCTACAACCACGTCGAGCTGCGGGAGGAGATGAAGCGCCGCGGCTCCCGCTTCCGGTCGACGGGCGACACGGAGGTCCTGCTGCAGCTCTATTTGAAGGACGGTCCCGATTTCCTGCGCCGGCTGATCGGGATGTTCGCCATCGCGCTGTGGGACGGCCGCCGGAAATCGCTGCTTCTGGCGCGGGACCGTCTGGGGGTGAAGCCGGTTCTATACCGGCTGGCGGGGGACGGTATCCGTTTCGCCTCCGAAATCGCCGGGCTTCTCGCCGAGCCGGGGTTCTCCCCCGAACCCGACCCCGAAGCGGTGCATCACTTCCTGGCGCTGCGCTACGTTCCGGGCCCGAAGACCGCCTTCGCCTCGATCCAGCAGGTGCCGCCCGCGCACGTCCTGTTCTACGAGAACGGTCGCGCGCGGCTGGAGTGCTACTGGTCGCTGCCGGAGACCTTCCCGCAGCCGCAGCGGCCGCAGAGGGAATTCGAAGAGCGCTACCGCGCTCTGATGGACGATGCGGTCCGCCTGCGGCTGCGCAGCGACGTCCCGGTGGCGCTCCTGCTCTCCGGGGGAATCGATTCAACGGCAGTCGCCTACCACATCCGGCGCAACCACGCCGGCCGGTTCCGCGCCTTCAGCATCGGGTTCTCCGAGTCCGACTACAACGAGCTGGCGCGTGCCCGGGCCGCGGCGGAGCACTTCGGCATCGCGCTCGAGGAGATCGGCCTGCGCGAGAACGTCATCGACACGCTGCCGGAGATCGTGCGTCATCTGCAGGCGCCGTTCGGCGACCCCTCGATCGTCCCGTTATGGTTCCTGGCGCGCGAGGTGTCGCGCAACGTCAAGGTTGCCCTGGTCGGGGACGGAGGGGACGAGGGCTTCGGGGGGTACGATCGGTACCGCGCCCACCTGCTGGCTGACCGGCTGGGATGGCTTCCGGGGGTGGTATCACGCACGCCGTTCTACGCCCTGCTCGAGGCGGTCTCTTCCGAGAAGACCCGGCGCAACCTGCCGGGGCGGATCCGTCGCTTCCTGGACGGCTGGGAGCTGCCGGCGCGCGAGCGCAACGCCCTGTGGATGGCGAACCCCGGGGCGCGCCGCATCGCCCGCCTGTACCAGAGCGACTTCGCGGCGCAGGTCGCGGGCGTCGACCCGACCCGCGCCCTCGGGTCGCTGCCGAACGACTGGGGATCGCCCGCCTTGATCGATCGCGTCCTGCGGGCCGACCTGCTGCACTACCTGCCGGACGACCTGCTGTTCAAGGCGGACATCACTTCGATGGCCTTCGGGCTGGAGCTCAGGAGCCCGTTCCTCGACCATCGAGTGGTGGAGCTCGCCGCCTCGCTGCCGGCCTCCTGGAAGGTGCGCGGCCTGGCCGGCAAGTGGTTTCTGCGCCGCGCCTACCGCCACCATATCCCCGAGAGCGTCCGGCGGTCCCGGAAGGCGGGCTTCGGCCTGCCGATCGACCACTGGTTTCGCCACGGGCTGCACGGCGTGGCCCACGACCTGCTTCTGGGCCACGGCGCCCTGTGCCGGCAGTATCTCAAGTCGGACTCGGTGGCCGCGGTCCTCAAGATTCACCGTTCGGGACAGCGCAACTACGACGAGATGATCTGGACCCTGGTCGTTCTGGAGCTGTGGCTGCGGTCTCGCCGCGAGCGACCCCGGAAAGAGGCGGCGTGATCGCGCGTCGTGTGCGCGTCTGTCACGTGATCACGCTGCTCGAGCCGGGCGGGGCGCAGGACAACACGCTCTACACCGTGTCCCATCTCGACGCGCCCTTCATTCCCAGCCTGGTGTGCGGCCGGGGAGGCGCCCTGGACGATGAAGCGCGTCGCCTGGGCGTGCCGCTGCGCTTCGTGCCCTCGCTCGTGCGGCCCGTCCGCCCCCACCTCGACGCCCTGGCGCTCCTCAGCCTGGCGCGTCTCTTCCGACAGGAGAGACCGGACATCGTCCATACGCATTCCTCGAAGGCGGGCATCCTCGGCCGGCTGGCGGCCCGCCTCGCCGGGGTGTCGCGAGTCGTGCACACCATCCACGGCTTCGGGTTCCACGAGTGGCAGCGCTGGCCGGTGCGCCGCGCCTTCATCGCCCTGGAGCGTCTCGCCGCGCGGCTGACGACATGCTTCATCGCGGTGTCGCGTGCCAATCTCGAGACCGGGGTGGCGCTCGGCCTGTTCACTCGTGATCGCGTCAGCCTGATCCGGAGCGGCGTGCGCCTGGCCGAGTTCGAGCGCGCCGCCGGAATCGGCGGATCGCGGGACGCCGGCTCAACGTTTCGGGAGGAGATCGGCGTTCCCCGAAGCGCGCCCCTGGTCGGCATGGTCGCCTGCCTCAAGCCCCAAAAATCGCCGCTGACGTTCGTGGAAGTCGCCGCGCGGGTCGTCCGCGATCTCCCCGAAACCGTCTTCGTCCTCGCCGGCGACGGGGAGCTGCGCGGGGAGGTCGAGCGGCGCGCCGCGGCACTGGATCTGCGGGGGAGCCTCCGCCTGCTCGGCTGGCGGCGGGACGTCCCGAGGGTGATGGCGGCGCTCGACGTGATGCTGCACACCTCCCTCTGGGAGGGCCTGCCGCGGGTCCTGCCGGAGGCGATCGCGTGTGGCGTGCCGATCGTGGCCACCGGCGTGGACGGGACGATGGACATTCTCCGGGACGGTGTCACGGGCGTCGTCCGCGCGCCGCGCGACACGGACGGCCTTGCCGCAGGAGTGCGGCGGCTCCTCCTGGATCGGGATTTCGGTCGGAGGTTGGCCCGGAGCGCCAGGGCGGTGCTCGAGGAGTTCGATATCGACGTCATGGTGCGTCAGCAGGAGCGTTTGTACCTGTCGATCCTCGAGGAGGACGAAGGGAAGGACAGCCGGTCGGGTCCCGGACGCAGCGGAACGGCCGGTACTAATAATGAAGGGGCTGGGGCGGGCGAGACCCCGGGGGGCCCCCTGGCGGCGCGTCTATCCCACGACCTAACTCACAGGTCTTCAACGGCTTGAAACGGACCATGCGTGGAATATATTGATTGCTTTGGACAGGGTCCCGAAAGGGGATGGCCGCCCCGCTTCCGGACCCCGAAAGGACGATGATGCCGGTGCTCGAGCTTGACGACGTCCACAAGAGCTACCGGTCCCACCTGTCGATCCGGAAATACTGGATCCTGCGTGGCCTGTCGCTGTCGATCCGCGAGGGGGAGATCTTCGGCTACATCGGGACCAACGGCGCCGGCAAGACCACCACCATCAAGCTGGCGCTCGGTCTGATCTTCCCCGATGCCGGGACCATCCGTCTGTTCGGACAGGACGCCTCCCGGGTGGAGGTCAGGCGGCGCGTCGGCTTCCTCCCCGAGAATCCATACCTCTACGATTACCTCACGGGCGAAGAGTTCCTCGACTTCCATGCCCGGCTGTTCGCGCTGGACGCCCCGGCCAGGCGGAAACGCGTCAGGGATCTCCTCGAGCGAGTCGGACTGTCCAATCGCGGGGATCGCCAGCTCCGCCATTACTCCAAGGGGATGCTGCAGCGCATCGGGCTCGCCCAGGCCCTGGTCAACGACCCGGACCTGGTCATACTCGACGAGCCGATGTCGGGTCTCGACCCGATCGGCCGGCGCGAGGTGAGGGACATCATCCTGGATCTCAAGGCGCGCGGCCGCACCGTGTTCTTCTCGACCCACATCCTGTCCGACACCGAGATGATCTGCGACCGCGTCGGCCTGCTCGTCAAGGGCTCGCTCAAGGCGGTCGGGCGGATCGACGAGCTGGTGTCCCGCGATGTGCCTTACTGGGAGGTGGCGTTGCGCGGTGTCACCAACGGCGGCCTGCCGTGCGGGAGCGTCATGTCGCGGCGCGACGACCGCGTCCTGATCCGGGTGGACTCGCAGGGCGACCTGCATCGTCTCCTGGCGATCCTGAACGGCCACGGTGCGGAGCTCGTCTCGGTGACGCCGGCGCGGCAGTCGCTCGAGGACCTGTTCATCCGCGAAGCGCGGTCCGCCGGCCCCGCGCCGGCGGAAAGGGGCGGACAGCGTGCTCACTAGGATCAATGCCATCGCGCTCAACACGTTCCGGGAGGCGATCCGGCACCGCATCCTCTACCTGCTTCTGGTTTTCGCGGTGGTGATGATTTCCTTCGCCCAGATCCTGTCGCTCCTGACCGTCGGGAGCGAGGAGAAGATCATCAAGGACTTCGGGCTGGCCTCCATCGACCTGTTCGGCGTCCTGACGGCCGTGTTCATCGGGATCGGGCTCGTGAGCAAGGAAATCGAGCGCCGCACGGTCTACACGCTTCTGGCGAAGCCACTGCACCGCTTCGAGTTCGTCCTCGGCAAGTACGCGGGTCTGGCGATCACCCTGCTGGTGAACACTGCCGTGATGAGCCTGTGGTTCTTCCTGGTGCTCCTGATCAAGGGAATGTTCGACGGCATGCTGGTGATGGCCATCCTGCTGCTGTTCTTTCAGTTCCTGCTGATCACCGCCCTGGCGGTGCTGTTCTCCTGCCTGTCGACGCCGATCCTGGCGAGCGTCATGACGCTCGCCCTGTATGTCATCGGTCACCTGCTGTGGAGCCTCGATCTGCTTGGTGCCCGCCTGACGAGCGCCCCCGGCCGGGGGCTCTGCCGGGTGCTGTATTTCCTGCTCCCCAATCTGGGGAACTTCGACATCAAAGGAGAAGTCGTGCACGGTCTGGCCATCGACGGGGGCCGCATTCTGTGGGCCACGCTGTACCTCATCCTGTACGGCTCCACGGTCCTGTGGACCGCGTGCGCCGTCTTCGAGCGCAAGGAGCTGCAGTAGATGAGCGCGGCCGCGGCAACGCTCGGTGGGCGGAGGAGGATGGGTCTGTGCGCCGTCATGGGTCTTCTCCTGGCCGTCCTGGTGCAGCTGCGCATCGAAGGGAGCAGGTGCCCTCGGGGAAGTATCTGAGAGTCATGGCGCTCGGCTTCGACGGCCTGCTGGCCGACGTCCTCTACCTGTGGTCGATCCAGTATTACGGCAACTATGACATCCGGGACCGCTACGACTACCTCGAGCGCATCTATGACCAGGTGATCACCGAGCTCGATCCGCACTATCTCGATCCGTATCTGATCGGGGCGCTGATCATGACGACCGAGGCGCGCCAGCCCGAGATGGCGCTCCGTCTCCTGGACAAGGGGGTCGAGCGCAATCCCGACCAGTGGATCATTCCGTTCGAGGCGGGCTTCCTGTGTTACGACGATCTGCACGATTACCGGCGGGCCGCCGGCTACTTCGAGAGGGCGCTCCGGATCCCCGGCGTGCATCCGCTGGCGCGGCGCCTGTATGCGGAGATGTACAACCGCGCCGGCGACAAGAGGACTTCGCTCCGGGAGTGGTCGGAGATCTACCGGACCTCCACGGACGATTACGTGCGCAAT
>QHXY01000012.1:0-9562 GCA_003223145.1 Acidobacteriota bacterium
GGAGACGCTTGCCGAGGACTCGAACGAGGAGGCGGCGCTGCTGCGGGCGCTCTTCGGCCTGTGCGAGCGGGCGGGGGCGCGGCTGCGGCGGCTCGAGGCGCGGACCGGCCGGCTGCGGGTGACGCTGCGCCACAGCGACGATGTCCTGGCGCGCCGCGAGGAGCGGCTGGCTCCGCCGGCCGCCGCCGACCTCGTGCTGTTCGCGCGGGCGCGGGCGATCTGCGACCGGGCGCGGGCGCGCCGGGTGCGGGTGCGCTGGATCGAGCTGCACTGTCTCGAGGTCGCGCCCGGGCCGCGGCAGCTGGTGCTGTTCGGCCCGGAGGCGTTCGCGGGGGATCTCTCGACCCGCGCCGGCGCGGCGGAGACGCTGGCGGATGCAATCGATCGGATCCGCGGACGCTTCGGCGACCGGGCGATCGTCTGCGGGCGGATGTTCGCGGGGCGGTCCGGCCCGATCGCGGCCGATTCCGGCACGGGAGCGGAGAAGACGGCATGAGCGGCGGCGATCCGCCCGGCGGCGGCGCCCGGGGCCGTCCCTCCGACTTCGTCCATCTTCAGATCCGTTCGCACTACAGCCTGATGCGCGGCGCCGCGAGCCTGGAGGCGCTGTGCGCCGCCGCGGCCGAGCGCGGCATGCGGGCGATCGCCTGCACCGACGTCGACGGCCTGTACGGGGCGGTCCGCTTCCGGGAGATCGCCCTGGCCTGCAGGCTGCGGCCGATCCTCGGGGCGGAGGTGACCGCGCCCGAGACGCGCCGCCTGCGGGCGGGGGAGCGGGCGACACTCCTGGTGAAGACGCCGGAGGGGTACGCCAACCTCTGCCGGATCCTGACGCGGCGGCATCTCGATCCCGGCTTCTCCGTGCTCGGCGCGCTGCGGGGCGACACGGCGGGGCTGGTCGTCCCGTCGCCGTCGCTCGCCGCGCTGCAGGCGGCGCTCGAGGCGCGCGCGCCGCGCGACCTGTACCTGGCGCTGGGCTCGTCGGCCGCCCCGTCGGCGGCGGAGGGGACGTTCGAGCGGCTGCGCGCGGCGCGGCGGCTCGGGATCGGGCCGGTGGCGGTCAACGACGTGCACTTCGTGGACGCGGGCGACTTCGACCTGCACCGGCTGTTGCGCGCCATCGCCCTCAACACGACGCTCGACCGCGTCCCGCCGGAGGAGCTGGCGTCGCCCCAGGCGTGGCTGAAGCCGCCCGCCGAGATGGAGCGCGCCTACCCGCACTGCCCGGAGGCGCTGGCGGCGACGGCGCGCGTCGCCGAGGAGTGCGCCCTGGACGAGCCGCCCTGGGGCGCGCTCGTGTTTCCGCGCTTCGCGGACCTGTCGATCGGCAGCGCGCCCGGCGATTCTTTCGCTCTGCTCGAGGCGCGCTGCGAGGAGGGGGCGCGGCGGCGCTACGGCGCGGTCACGTCGGCGGTGCGCGCCCGGCTCGACCACGAGCTGGCGATCATCCACGACAAGGGGTTCGCCGACTACTTCCTGGTGGTGCAGGAGATCGTGCGGCAGTCGCCGCGCACTTGCGGGCGGGGATCGGCGGCGTCGTCGATCGTCTCCTACGTGCTCGGCATCACGCACGTCGAGCCGATCCGCCACGACCTGTACTTCGAGCGCTTCCTGAACCGCGGCCGGGTCGATCCGCCCGACATCGACGTGGATTTCTGCTGGGACGAGCGCGACGACCTGCTCGACTGGGTCTTCAGGACGCTCGGCGAGGAGCGCACGGCGATGATCGCCAACCACGTCACCTTCCGGGCGCGCGCCGCGGTGCGCGAGGTGGCCAAGGTGCACGGCCTGCCGGACGCGGAGATCGCCCGCGTCGCCTCCGGCCTGTCGCGCTACTGGGGGGCGGGGACGGCGCTCGAGGCGACCGCGCGCAGCCCGCTGTTCCGCGCCGCGGAATTCGATCCGAAGCAGGGCGGCCTGCTGGCGCGGGCGCCGTGGCCGGAAATCTTGAGGGCCGCGACGCGGCTCGACGGGTTCCCGCGGCACCTGTCGGTGCACTGCGGCGGCGTGGTCATCGCGCCGGACGGCGTGTCGCGCCACGTGCCGGTCGAGCGCGCCGCCAAGGGGGTGCGGGTCATCCAGTGGGAGAAGGATCAGGCGGAGGAAGCGGGCCTGGTGAAGATCGATCTCCTGGGAAACCGCTCGCTGTCGGTCATCCGCGACGCCTGTGCGGCGGTCCACGGGCACGGAGGGCCGGATCTGCCGTACGGCGTTTTCGATCCGATCGACGACCCGCGCACGCAGGAGCTGATGCGCGACGGCGACACGATGGGTGTGTTCTACGTCGAGTCGCCGGCCATGCGGCAGCTGCAGCAGAAGACGCGGCGCGGCGATTTCGAGCACCTGGTCATCCACTCGTCGATCATCCGGCCGGCGGCGAACGACTACATCCGCGAGTACGTGAGGCGGCTGCGCGGCGGCACCTGGCCCTCGCTCCATCCGATCCTGGACGAGGTGATGCACGAGACCTACGGCATCATGTGCTACCAGGAGGACGTGGCGCGCGTGGCGATCCGCATGGCCGGCTTCACCGACGCCGAGGCGGACGGCCTGCGCAAGGTGCTGTCGAAGAAGTGGGCCGGCAAGAAGGTCGAGGACTACCGGCAGCGCTTCGCGCGCGGCGCGGGCGCGCGTGGTATCGATCCCGCCGTCGTCGAACAGGTCTGGCGGATGATTCTGTCGTTCTCCGGCTACTCGTTCTGCAAGCCGCACTCCGCGTCGTACGCGCTCGTCTCCTTCAAGTCGTGCTACCTGAAGGCGCATCACCCGGCCGAGTTCATGGCGGCGGTGATCAGCAACGGCGGCGGCTACTACTCGACCTTCGCCTATGTCTCCGAGTGCGGTCGGATGGGGCTCGAGGTCTTGCTGCCGGACATCAACGACAGCGACCAGGCGTACACCGGGCGCGACCGCCGGGTGCGCGTCGGGCTGATGCAGATCAAGGGGCTGCGCGACGAGGCGATCGAGACGATCGTGGCCGAGCGCAGGGGCGGCGGGCCGTTCGTCTCGTTCGACGCGTTCCTGCGGCGCGTGCCGATCGACCCGTCGGACACGCGTCTGCTGATTCGCGCCGGCGCCTTCGACGCCGTCGGCCTCGGGGAGGGCGGCGCGGTGCGGGAATCGACCGCCGGCGGCGCGCCCGATTTGGCGATCCGGCCGCGCCTGCACTGGCGTCTCGCCGAGTGGGAGGCGAAGACGGAGGGACGGCGCTCGGCGGCGCGCTCGCTCTTTCCGCCCGACCTCGGGCCGCTGCCGTCGCCACGGCCGTACGACGAGGCGCGGCTGCTGCGGGACGAGGCGGAAACGCTCGGCTTCCTGGTGAGCCGCCACCCCCTGACGCTGTACCGCGGGCATCTGCTGGCGCTGCGGCGGGGCGGGACGGTGCCGGTGCGCGCCGCGATGCTGCGCGATCACGTGGGGAAGCGCGTCACGACGGTCGGCTGGCTGATCACCGGCAAGATCGTCACCACCAAGGACGACGAGCCGATGGAATTCGTGTCGTTCGAGGACACGACGGCGATCTATGAGACCACGTTCTTTCCGCGTCCCTACGAGCGCTTCTGCGGCATGCTGACGACGGCGCGGCCGTACGTCCTGAAGGGGAGGGTGGAAGAGGATTTCGGGGCGCTGACGCTGACGGTGGAGGAGGTCGCCTTCCTGGACCATGTGGCGGCCGGCCGCGGCGACCGGGATCGCGCGCCCGGCGAGCCGCGGGTCAGCCCCGCTGGCCCGCCCGTTGCCGGGTCGCCGGCGGCTCTGAAAGGGTCAGCGTCACCTCCTGCCGACGGCCGTCCCGCACGATCTCCAGCGCCGCCCGATCGCCGGGCTTGAAACGCGACAACTGGGTGCGCAGGTCGCTGTCCGAGGCGATCGGGCGGCCGCGGAACGCCACCACCACGTCGCCGCGCCGCAGCCCGGCCTCGGCGGCCGGACCGTCGGGATCGACGCCGGTCACCATGGCGCCGCGCGTCTCGCTCAGACCGAAGGCCCGCGCCAAGTCGGGAGTGACGTTCTGGAAGCCGAGCCCGGCATAACCGCGCACCACCCGGCCATACTTGACGATGCTGTCCAGGACGTCGCGCGCCATGCTGGAGGGGATGGCGAAACCAATCCCCTGATAGCCGCCGGAACGCGAGTAGATGGCGGTGTTGATGCCGATCACCTCGCCGCGGGTGTTGACCAGGGCGCCGCCGGAGTTCCCGGGGTTGATGGCGGCGTCGGTCTGGATGAAGTCCTCGTAGTCGGCGAGCCCCAGACTGCCGCGCCCGATGGCGCTGATGATCCCCATGGTCACCGTCTCGCCAAGTCCGAACGGGTTGCCGATCGCCAGGACGATGTCGCCCACCTCGATCTTCTCGGAGTCGCCCATCTGCGCGCGCGGCAGCGAGGCCTTATTGACGCGCAGGACGGCGAGATCGGTGCGCCGATCGGCCCCGATGATGCGCGCACTCAGCTCGCGGCCATCCGCCAGCGACGCCTTCACCTCCTGCGCCTGCTCGATGACGTGGTAGTTAGTCAGGATCGTGCCGGCCTCGTCCACGATCACGCCCGACCCGAGGCTCATCTCGCGCTGCTCGCGTGGCACCACCATGCCGGGGAGCTCCTGGCCGAAGAAATCGCGGAAGAACGGGTCGAGCATGAAAGGCGAATATTCGTACGTGCGGGTCACTTTGAGCGAGGAGATGTTCACGACCGCCGGCATGACAGCCTTGGCGACGGCCGCGAATCCGTCCTGCGGGGCCTGGGCGAGGAGGCCGTTTCCCGCGGCGCCGGACGGCGAACCGGTGTCTCTTGGACCGGCGCCATAGGCGCGCCGGCTGGAGGCGGCCAGCGCGGGGGGAGCCTGCACCTTCAAGGCCGTCCGGTAAGCGGCCGTGCCGGCGAGGGCGCCGGCGGCCACAAGAACGATGGCGAAGGGTGCGACATGGTTCCGAAGGGCGACGTTCATTGCATCCCCTTGAAAAAGGATGTAATTATACCTTCGAGATCGATGTGACCGATCGGGGGTGACGAGCGTGCTCGAGTCCTGGGGTTCGATGCTGCCGCTGGCGCGCGATTTCCTGCCGAAGGCGCTCCTGGCGATCGTCTGCGGCGGTCTCATCGGGGTCGAGCGTGAGATGAAGAACAAGCCCGCCGGTTTCCGCACGAACATCCTCATCTGCCTGGGCTCGATGCTGTTCATGTGGCTGTCCACACAGGTCGCCATGGTGATCGCGACCGGACGGCCTGCGGACCCGGGACGCATCGCGGCTCAGGTCGTCACCGGCATCGGCTTTCTCGGCGCCGGATCGATTATTCAATCGCGGGGCCGCGTCACCGGGCTGACTTCCGCAGCGATGATCTGGGTGGTCGCGGCGGCCGGGATGAGCATCGGTGCCGGCTACAGCCTGATCGCGCTGATCACGACCGGTCTGGTCCTGAGCGTCCTTCTGGGTCTCGGGCTGGTCGAACGGCGGGTGTTCAAGCGCTGCATCTACCACGACTGCCAGATCGCCTTCGACGACGACCACGGCAAGACGCGGCGTGAGATCGAACGCGCCCTGCGCTCGCTCGGCCGGCCCCTGGAGTCGTTCAATATCCGGCGGGCAGGCGAAGGGGACCACCTGGTGCTGACGGTGCCGTACTGTGACGCCCACCCCCACCACAAGAAATTCCTCGGCGAGCTCTGGAAGATCGAAGGCGTGCGCGAGGTACGTCCACTGCGCTGAAGAGCGGCCCGGCGCCGGCCCGGCTCAGTCGTGCTGGTCGATCAACAGGTTCGCCGGGATGATCACTCCCAGGATCATCGCCGTTTGCTGGTTGACGGCCATCTGGACCTCGCTCGATCTCAGCACGTGGAAATCCGTCGGATGAAGCACGCCGCGCAGGATCAGGTCGGCGATGCGCGAGGCCTCCTCCCCCCGGCGCTCGTAGGAGGCGCCGTACGAGAACAGGGCGCCGTGATCCACCCAATCCGGGGACGGCGCGGCGAGCGGCACGCGGTTCTTGAGCGCCCACGCGGTGATGCGATCCCTGGCGCGCGGGGTTGACGTGAGGTCGTCGTCGGGCACGACGAGCGCCTCCATCAGTCCCCGCAGACTGTTGAGGGCCGACTGGAGCTCTCTCGGGGTATGGACCAGGCGGAACTCGAGCCAGAGTCCCCGGCGCTCCGCGGCCTGCCGCAGATCGCGCGCCAGCAGGGACGAGACCTCCGCCTGATAGACCATGCCGATCCGCTGGATCCCTGGCAGGATCTCGGTGAGCCGATCAAGCAGCCAATCGGCGTCCGGCTGCCCCATCAGGAAGCAGGTCGTATTGGTCTGCAGGTCGTAGCGGCGCGGATCGGTGACGAGCGTGAGGAGGGAAGGAATGTCGCCGACTTCGCGGCGAATCAGCCGGGCCGCGCGCAGACCGGTCCCGAGGATCAAATCGGGGCGCTCGGCCCGCGTCCGGCGCACCGCCTCCGCCGGGTCCCGCTCGCGATCCAAGTCGACGACGCGCACGTGGGCGCCAAAGCGAGAGCCGAAACCGTGCAGGAATTCGTCGTAGGGGAACGGGTCGCGCGTGACCAGAGCCACGATGTCGAGGTCACCCGGGTGCGTCAGACGGAACTTCACCACCCGGGTGCGGCCCGCCTCCAGGGCCATGGCGTCGTAGGTGATCGTCTTGAACCCCGGGAGGTCCGCCGTGATCGAGTAGACATGATGCGGGTTGACCGCCGGGAAGCGGAACCTGCCGGCCGCATTGCTCAGGGCGCGGGTCGGCGAGACCCCTTCGCCGGAGAGCACCACGCGGGCTTCGGGAAGGGGCTTGCCGTCCGGGTCGACCACCGTGCCCGTCACGGTGGCGGGGGATTCGGCCCACAGAGGCGCCTGGCCCGGCCACGTCGCGGCCAGCAGAAGCGCCAGAAACGTCATGCCTGCGGATCGGCGGGGTATGTTCATCGGAACCTCCCGGGCGGCCGGAGGGTGCGCCCGACTCATGGCTGGACTGAAACCCGTGTGGATTCTCGGTTCCCCTGGGACCCTATATAGATCGCTGCGGCGCCGTTCGTCAACTTCCGCGGCCGCGCGCGACCGCGAGCGCCGATATTGACAGAGGCGTGGACGGCGTCCTAGGATGCGCGCCTTCAAGAGGACGACGAGCCATGAGCGCTCTGCTGGAGACACGTTTCCCGGATTGGCGGCTGCTGAGCCGCGGCAAGGTTCGGGACAACTACGAGGTCGGCGACGCTCTGCTCATCGTTTCGACGGACCGCATCTCGGCCTTCGATCACGTCCTGCCGAACGGCATCCCGGACAAAGGGAAGGTGCTGAACCAGATCTCGCTCTTCTGGTTCGAGAAGACGGCGAGGCTGGTCCGGAACCACCTGAAGGAGCACAGGGTCGAGCTCTTCCCGGAGACGCTGCGCCGGCACGCGGACGTCCTGCGGGGACGGTCGGTGCTGGTGACGCGTCTCAGGATGCTGCCGGTCGAATGTGTCGTCCGCGGCTACCTCGCCGGTTCGGGATACAAGGAGTACATGAAGACGGGGTCGGTGTGCGGCCTCAAGCTCCCTCCCGGGCTGCAGGAGTCGTCCCGCCTGCCGGAGCCGCTGTTCACGCCGTCCACCAAGGCGACCAGCGGGCATGATGAGAATATCCCGTACTCCAAGGTGATCGATCTGGTGGGACGCGAGACCGCCGGGCAGGTGCGCGACCTCAGCCTGGCGGTCTACCGCAAGGCGTGCGAGCACGCCGAGTCGCGCGGCATCCTGATCGCCGACACCAAGTTCGAGTTCGGGATCGACGGAGACGGGGTGGTCCTGGCGGATGAGGTGTTGACACCCGACTCGTCACGCTTCTGGCCGAAAGAAACCTACCGGCCGGGCGGGCCCCAGCCGTCCCTCGACAAGCAGTTTGTGCGCGACTATCTCGAGTCGATCCGGTGGGACAAGAGCCCGCCGGCGCCCCGCCTGCCCGACGAGATCGTCGAGGGGACACGGCGGCGTTACCTCGACATCTTCGAGCTGCTGACGGGTCGGAAGCTGGAGTAAGTCGCCGTAGGAGGAGCGATCCCGGGGCCGACGCCTCAGGCGCGGGCGGTGGGATCGAAACCGCTCTCGCGACCCCCGCCCAGCGAGGCGAGCGCCGCCCGGGAACGCTTCAGCGCCACCGGCGCAAACGGCGCGCGCCTGCGCTCGACGAGGGAGCGCTTCTTCAGTCTCAGGATCCTCCGGACGGAGCGATCGATGCGGGCCGGCTCGACGTCGCCGTCCTGGACGGCCGCCAGCACCGCGTCGCGAGCTTCGACGATCCTCGTTTCCGAGCTGCAGAACATCAGGCCGTCGTTGCCCGCCGCCAGCGCCCGGAGCGCCTGGGTTGCGGCGCCCTCCTCCTGGTCCACGGCGCCCATCTCCAGGTCGTCCGTCAGAATGAGGCCGCGGAAGCCGATTCTCCTGCGCAGTAAGGCATCGACGATCTCCGGAGCCAGCGTGGCAGGGGTGATGTTGTGGCCCTGGAACGCCGGATAACACGCATGACCCGCCATGATCATCGGCAGGCGGCGCCTGAGCCGGCGGTAGGGAAGCAGGTCCTCCCTCCAGAGCAGGGAGCGCGGCTTCCGGATGACCGGGAGGGCAAGGTGGGTGTCGTCCCGCGCGGAGCCGAGACCGGGGAAGTGCTTGCCGACGGGAAGGACTCCGGCGCGAAGATGGGCGTCCAGCGCCACCCTTGCCAGGCGGCAGACCGTGAGGGGGGTCTCACCGAACGCGCGGTCACCTATCCCGTTCTTGGGGTCGGGACCCGACAGATCCAGGACGGGGGCGAAATTGACGTTGAATCCGAGGCTCTTCAGAGCCGCGGCAGTGGCTGACGCCTGGAGCCTCACCGCCGTCTCGGGTCTGGCCCTCCTCGCCAGGTCGAAAGGGGTCTGGGTCGGTCCGAGAATCGACTTGAGCCGGCTGACCCGTCCCCCTTCCTGGTCGAGGGCGATGAAGGGCGGGATCCGGGTGGCACCGAACAGGGCGTCGGTCAGGCGGCGGACCTGTCCGGCGGTCTCGATGTTGCGGGAGAAGAGGATCAGCCCACCGGGACGGACCCGCTCCAGAAGCGACCTCAAGGCCGGGTTCATGGTCGTCCCTTGGAACCCGATCCACAGGAGTTGTCCGACTTTTTCCTCCAGCGCGAGGTCTCTCGGGGGCGCCATCGGCGCGTACTCTAATCGATGGTCCGGCACCCCGCAACAACGCCGTGATCCGAGGCCACTATCCCATGACAAATTTGCAAGAGTCCTTGACGCGACCGCCTGGGGAGACTAAATTGCGAGTGTAGATATGTAAGTTTGAGTAATTGTATTCTAAATATGTAGTTTTACATAGACATATATTTAGGGTACGGAGTAATGGTAACAGGAAAGGCAAAGGCCACTATATCTTGTGGCGGGATTGTGGCCTACTTTCCTTGACTTGAGCAAGGGGCGATGTTAGCATCTGCCGCCTTTCTTGGACCCAGGACCGGGAGATTAAGGTGATGAACAAGAAGTTCTACACCATCATGATCGTCCCGCACGCGGCCGCCAAGTTCCGGCGTGTCAAGGTCTCCAA
>QHXY01000012.1:9600-9882 GCA_003223145.1 Acidobacteriota bacterium
TTCACCGCCGGCCTGATGTTCCCCCATTACCTGCTCCGTTCCAGCCAGCTGACCGCCAATCTCCAGCGGCTCGCGCAGGAAAACTCCGAGCTGAAGAGGACGAACGAGAAGTTCGACGAGTCGTTGGCCGACCTGCGGAGCCGCCTGGCCGAATTCGAGACCAAGGCGACCAAGTTCGCCATGATGGCCGGCGTCGAGGACTCCTCAGCGCAGCAGCTGGCGGCAGGGGGGAGCTCGTTTGACCTGAAGGGCCTCTCACCGAAGGCCTCCCAGGCGGTCATC
>QHXY01000126.1 GCA_003223145.1 Acidobacteriota bacterium
GTACAAGGGCGTGCTCGACGATCGCTCGCGCGGCGTCTTCGATGGCACGATCATCGTCCGCCAGGACGCGCAGAAGACCGACGCGCACCAGACGAACCGGAATCTGCTGGTCTCGGAGAACGCGCTGGTCGATTCGACGCCGCGCCTGCAGATACTCGCCGACGACGTCAAATGCACGCACGCCGCCACCATCGGCCAGATCGACGAGGACCAGGTGTTCTACCTGAGATCCCGCGCCATCAGCCAGGAGACCGCGCGCAACCTGCTGATCCAGGCGTTCGTCAGCGAGGTCCTGCACACCATGAGGATCGGGCCGATCCGGGCGGGGCTCGAGTGCCTGCTGTTCACCCGGCTGCGCAAGGGGCACGGGGCGGGGGTCGAGCCGTGACGCGGCCGGGCGATCTCCTGGCCGCCGCCCCCGCGCGCAAGGCACCCGCGGCCTTCGACGTCGAGAGGGTCCGCGCGGACTTCCCGATCCTGCGGCAGACGGTGTTCGGGAAGCCGCTCGTCTACCTGGACAACGCCGCGACCGCCCAGAAACCGCGGGCAGTCATCGACACCCTGACGCGTTTCTATGAAGTCGACAACGCCAACATCCACCGCGGTCTGCACCAGCTGAGCGAGAGGTCCACGGCCGCCTATGAGGAGACCCGTGCGAAGGTCCGGCGGTTCCTGAACGCCGCCGAGGACCGGGAGATCGTCTTCGTGCGCGGCACGACGGAGGCGATCAACCTGGCGGCTTCCAGCTACGCCCGCCCGCACGTCGGCCGCGATGACGAGGTCCTGATCACCACGATGGAGCACCACTCGAACATCGTCCCCTGGCAGATGCTGTGCGAAGAGAAGGGGGCGCGGCTGCGCGTCGCGCCGATCAACGACGACGGCGAGCTGCTGCTGGACGAGTTCGAGGCGCTCCTCGGGCCGAGGACCCGCATCGTCTCGGTGGCCCACGTCTCGAACGCCCTCGGGACGGTCAACCCGATCCGCCGCATCGTGGAGATGGCCCACCGGCGGAACATTCCGGTGCTCGTGGACGGCGCCCAGGCGGCCCCCCACCTCAAGATCGACGTGCGGGATCTGGACTGCGACTTCTACACGCTGTCGGGACACAAGCTGTTCGGCCCGACCGGCATCGGCGTGCTGTACGGCAAGGCCGCTCTGCTCGAGGCGATGCCGCCGTACCAGGGCGGCGGGGACATGATCGCCTCCGTCACCTTCGAGAAGACGATCTACAACCGGCTGCCGCACAAGTTCGAGGCCGGCACGCCGCACATCGCGGGCGTCATCGGCCTCGGGGCGGCGATCGATTACCTCGAGTCGATCGACCCCGAGGGCCGCGCCGCCCATGAGCAGGCGCTGCTCGAGCACGCCACGCGCAGGCTCGCCGAGCTCCCGCGCCTGCGGATCGTCGGGAGGGCGAAGGAGAAAACGGGCGTCCTGTCGTTCGTCATCGAGGGGATCCACCCGCACGACATCGGCACCATCCTCGACCGTGAGGGGATCGCCATCCGCGCCGGTCATCACTGCGCCCAGCCGCTGATGGACCGCTTCGGCGTGCCGGCCACGGCGCGCGCGTCGTTCGCGCTGTACAACACGCGTGAGGAGGTCGGCGCCCTGGAGTCGGGGATCCGCAAGGTCCTGGGGGTGTTCCGCTGATGGCGTCCGACCTGGGCGACTTGTACCAGGAGGTGATCCTCGACCACAACCGGCAGCCGCGGAACTTCGGCGATCTGCCGGGCGCCAACCGCAGGGCGGAGGGCTTCAACCCGCTGTGCGGCGACCGGGTCACGGTGTCGCTGACTCTCGAGGGCGACGTGTTGAAAGACATCCGATTCCAGGGCTCCGGCTGCGCGATCTCGAAGGCATCGGCCTCCATGATGACGGAGACCATGAAGGGCCGGACACGCGCCCAGGCGGAGAGGCTGTTCCAGGAGTTCCATCGGCTTCTCACCGAGGACTCCGGCGCGCCCGACGCGGCGAGCCTCGGCAAGCTGGTGGTCTTCTCGGGCGTGCGCGAGTTTCCGATCCGGGTCAAGTGCGCGACGCTGGCCTGGCACACACTGCGCGCCGCCCTGGACAGCGCCCACGGAATTGCTTCGACGGAGTGAACGGAATCAACGGAGCGCACGATTACCCATGAGCGAATTCAAGAACGACGGCAGCCCGCTCCCCGATCTGGGATCGGCTCCGGGCATCCGGGAGAAGGTCATCGAGGCCCTGCAGAGCTGCTACGACCCTGAGATCCCCGTCAACATCTACGAGCTCGGTCTGGTGTACGACGTCACGGTCGACGAGCAGAAGGGGGAGGTCGGTATCCGCATGACGCTCACGTCGCCGGCCTGCCCGGTGGCAGGATCACTGCCGCCCGAGGTCGAGGCCAAGGTGCGGGCCGTCCCCGGTGTCACAAAGGCCAGCGTCGAGGTGGTGTGGGAGCCGCCCTGGACCCCCGAGAAGATGACCGAGGCCGCCAAGCTGCAGCTCGGCATGCTGTGAGCGCAGCCGGCGCCGCGCGTCAGATCGAAGTGCGCCTGAGCGGGGTCGGCCGGTCCTTGCCGGTCAGGCGGTCGGCGACGAAGTTGTCGAAGATGTGCACCATCCACTCCAGGGGGCTCAGGCGCCCCCGGGTGTAGCCGCCCGACTGCGTTCCCTGGTAGGCCAGCTCGCACGCCCGCCAGTCCTGCCGGTTGGTCAGATCCCAGAAATCGACCGCGTCCGAGGGGTCGAACCCCGGGCGCGCGACCTCCTCGGGATCGAACAGGAACTCGCACACGACCTCGGAGCGACCCGTCCCCTGCGGCCAGACCGTGTGGGTCATCACGTAGTCGGGGTGCAGGCTGAGGAGCAGGTTTGGCAGCAGCGCGTAGTAATACACGTGGCGTTGCTCGTCGAGGCCGAGCCCGGGCAGTATACGGCGGCGCAGTCGTCCGTCGCGGCTCATCGTGCCCACCTCCGGTCGAAGCTCCATGCGCCCGCCGAGCGAGGTCGGCGTGGACGGATCGTTGTCGCGAGTAGTTTTCGCAGAGCATCTTCCAGTTGGTCTCGACCGTGTAGGTGATCCGCCGGCCGCGCCGCAGCCCGTCCATCCGGTAGCGCGCGAACTTGCCGCCCATGTCACCAAGGAACTCCGCCAGACCCGGTCCCTCCGCCGAGAAGCTGATGAACAGGAAACCGTCCCAGCGCTCCAACCGGACGCGGTTCAGGCTGAACTGGCGCTTCTCGAAATGGCGCGCCTCCTCCATGTGCGGCGCGACGCGCAGCGTTCCGTCGAGATCATAGGTCCAGGCGTGGTACGGACACAGCAGGTGCTTCAGCCCCGTACCCGATGCCTCGGTGAGCAGACGCGAGCCTCGGTGCCGACAGACGTTGTGGAAGGCGTTGACGTTGCCGCCGGCGTCGCGCAGCACGATGACGCTCTCCTGACCGACCGTGCGCGTCAGGTAATCGCCCGGCTTCGCGACATCCTCTTCGCGCCCCACGCACAGCCACATGCGGGCGAACATGGTGTGCAACTCGGCCTCCAGGATCGCCGGATCGTGGTAGTAGCGCGCCGGGAGGGTGGTGGCCTCTTCGAGCGGCAGGCGGATGGTCGCGAGATCGCGCTCCATTTCAGCAGGACTCAGGGGCTCGGGTGCCGCCGTCCAGGCGGGCGCCGCGTCAACTGGAACCACGTCGGCGCCGAGCGTCCTGCTGTTGGTTACGTTCGCCATGGCCCTCTCCTTCGGGTGCGCATCGGGGACTGAAAAACCGCGGCGCTGTCAATATACCAGCGTGACATGGACGGCGCAAGAGAATTGAAACGTCAGTGCGCATCGTGAAACCCGATGACACCTGCCGGACCGCGCGGTTCGGCGCACGGCGCCGCGTATACTCTGCGCCGTGTTCTCGCGCCGTCTGAAGTGGCCCTTTCCATCGAACCGTCTGTCGCGCCTCCTCGATGACAAACGGGCGCGAGGCGCCCGCGTCCTCGATCTGACGGAGTCGAACCCGACGCGCGTCGGCCTGCGCTATCCGGCGGAAGCGATCGGCGCCGCGCTGCGCACCGCGGGCGCCGCCGCCTACGAGCCGACGGCGCGCGGTCTGGAGCAGGCGCGCACGGCCGTGTCGGAATGGCACGCGCGGCGCGGGCGGCCCGCGGCGCCCGAGCGCATCCTCCTGACGGCGAGCACGAGCGAGGCCTACGCGTTTCTGTTCAAGCTGCTGGCCGACCCGGGGGAACACGTGCTCGTGCCGCGACCGAGCTACCCGCTGTTCGACTACCTCGCCGCGCTCGAAGGAGTGCGCGCTTCGGCCTACCCGCTGAACTACGACGACCGATGGTCGATCGATCTCGAGGCGCTGGAACGCGCCTGCGGCGCCGCCACCCCGCCGCGGGCGATCGTGGTGGTCAACCCCAACAACCCAACCGGGTCGGCCGTGCAAGTGGGCGAGCGGGCGAGGCTCGAGGAGATTGCGGCGGCCGCCGGCGCCGCCATCATCTCGGACGAGGTGTTCTTCGACTACCTCGACGCGCCGGGCGCCGCGGGGGACGCGTCAGGTTCCGAGCGCCGCGCCGTCTCGCTCCTGCCACCCGGCGCCGGCTCAGCGGGGACGGCTCGAACGGGCGGCGGCGCGCTGAAATTCGTGCTCGGCGGACTGTCGAAGTCGTGCGGTCTGCCCCAGATGAAGCTTGCCTGGGTGATCGTCGACGGTCCGGACGATCGCGTCGGTGAGGCGATGGACAGACTCGAGCTCGTGGCCGACACCTACCTGTCCGTCAGCACCCCCGTGCAGCAAGCGGCGATATCGTTGCTCGCCATCGGTGAGGAGGTCCGGACCGCAATCCGCAGGAGGCTCGACGCCAACCTGGATAGGCTGCGACGCGCGGTCGGTTCTGCCTCCGCATGTCGCGTCCTGGGACGGGACGGCGGCTGGTCGGCGATCCTGCAGGTGCCGGCGGTCCTCTCCGAGGAGGACATGGTCCTCGACCTGCTGGCGCAGGACGACGTGCTGGTCCACCCGGGCTATTTCTTCGATTTTCCGCGCGAGGCGTTTCTTGTGCTGAGCCTTCTGCCGGGACAGGATATGTTCGGCGAGGCGTTGCAACGCATCCTGGCACGCATCGATCGCCGCTAGATAAAAGGGGGCCGCCCGGGCGGGCGGCCCTTCCCCCCCAGCAGACTGGGCCGCGAATCCCGGCCGCCAAGCCGCTCGCGCGGTCCGGCGGGGACGACCCAGCGTCGGCTCAAGTCCCCGTTACGGAACCAAGAGAATGTTGAGGTTCGAAAAAACAGCAATACGGCGCTGTTCATATACGACCGCCCTCCGGGCGGCTGTCAAGGAAAATCAGAACCAGGTGAAGTTGGGGGGGCAATGTCTCCCCGGATCCGGACGGCCTGACGGCAGCCCGCCCTGGTGTGGATCAGAGCCCGCTGATCCACAATGGAGCCCGCAGGGGTGAGGTGTCATGATCCTCGCGGGTGATGTCGGGGCGACGAAGACACGGCTGGCATTGTTCGCGGGCACGCCCGGGCGATCCGATCCCGTTTCCGAGCGGCTTTACAGCAGTCAGGAGTATCCCGGCCTCGAAGTCATCGCACGGGAGTTCGTCGCGGCCACTGGCGCCGCGATCGAGCGCGCCTGCTTTGGCGTGGCCGGTCCCGTGGAGGACGGCCGGTGCTCCACGACCAACTTGGCGTGGGTCGTGGACGCCCGCGATCTGGCGCGTGACCTGCGGCTGGCCCAGGTGGCGCTGCTGAACGATCTGGAGGCGAGCGCCCACGGTCTACCGGCGCTGCGCAGCGACGAAACGGTCGTCCTGCAGGAAGGAGCCCCGGCTGCGGCCGGCAACCAGGCGCTCATCGCAGCCGGGACGGGGCTCGGCGAAGCGGCGTTGTACTGGGATGGCCGGAGGCACTGCCCGTTCGCGACCGAGGGGGGCCACGCTGGCTTTGCGCCCGCGGACGAGCCCCAGACCGAGCTTCTACGGTACCTCCTGCGTCGTTTCAACCCGGTGAGCTGGGAACGGGTGCTCTCGGGCCCCGGCCTGGTGAACATTTATTCCTTCCTGCGCGACACGGGACAGGGAGACGAGCCGCCCTGGCTGACGGACGAGATCGCGGCGGGGGAGCCCGCCGCGGTCATTTCGAACGCCGCCCTCTCCGGACGATCACGACTCTGCCTCGAGGCGCTTGACCTGTTCGTGGCGCTCTATGGCGCCGAGGCCGGCAACCTGGCCCTGAAGATCATGGCGACCGGCGGTGTGTTCGACGCCGGCGGCATCGCCCCGAAGATTCTGCCGCGCCTGCGCGCCCCGGGATTCGTCCAGGCGTTCCTCGCGAAGGGGCGTATGCGGCCGCTCCTCGAGTCGATGCCCGTGCGCGTCGTTCTCAACGACAGACTGGCGCTCTTCGGCGCGGCGCGTTATGCCGCGACCGAGGAATCGATCTGATCGCGCCCGGACCGCCCTTCGTGATCCCGGCGGTCAACCTAGATGCACTTGCTGGTCTGGCAGGTCCCGCCCGATGTGGTGCAATAGAACCCGTGATCCGAACGACAGCCTTTCTTGCCACCGCACGAATTGTTCGGGCAATTGATCGGGTAGGCGAAAACCGAATCGACCGAGATGTTCGACAGGGCCGACATGTACGGGCTCTGTGCGGGCACGGACGGCGCAATGATCGTCTGGATCAGGGCGATCGCGGCGATGATCGCCAGGAACCTGGCGGCGAATATCAGAGACCTTGACATGGGCTGACCCCTCCTTCGGCTCGGCCGGGAAACGCCGGTTTCTCGTTGAATGAAACATCATGGATCGAAATAGTCATGCTTCACTTTCGGGAGACGCTCATCGTACACGAAATGATCCGAATGATCGGGCGTGTGGCACTCGAGACAGACCTTCGCCGGCACCTCCCTGCGGATGTTCTCCCGCGCGGGTGACGAAGCGTGCTCCGCGCCGGGGCCGTGGCACACCTCGCACTGCACGTTCGCCAGCGTCGCCTCGGGCGCCCCGAGCCTGTAACCGTTCGGCGTTCCGTACCCGACGACGTGGCAGGCGACGCACTTAGGCTGGAAGTGCCGGTGCCGGTCGAGGAGCGTCTTGTAGGCGGTGGCGTGCTTGGTGCGACGCCACTGCGCCAGCTCCGGGGCGTGACACTCGCCGCATTTCGCGGCCCCCACATAGCGACCCGTCAGGCGGACCGGATCGTCCGCGAACAGCGGTGGGACCGTCTCCTGCGCCGCCACCTGCCGGCCGACACGGTCGTAGAACCGGTTGAGCGCGTCGCGCACACGCGGTTCGTCCGGCGTGTCCTCGTACAGCCAGTGGTCGCCGAACTCCGCCTCGACGATACGCCGCCGCGCGTCCAGACCGATCCGGACGCTGCTGAAGCCGTAGTTGGTCAGGCTCGTGTAGGCGACGAGCGTCCTGCCGAGGAACCCCGCCTGATCCTCCGGATGGACATGCTCGGGATTCCCGTCGACCATCGCCGGGGCGCGATAGTCGCTCGAGAGGATCGCGTCGAGATCGGGGACGGCGGCGGCCACCTTGCGCACCGTGTACGGCGTGAGGCGGCCGAGCGCCACCACGAGGTCGGCCTTCTTCCTCAGCTCGGGCGCCGCGCGTCTCAGAGTCTCGATCGGGTCGGCGAACGTCAACGACCGCGTGTTCTCCTCGAACAGGGCGGTCGCCGACTTGCCGTACGGCGGCTCGAAGATGCCGATCACCCCAAGACGCACGCCATGCGAGCGCAGCACCACCGAGGCGGGGGCGATCGGCCTGCCCGCCAGGCTGAGATTGGAGGCCAGGAAAGGCACCTTCAGCGAGCGCGTCTGATCCTTGAAATAGTCGAGACCGAACGTCAGCTCGGTCGTGCCGACGGCGGCGGCCTGGTAACGCATCATGTCGAGGGTCGCCAGGTAGAGCGCCTGCTCCTGACGGGTCAGGAAATCGAGCTCGTGCTGCTTCTCCGGCCGCACGAACGCGCTGCCAGCGTCCAGGACCAGCGATTCAGGGTCCCGCCGTCGCAGCCGCTCGAGAGCGGTCGCCCGGCGGGCTACCCCCCCAGACTGGTTCGCCTTGCAGCCGCAGTTCTCCAGGTACCCCTGCGTGTCGCCGGTCACCAGCAGATTCACGCGGCGCACGACGGGGCCGCCCGGTGGATCCGGCTTGGGCCGCGTCGGCGTGAGCGTGTAAGTCTGGCCGAGCGGGATGATCTCCTTGCCGCGTACGTACCGGGCGCGGAACTCTTCGCGGAAGCCGGGCCGCACCTCCGGCACGACCGACCACAGGGAGGGAGCCCGGCGCTCGTGGAACAGCCGGCCGAGGATAAGGTCCAGGCCGTCCTTCCCCTGGCTCGCGGCAAGCAGCTCGTGGTCCAGGTGCGCCAGGACGAAGGGGGCGCGCGATTCGGTCTCGACGCGGTGGGTGCCCGAGGTGGCGTAGATCTTCTCGAGGTCGGGCTCGACGCCCTGCACGGGGAGCGAGATCAGGTAGCCGACCGCGAAGCTGCGGCTGACCTCGTCCTCGGGCATCAGCCCGGCGGCGGCCACGGCGCGCCACGAGTAGAGGTGCTTCACGCCGTCCACGAGCCAGTACTCCTCGGGCCGGACGATCTCGGTGCGGTACGGCGCGTGGCGGACGTAAGCCTCGATGAGGGACAGGGCGAAAGTGTGCAACCGGTCGGCGGTCAGCGGTGACAGGGTCTCCCCCTGGCCCGTGCCCCAGCCCTCTCCGGCGATCTCGTCTCCTGTCGGCGACTTCGGGACGACCACGACCCGGTACTCCGCTCCCAGGTCCCGGCCGAACAGGTCGTGCACGTAGCCCGCCACCGCCTCGATCCCGGCCGCGTCGCGAGTCTCCTGGTCCCCGGGGATGTCCGACTGGAACGCCAGGCGAACGCGGGTGTTGCCGAGGTCGAATGAGCGCTCACGGTAGCGGCCCAGCCCGATGGCCGCCGACACCAGGTGCTCCGCCGCCAGGTCGCCGTCGACTCCGGGCCGGAAAACCTCCCCGTCCCGCTTCCAGGGCGCCACGGCGGTCCAGCCCGCCGGGAGGTCGAAGCGCACGGAGATGTCCTTGATCGCCTCCGCCGGCTCGGGCAGCAGGAAGACATCCCGGCCGGCGACGAAGCCGAACTCCTTCCCCAGGTAACCGTGGCACCGGCCCGTGAACCCCATGTGGGCGTCCCCCTCGCGCGTGCCGGGCGTGATCGTGTAGCGCACGATGACCTGGGAGGGGAGTGGTCCGCGCAGGACGAAGCGGGGGATGTCGAGGGCGCGGCTGTTGAACTGCGTCGTCTCGATCTTCGTCTCGACCGGGATCGGCGAGCCGTCCGGCCCCGTGGCGGCGAAGTCGGCGACCTTCAGCACGTCTGTGGTCGCGAACCCGCGCATGTCGAGGCGCCTCGATGGCGTACCGTGGATCTCCATCGTGATCGCCAGGTGGTCCAGCCTGCCGGCTGCCCCTGCGGGGGCGATGGTGAAAGCGATCCCGGGGGATGACCCGCAGCCCGCGGACAGACTGATCGCCAGGGCACCGGCACCTGACACTAATAAGGATACGCAGTTCCGTCGGGGCAACACGCCTCCCACCCGTGTTCCACTCGGTTGCAAGGCAGGGGTTGCTCGAGACGCTGTTATCCACCGGGGGGCGGCCGCTTGTCAACCGGGGTCCGACGCCCACCGGGGTTTGTCTGGGGGCGGTGGCTTGTGTATACTCCCGCACCTTCCGTCAGGTCATGGTGGCCGGACGGGCGTCCAGGCAGTTCAGCAAGGAGGACAGAGGCATGAATGGCAAGAAGGCTCTGGGCTTTGTCGTAGCGGCAGCGGTTGTCGGCATGCTCGCTGGCGGTCATTACTTCGCCGGCGATGCAGCGAAGAAGGACACTGCCAAGTCGGTGAAATGCTCTGGCGCCAACGCCTGCAAGGGTAAGGGCGAATGCGCCTCGGCCGATGGCAGCCATGCCTGCGCCGGCAAGAACGAGTGCAAGGGCAAGGGTTGGATCAAGGTGAAGACCGAAAAGGACTGCACCGACAAGGGCGGCACCGTCGTGAAGCCCGAGGAGTCCAAGGGATAGTCGTTCCCGGCCTGCCGCACAGGCCCGATTTCACGTAGTTCCTGGGCGGCCCCGGGCCTCGTGAAGGCCCGGGGCCTCCGGTTCTGTGTGTGCCGCTGAAGGCGGTCCGCAGCTCCATGAGTCCTGATTCCGCGCCAAATCGCGACCGTTCCGACGGCCGCCCTTCATTTCTCGGCCACGGTGTCGGGCTGAGACGCGACCATTTCGAGCGCGTCCTGTCCGATCCCGCAGCCGTCGACTGGTTCGAGGCGCTCTCCGAGAACTTCATGGTCGAGGGCGGCCGCCCGCTCGACGTGCTCACGCGGGTGCGCGAGCGGTACCCCGTGGTGCTGCACGGCGTGTCGCTCTCCATCGGATCGACCGATCCGTTGGACCAGGCTTATCTGGCGCGGCTCGACGCTCTCGCGAGACGCTTCCAGCCCGCCTGGGTGTCCGACCATCTCTGCTGGACCGGCGTCGGAGGGCGCAACGCCCACGACCTTCTGCCGCTGCCTTACACCGAGGCGGCGCTCGACCACGTGGTGGAGCGGGTGCAGCGCGTGCAGGAGCGGCTTGGGCGGCCGATCGCCCTGGAGAATGTCTCCAGCTACGTCGCCTACAGGCACTCGGCCCTCGCCGAGTGGGAGTTCCTGGCCGAGGTCGCCCTGCGGTCGGGTTGCGGCATTCTCCTGGACATCAACAACATCTATGTGAGCGCCCGCAATCACGGCTTCGATCCAGGCGCCTACCTGGAGGGCATCCCGCCGCACAAGGTCTGGCAGTTCCATCTCGCGGGGCACTCCGATAAGGGAGCGTACCTCCTCGACACGCACGACCACCCGGTCATCGATCCGGTCTGGGAGCTGTATCGCGAGGCGGTCCTGCGTTTCGGCCCGGTGTCGACGTTGATCGAGTGGGACGACAGGATCCCGGCGTTCGAGCGGCTCGAGCAGGAGTCACAGCGAGCCCGGGCCATCCACGACGAAGCGTTGCCGCGCCTGGCCGGGCCCGCCGCCGTCACCGCCGCGCCCGCGGGCCGGCCGGCCGGTCTCGGGTCGCATCCATGAAGACGGGCGGGCAGGTCGACCTGAAGCGGACCCAGGAGCTGTTCTGGGAGCTGATCACGGCGCCGGAGGGCGTGCGGGCGGCGATCGATAGCCTGTCCCGCCGCGGTCTTGTCGACGAGCCGTCGCTGAACTCCCTGTTCACCGGCGATCAGGGGCTGCCGGCGGTCGAGCGGCTCGACATCTACGCCAACATGTACTTCTACCGGCTGCTCGACTGCCTGGCGGAGGACTTTCCGAAAACGCTGGCGGCCGTCGGGCCGGCGCGGTTTCACAACCTGGTGACCGACTATCTGCTGCGTCACCCGTCGGAGCACCCGTCGTTGCGTTATCTCGGGCAGCGTCTGCCGCAGTTCATCGCGACGCACCCCCTGCTCGAAGCGTTCCCGCATCTGGCCGATCTGGCCCGGCTGGAGTGGGCGCGCGCCGACGTTTTCGACGCGCCCGACGTCCAGCCCCTGTCGCGCGACGTCCTGGCCCGCCTGCCGCAGGATCGCGCCGGTGACGCGAGGTTCACGCTCATCCCGGCCTTCGCTCTGTTGCGCTTCGACCACGAGGTGGTGAGCTTCTGGAGGAAGCTCGACGAGAGAGCGGGTGGCCACGCGGGGACCGCGGCCGCCAGCGGCGCCGCGATCCACGGCGGCGGGTCGGGTAACGCCGCCCGTGAAGCGCCTGACCCGGGTGCATCGCCATCCGGCGAAGTCCCGGAACCGCCGTCACTGCCCGCGCCGGCGCGTCGGAGCGCGGCGGCGCGCGTCTGGCGCAGGGATTTCATCGTCTACCACTGCAGCCTCGACGAGGAGGAGGCCCGCTGTCTGGACCTGGTGCTTGCGGGGGAGAGCATCGGGCGCATCTGCCAGCAGCTCGCGGCCGGCCGCAGTCTCGTGAAGGCCACCGCGCGGGCCGGGAGGATGATGCAGGGCTGGCTGGAGGACGGCATCCTGGCGGAGGTTGCCCTGAACGAGACGACCCGGTGACCCCCGTGGAGATCGTTGCATGTTCGATCGTGCGTGTGGCTCTCGTCGGACTGTTCAGCTCGGGGCTGCTGGGCCTCGTCCCGGCGGACCTGCTCGCCGCGGAGGCGCCTGAGCCGCCCGTGACCCGCACCGACAGCGTTTCCGACGACCTCCACGGCGTCAAGGTGCCCGACCCGTACCGCTGGCTCGAGGACAGCGGCAGCGACGAGGTGCGCCGCTGGGTCGAGAAGCAGAACGGCTACACGCGCGCCCTGCTCGACGCCCGCCCGGGCCGGGACGCTCTGCGGTCGCGCCTCTCGAAACTCCTGTCAATCGGCACGCTCTCGGCGCCCACGCCCAGGGGCGGCCGCTACTTCTACACGCGGCGCGAAGGGACGGAGAACCAGCCGATCCTCTACGTGCGCGACGGCCTCAAGGGGAAAGACCGGGTCCTCGTGGATCCGAACGGTCTCAGCGCCGACGGCACGGCCGCCCTCGACTGGTGGTATCCGTCCCAGGACGGCGCGCTCGTCGCCTACGGGGTCTCGACCAGCGGCGACGAAAAGAGCACCCTGCGCGTCATCGACGTGAAGACCGGCCGGCTCCTGCCCGACACCATCCCCCACACGCGCTACTGCGCGCTCGGATGGCTGGCGGACAACAGCGGCTTCTACTACACGCGCTACCCGGCCCCGGGTGATGTCCCGGCCGGGCAGGAGAACTACAACCGGCACATCTTCTTCCACCGGCTCGGGGTCGACTGGTCCAAGGATTCGAAGGTGTTCGGCGAACGGCGCAAGCCGGAGGAGATCATCGAGCTCAGCGTGTCCCCGGACGGACGGTACATGGTGGTGTGGGTCCTGGAAGGCTGGTCGCGCTCGGACCTGTACGTGAAGGACCTGAAGGGTGAAGAGTCGCCCTTCGTCCCGGTGGCCGAGGGGATCGACGCCTTGTTCCAGGGCGAGGTGATCGGCGACACCCTGTACCTGCTGACCAACCTCGAGGCGCCGCGCTACCGCCTGCTGGCGGTCGATCCCAGGAAACCGGACCGGGCTGCCTGGAAGGTCCTGATCCCGCAGGGCGACGCTGTCCTCAGCGAGGTGCATTTCATCGGCGGGCAGCTGGTGGCGCTCTACCTCAAGGATGCGGCCTCGCGTCTCACGGTGTACTCCCGGGAGGGACGCAGGGTCCGCGACGTCCAGCTGCCGGCCCTGGGGACGATCGAGAAGGTCGACGGGCGCTACGACGGCCAGGAGGCCTTCTTCGACTTCACCTCCTTCACCGTGCCGCCGTCCGTCTATCGCCTCGATATCAAGACGGGCGCGACGACCCTGTGGGAGAAGGTGAAGGCGGATGTCGATCTCACGGGGCTCGACGTCAACCAGGTCTTCTACCGGTCGAAGGACGGCACGAAGGTGTCGATGTTCCTGGTGCATCGCATGGGGCTGCGTCTCGACGGCAAAGAGCCGACCGTCCTGTACGGCTACGGCGGGTTCAATATCAGCCTGACTCCGTCCTTTTCGCGCGCCCTCGTCCTGTGGCTGGAGCGCGGCGGCGTGTACGCCGTCGCCAACCTGCGCGGGGGCGGGGAGTACGGCGAGGAGTGGCACCGGGCGGGCATGCTGGATCGCAAGCAGAACGTGTTCGACGACTACATCGCCGCGGCGCAATGGCTGATCGACAACAAGTACACGAGCCCCGGCCGCCTGGCGATCTACGGCGGCAGCAACGGCGGCCTGCTGGTCGGGGCGGCGCTCACCCAGCGGCCCGATCTCTTCCGCGCCGTGGTCTGCGCCGTGCCGCTCCTCGACATGCTGCGCTACCACAACTTCCAGATCGCCAGGCTCTGGATCCCCGAATACGGCTCGGCGGAGAATCCCGACCAGTTCAAGTACCTGTACCGGTACTCGCCTTATCACCAGGTCAGGGAAGGGGCCTCCTATCCGGCCGTCCTCCTGACCACCGCCGAGAGCGACAGCCGCGTCGACCCGATGCACGCCCGCAAGATGGCGGCGCGGCTGCAGGCCCAGACCTCCTCCGGTCTCCCGGTCCTTCTGCGGACCGAGACCAAGGCCGGCCACGGCATCGGCAAGCCGCTGGCGAAGCAGATCGACGAGGCGACCGACACCTGGTCGTTCCTGGCGTGGCAGCTCGGTCTCGAGGCGCCCGACGCGCCGGCGAAACCGGCGGGTCGCTGAAAGCCCCTCCCCCGGAAGGCTCCCGGTCGGTGTGCTAAAATCCGCGATATGCCCGAGCTTCATTCGGTCTGCCCCCTCGACTGTCCCGACCGCTGCAGCCTCGACGTGACGGTCGAGGCGGAGCGTGTCGTGTCGATCACCGGCAGCCGCGTCAACCCGCTCACCGACGGCTTCATCTGCGCCAAGGTGCGCGACTTCCCCCGGCGGGTCTACGGGCCCGATCGCCTGCTGCATCCGATGCGCCGGACGGGGCCGAAGGGCTCCGGGCGGTTCGAAGCCATCTCCTGGGACGCGGCGATCGGGTCGATCGCGAGGACGTTCGAAGCGATCCGCAGGGAGTTCGGCGGCGAGGCGATCCTCCCCTTCTCCTACGGCGGGTCGAACGGACTCCTGACCCAGGGGACGACCGACGAGCGGCTGTTCCGGTCGATTGGAGCGTCGCGACTGGCGCGCACCGTCTGCGCCGCGCCGACCGGTGCGGCCTCGGACGCGCTGTACGGCAAAATGGCCAGCGTCGATTTCCCCGACTTCGCGCAGGCGCGTTTCATCATCATCTGGGGCGCCAACCCGAAGCACAGCAACATCCATCTGATGCCGTATCTGAAGGCGGCGCGCGAGGCGGGCGGCCGGGTCGCGCTCATCGACCCGCGGCGGACGATGTCGGAACGGTACGTGGACATGCACCTGCCCGTCTACCCCGGCACCGACGGTGCCGTGGCCCTCGCGATGATCGGGCATCTGGACCGAATCGGCCGCGCCGATCGGGGGTTCCTGGAACGGCACACCGCCGGCTGGGAGAAGCTGCTGGAGCGGGCGCGCGCGTACCCGCTGGAGAGGGCGGCGGCTCTGGCCCGCGTCGAGGCGCGCGACATCGCCGCCATCGCCGAAGCCTACGCCGGGGCCGAACCGGCGCTGATCCGCTGCGGCTGGGGACTGGAGCGCAACCGCAACGGTGAGGCGGCCGTCGCCGCGGTCCTCGCCCTGCCCTCGGTCGCCGGCAAGTTCGGCGTGCCGGGCGGGGGCTATGCCCTGTCGTCCTCTTCGGTCTACCAGGTGGACGACGAGCGCCTGGTGGGAGCGCCGGAGGCGCGCACCCGCATCATCAACATGAACCGCCTCGGCCGCACCCTGCTGGAGGAGAAGGCCCCGCCGGTCAAGGCGCTGTTCGTGTACAACTGCAATCCCGCCGTCACCGTGCCCGACCAGAACCGCATCCTCGAGGGTCTGCGGCGCGAAGATCTGTTCACGGTCGTGTTCGACCAGGTGATCACGGACACCGCCGCTTACGCCGACGTCCTGCTCCCCGCCACCACGTTCCTCGAGCACACCGAGCTGTCGACCTCGTACGGGACCTATACGGTCATGCTCGCGGAGCCGGTGATCCCGCCGGTCGGCGAGGCGAAATCGAACGAGGAGGTCTTCGGGCTGATCCTGCGTGGGATGGGCATCGACGATCCGCGTCCCCGAGGCGAAGCGCTCCTGCGCGAGGCGCTGGCCGCGATCGGGGGTCCGCTCGCCGGCGCGGGGCCGCCGACGGACGCGCGCGCGCCTGCCTCCGACGGCGCCGATCGCCTGGAGCGGCTGCGGCGCGATCGGATCCTGCCGTTCGATTTCCCGGGCTCGCGCCCGGTGCAGTTCGGCACCGTCTTCCCGAGGACGGCGGACCGCAGGGCGGATCTGTGGCCGGCGGCGCTCGGGCCCGATCCGTACGCGGTCCTCGACGATCCGGGCGATGCCGACCATCCGCTGGCGCTGATCTCGCCGGCGACCGATCGCACCATCTCCTCGACGCTCGGCGAGTTCAACCACTCGGAGGTGCGCCTGGAGATGCACCCGCGCGACGCCGATGCGCGCGGCCTGCGGGACGGACAGGTGGTTCGCGTCCACAACGGACTGGGCGAGGTGCGCGTATTGCTGAAGATCAACCCCGATCTCCGGCCCGGCGTCGTCTACCTCCCGAAGGGCATCTGGGGCCGCCACACCCGTAACGGCCGCGTCGGCACGGCTCTGGTCCCCGACACCGTATCCGCCGTCTCCGGCGGCGCCTGCTTCAACGACGCGCGCGTCGAGGTCGGCCCGGTCTGATCGGCTCGCCGGTCCCACCCGCGCGTGGTCGTGTTATGCTCCGCCCCTTGCGCGCGCCCTTCATCAAGGAGGAGAGCAGCACATGAGACCCGGTCTCCTGGCAGGTACGATCGCGACGGTTCTGGCGCTCGGCTGCACGGGGGCGCCGAAGGAGCCGCAGAAGGCGGCGCCCGCGGCGCCTCAAGGCGAGACGTTCACCTCGGGCGAGTACACGGCGACGCTGCCGCTGGGGCTGCAGGCCTCGGCGGCCTACGTGCCCGACAACAATCCGATGTCACAGCCGAAGATCGAGCTCGGCCGCAAGCTCTACTTCGACGGCCGCCTCAGCAAGGACGGGACGATCTCCTGCGCGACCTGCCACGACGCCGACAAGGGGTTCTCCGACGGACGATCGACCTCGATGGGGGTCGCCCACCAGACGGGGGCGCGCAACGCGCCGACCGTCATGAACCGCCTGTTCAGCAAGGAGCAGTTCTGGGACGGCCGCGCCGCCGACCTCGAGGCCCAGGCGCTCGGCCCGGTGCAGAACCCGATCGAGATGGGCCACACGCTGGAGGGGATGATCTCCAACGTCAAGGGCATCCAGGGTTACGCGCCGGAGTTCCAGGCGGCGTTCGGCACGCCCGACATCAACGCCGACCGGGTCGCCCAGGCGATCGCCTCCTACGAGCGCACCGTGCTCGCGGGTAACGCGCCCTACGACCTGTTCCAGACCGGCGACAAGAGCGCCATGAGCGAGTCGGCGGTGCGCGGGATGAGCCTGTTCAATGATAAGGACAAGGCCAACTGCGTCACCTGCCATGCGGGCTTCAACTTCACCGACGAGTCGTATCACAACCTGGGCGTCGGGATGGACAAGCCGAATCCCGACTGGGGCCGGTTCGGCGTGACCAAGCAGGAGTTCGACAAGGGGGCCTTCAAGACGCCGACGCTGCGCAACGTGACCCAGAGCGGCCCGTACATGCACGACGGCGGCGAGGCATCGCTCCTCGAAGTCGTCAAGTTCTACGACAAGGGCGGCAACCCGAACAAGTGGCTGTCGAAGGAGATCAAGCCGCTTCACCTGACCGACCAGGACAGGGCCGATCTGGTCGCCTTCCTCGAGGCGCTGACCGGCGAGGTGCGCGGCCGGGAGAAGCCGACGCTGCCGTAGGGAGCGATCGAGGGCGCCCGCGGCCGCACGATCATTTTTCCCCGGGGGCAGGGGAGTCGTGCAGGTGCACAACCTGCCAGCGACCGTTGCGCTTGAACAGGACGTCCGTTTCCTGGTGCCAGCTCGCCGTGACGCTGCCGTCGGGGTGGCGCATCCTGGTGTAGATCCGGTACGCCGCCACGGCCGCGTTCGTAGGTCCTGTTGAAGCGCTCGGTGAAGTCCTGCACCTCGGCGAGCGTCCGGTCGCGCGCCCCGGTCGATGCCGGGCCCGGAGCACCGGCCGCCGCGGAGGCGAGCGCCGCGGCGAGCGCGAGGGCGAGACCGGCGGCGAGCGCCGGTCCGGAGCGGGCGGGGACGGAGAGCGCGGTCGGATGTCCGAGCATGCGAAGGCCTCCTTGGGATGGGTGCCGGATCGTTCAACCGCCGGCCGGCGCCGGACGGATCGTAGCATTCCCCGCGCGCGTCGCGTCCTCGCTCCCGCCGCGCGCCGGCGCGGCGCTCTTTGATAGAATCAGGTGCGCCCGGGGGATCCATGCCGGATCGTGAAACCCTGAAGACAACCACCATGAGCGCGGCCGAGAAGCACCGCCGTTACCTGTTCCCCTGCGTCACCACCTACTACGAGCAGCCGCTGACGCTGGTGCGCGGCGAAGGCCTGCATGTGTGGGACGACGCGGGACGGAAGTACCTCGATTGCTTCGGCGGCGTGCTGACCGTGAGCATCGGCCACTGCCATCCCGAGGTGACCGAAGCGATCGTCCGCCAGGCGCAGACCCTGGTGCACACCTCGACGCTGTACGCCAATCCCGCACTGTCCGATCTCGCCGAGGCGATCGCGGGCGTCCTGCCCGGCGATCTCAAGCGGATCTTCCTGAGCAACTCCGGAACCGAGGCCGACGAGACCGCCGTCCTGCTGGCGCGCGTCTACACCGGCGCGCAGGAGGTGGTCGTCCTGCGCTACGGTTATTCGGGCCGCTCGATGATGGCGATGGCCGCCTCGGGCCAGGCGCCGTGGAAGCAGGCAGGCAACCCGGTGCCCGGGTTCGTCCACGCCATCGCGCCGTACTGCTACCGCTGCCCTCTCAAGCTCACCTATCCGTCGTGCGAGGTCGCCTGCGCCAAGGATGTCGACGAGGTCATCCAGACGGCGACCTCCGGCCGCGTCGCGGGGATCCTGGCGGAGGTGATCATCGGCTCGGGCGGATTCATCGTGCCGCCGCGGGAGTACTTCCAGATCGTGGCCGACAGCGTGCGCAGGGCGGGCGGTCTGTTCATCGCCGACGAGGTGCAGACCGGCTGGGGGCGGACTGGCAGGATGTTCGGCATCGAGCACTACGGCGTTACCCCCGACGTGATGACCTTCGCCAAGGGGATGGCGAACGGCACGCCGATCGGCTGCACCGCGACGACCGGCGCCATCGCGGCCAGCCTCAGACCGCTGTCGTTCTCGACCTTCGGCGGCAATCCCGTGACGTCGGCCGCGGCGCTCGCGACCCTGCGCGTCATCCAGAAGGAGAGGCTCGCCGACAACGCCCGCGTCCAGGGGGAGCGGTTGCACGCCGGGCTGCGCGAGCTGCAGCGCAGGTACCCGCTGATCGGCGACGTGCGCGGTCTGGGACTGATGCAGGGCCTGGAGCTGGTGAAGGAGAACAAGGTCCCCGATCCTCAATCCGTCGCCCCCGCGGCGTGCTCGTCGGCAAGGGAGGCCTGTGGGGCAATGTCCTGCGCGTCGCCCCGCCTCTGACGGTCACGCCGGCGCACATCGACGAGCTGGTCGCCGCCCTCGACGCCTCGTTCGCCGAGCTGCCGCGCGGCTGAACCGGAGCACCGGTGCCCATCCCCGGGCCCGGCGTCCTCGAGGCGAACGATGCCCTCCAAAGCCAAGGCATCCCCGACGCTGGCCGTCGAGCCTGCGGTCGCGACCGGCGCCGCGGGGGACGCGCCGGTGCTCGGCGGACTCGCGTCGGCGATCACCCTGGCGCTCACGATGTTCGTCGAGGCCGTCGGCTACGGCGTGGTGGCGCCGACGCTGCCGTTCCTGGCGCGCAGCGCCGGCGCCGGCGACGCGCAGATCGGCTTCCTGGTCGGCCTGTACGCCGCCGTGGGGCTGGTCGCCGGCATCCCGTTCAGCGTCCTGGCCAATCATTTCGGCCGCCGCGCCCTGGTCCTGGTCGGGCTCGGCTGCCTCACCCTGGCCTCGGTCGGGTTCGTCCTGGCGCCGGGCTACGGCTGGCTCGTCGCGGCGCGGTTCACGCAGGGGCTCGGCGCCACCGCCATCTGGGTCGGAGCCCTGACGATCGCGGCCGATCTCAGCCCCGATGCCTCGATGGGGCGGTCGCTCTCCTGGATCACCGGGGCCTGGTCGCTCGGGTTCGTCGTCGGCCCTGCCCTCGGCGGTGTCGGCAGCGTCCGCTTCCCGTTCCTGGTGTACGCGGTCCTCTCGGCCGTGGCGCTCGCCGCCGGCCTGGTGGCGCTGCCGGAGACCGGGCGTCCCGGCGTGCGCACCACCCTCGGGGGCGTCCTGCGCGTCCTCAAGCACCCCGCGGTCCTGGCGTCGGCCGTGGCGACCTTCGCTCTGTCGTTCTACTACGGGACGATCGAGGCCTTCGGTCCGCTGCTCGCCGATCAGATGAGTGTCAGTCGGATTGGCATCGGGCTCCTGTTCGCGGTCGCCGGCCTGCCGAGCATCGCCCTGCCGCGCTTCACCGGCATGCTGGCGGACCGCGTCGGAGACACGCGGCTGATCATCGCCGGCCTGGTCTACGCCGCCGCCCTGAACGCCGCGTTCCTGCCCCTGGTCTCCGCCCTGCCGCTGTGGGCCGTCTTCTTCCTGGTCGGTCTGGTCGAAGTATTGATTTACGTTCCGGCGGTCGCCCTGCTGAATCGCGGCATGGCCCGTGACGATCGCGTGTACGCCACCGCCTCGCACAGCTACGCCTTCTCCTCCGGGTTCTTCCTCGGCCCGCTCATCGGTGGCTTTCTCAAGCCGCTCGGCTCGTACCCTCTCCTGTTCGGCGCCCTCACCGCCGTCCTGATCGGCGCCATCGCCTGCCTGGTCGCCTGGCGCCCGCGGATCGAAGCGGTCTGACTCGCGGCGCGTGCGCGCGTGAATCAATCTCTTGCCAAGGGCGCCCGGAGGCGTTAACTTTCTACTGAAAGCGAGCGTGCGGTGAAGGACAACAACAGCAAGAACGACATCGAGAAGCCCTCCGAGCCGGCCGCGGCGCCCGAAGCGGCGAAGGAGGCGCCCAAGGAAGCGCCCAAGCCACCCGCCACGCGCTTCCTGTTCATCTCGAAGTACGCCCTGATCCATGACCTCGCGTGGCAGGTGCAGAAGGAGGGCTTCGACGTCAAGTACCACGTCATCTCGAAGTCCGATCGTGACGTCGGCGACGGCTTCGTCGAAAAGGTCGATCGCTGGGAGGACCTCAAGGACTGGGCGGACGTGATCGTGTTCGACGACTGCGAGTTCGGGTCGCTCGTCGAGAAGCTGCGCAAGGAGGGGAAAGCGGTCATCGGCGGCACGGCCTACACCGACCGACTCGAGATGGACCGCGACTTCGGCCAGGAGGAGATGAAGGCCGCCGGCATGACGACCCTGCCGCGCTGGGAGTTCACCTCGTTCGACGACGCCGTCACGTTCGTCAAGGAGAACCCGGGCCGCTACGTGGTGAAGCCGAGCGGCCGGGCGCAGAACGAGAAGGTGCTGTCGTTCGTCGGCCAGGAGGAGGACGGCCTCGACATCCTGTCGATGCTCGAGCACTACAAGAAGGGCTGGGCCTCCAAGATCAAGGTCTTCCAGCTGCAGAAATTCGCCAACGGCGTCGAGGTGGCGGTGGGCGCCTTCTTCAACGGCAGCGATTTCATCCTGCCGGTGTTCATCAACTTCGAGCACAAGAGGATGTTCAACGACGAGATCGGGCCGCAGACCGGCGAGATGGGGACCGCAGGCTTCTGGTACGGCCCGAACCAGCTGTTCAACAACACGCTCCTGAAGATGAAGGATCGCCTCGCCGCCGCCGGCTACACCGGCTACATCGACATCAACTGCATCGTCAATTCGCGCGGCATCTACCCGCTCGAGCTGACCTGCCGCTTCGGCTACCCGACGATCAATCTGCAAATCGAGGGAGCGCTGTCGAAGTGGGGGGAGTTCCTGCCCGCCGTGGCGCGCGGCGAGCCGTTCAACCTGCGCACCAAGCGCGGCTTCCAGATCTGCGTCGTCATCGCCGTCCCGCCCTTCCCGTTCATCGACCCCGACGCCTTCCGCAAGTTCTCCGAGGACGCCGTCGTCCTGTTCAAGAAGCCGATGGCGGAGGGGATTCATCCCGGCGATATCCGGCTGGTGGAGGGTGACTGGCGCCTGGCCGGCAACTCCGGCTACGCCATCGTGGTCACGGGCAGCGGCTCGACCATGGAGGATGCCCGCCGCGAGGCGTACAACCGCGTCAGGAACATCATGATCCCGAACATGTTCTACCGCACCGACATCGGCGAGCGCTGGAACCGCGAAGGAGATCTCCTGCAGACCTGGGGATATCTGTCGTGACGCGCAGCATCGGCTGGGTTTAGCGGGCGCCGCCCCCTATCATTATCAATCATTAGGCACCCTTGACTTCCCGCGATCGGTAACCATATTGAAATCGCGGCCGCCGGCCGGCCGGGGACACAGAGATGACTCTTCGCAAGAAACTCTTCTGGATCTCGGTCTTCTACTTCGCCCAGGGGATGCCGTTCGGCGTCGTCATCGACGTCCTTCCGGTCTACTTCCGCCAGAACAACGTGTCGCTCACCGAGATCGGCATGATGGGGGCGATCACCCTGCCGTGGACGATCAAGGTCTTCTGGTCGCCGCTGCTGGATCGCTTCGGGGAGCGGCGCACCTGGGTGACGATCTGCTGCTTCGCCATGGCGGCCGCCATGTTCCTGGTGCCGCTCCTGGACGCCTCGCGTCCCGACCTGCTCCTCTGGATGCTGCTGATCGGGTTCACCGTCTCCTCCGCCACGCAAGACATCGCCATCGACGCCTTCAGCGTCGGG
>QHXY01000127.1 GCA_003223145.1 Acidobacteriota bacterium
GTAAAGCGCACGTCTGGCGCGGGTTATTTTGAGTGTGCGCCCCCAAATATCCTCTTTGCGGAAGGATTGTCAACAGAAATCAACCGCGGTACGGGATGTCCTCAAGGCGACAGGAGCATCCGCAGCCGATTCGCGTCCTGGTTGCGGTTCGCATTCTGAAACACCGTCGCCGCGTCCTTCCCGAACACCGCACTTTCCTGTCGCCCCAGGAACTCTCGAAGATCGGTGCCGGACAGCCCCTGACGCATCTCCTCGAGGTACTGCAGGGCGGCACCGAACTGGTCCGCGGCGGCAGCCACTTGGCCCTGTGATTTCAATGCTCTACCTTCAAGATGATGGGCCTGGAACAGGACGTCGCGCACGTTGATCGACGCACCCATCTTGATCACCTGCTCGGCATGCGTTCGAGCATCTCCGGCGTGGCCGGAGATCAGGTGCACGCGCGCAAGCGCAAGATGGGCGGCAGCGCCGAGGGGGGTGAGACCGGACTGTGTCGCATTGGCGGCGGCGCTCTCGAGATCGCGCACAGAACCGGCGGCCTCGGCGGCCTGCAGGCGAGTGAGTAGAATCAGCCGGTGGTCCCCCGCGTCGGTCGCCCGGGCAACGGCTTCCTTCGAGACCTCGTGGGCGCGGCTCCTCTGCCCTTGCTTGAGAAGCAGGGACGCCTGCTCGACCAAAGACTCCGCCAGGAGAGGGGCGTTGTTCATGTCGCGGCCCAAACGTTCCGCTTCCCGCAGCGCCGTTTCGGCTCCGACGAAATCGCCCAAGTGTCGCCGCACCCTCCCGCGGTAGATCAGGCAGGCCGTCAGCTGGGCCTTGTCGCCGATCTCCTGAGCCAGTTTCTGTGCGTCGTTCAGGAGAGACAGCGCGGGGCCGTACTCACCCTGGTCCTCGTGAATATTGGACAGATTGGCCGACAGTATGAGAATTTCCAGCTTGTCGCCAATCTCTCGGGCGAGGGTGAGGCCCTCGGTCTCATACCGGATCGCCTCCTCGTACCGTCCCTGGACTTGCTCGAGGTAGCCGAGGTCGATAAGCGATTTCACGATCTCAACCTTGTAGCCGATATCGCGGCGCTTTGAGAGGGCCTCCTTGAGGAAAAAGAACGCCTCGACGTAATGGCCCAGGACCGTGTTGATGTAACCGACGTTGGCGAGACTGTGCGACAGGCTCGTCGGGTCGTCGATCTCCCGTACAATCTTTAAGCTCTCTTGGTAGGCTTGGAGGGCATCCTCGGGACGGCCGGCGATTTGGTAGATATCGCCCAGGTTCGAGTAGCCGATCGCCAGGCCCCCGCGATCGCTGATCTCACGGCTGATCGCCAAGGCTTCGGTGGTGGACCTGATCGCATCGTCGTGTCGGCCCAGGTCGCGCTGGATCATCGCTAGGTTATAAAGGGTGACGGCAACACCCCTGCGGTCGCCTATTCGCTGTCGGATCTCGAGGGCTGCCTGGTAGTTCTTGAGCGCCTCCTCGGGCTGGCCCAGCGTTCTATATGTGTTACCGAGACCGTTGAGGACTGTGGCGCGGCCTTCCTGGTTTCCGGTTTCCGTGTGCAGCGCCAAGGCGGTGTTGAAGTCCAGCAGCGCCTCGGTGGGTTTCCCCAGCTTGAAGCGTACGCGTCCCAGATCGAAGAACGCCTCGGCGCTGTTCGGAGCTGAATCGCAGAGTTCGCCGTACGTCTTGAGGGCCGCCTGCGTGTTCCCGGTCAGGCGGGCTTGCACGGCGCGGATACGCGCCGCCTCATACGGGGAGGCGGAGCCCAGCCCCGCGATCGCCTTGTTCGCCTCCGCCACCGCCTTGTCCGAATAGCCGAGCCGGTCGTAGGTCTCGGCGAGAAGGGATTGCGCGACATGGAATTGCGAGTCCTGCTGCAGCGCTGCCTCCAGACGCTTCTTGGCCTCGAGGTCCTTACCCGACCGGAACAGCGCCAGGCCTTCCCCGTAAAGCGACAGCGCCTCGACCGATCGCGTCGACAGCTCGGTCGCTCCGCGCCGGCGCTCCAGCAGGCCGCCTCCGACGCCGAGGCGATCCCGCACCTGTCGCGACAGGTCGTCGACCATCCCGAAAATCGCCTTGTCGCCCTCCCCGTCGACGAGGATCGAAACGACTTCGGAAGGTCCGGCGGCGGCGCTCCCCTCCACGGGAGCGGCCCCAGCGGCCTGCAGGCTGGCGTCGATCCGGAGCCGATCGGCGATACGGACGAGCCGGCCAGCCAGGACGTTCTCGGCGCCGAGGAGTCCGGCGATCCGCCGCGTGGTGTCGGGCGACGGCACGGAGTTTTCGGGGAGCTTGAGGGCCGCCAGCACTTCCTGGACCCGGTCCTCTCCGACCAGCCGGAGCGCCTTCGCCTCGATCAGCTCGGAGCGAATGAGGCTCGGCAGCCCCGTGCGCACCCAGTCGTAGCGCGGGTCACCCGTGGCGTTCTGGAATCCCAGCAGCACCAGCGAGGTGCGGGGTGCCACGACCGCGGACGAGCGCCAGGGAGGCCAGGGGATGCGCACCGGCAGGAGCGTGACGACCAGCACCAGGACGAGGGCCGCCGCGGGCACGAGGTAGCGCGGCCGGGCGAAGCGCCGCCAGGATCGCGAGGCGCGCTGCCGCTCGAGATCGCGGAGGAGCTCCCCGGCGCTCTGGTAGCGGTCCTCCGGGCGGCGCCGCAGCGCCCGCGCCACGACCGCCGAGAGCCAGGCCGGCAGCTCCGGTCGCGCCTGACGCATCGCCGGGGCGTCCTCATGCAGCCGCTTCATCATCACGGAAAGCGCGTTGCTGGCGCGGAACGGGAGGGCGCCCGTGAACATCTCGTAGAGCATGACGCCGAACGAGTAGATGTCGCCGCGGTGGTCCGGCGTCTCGCCGCGCGCCTGCTCGGGCGACATGTAATCGACCGTGCCGAGCACGGCGCCGGTCTCGGTCATCGTGCCGCCCTCGGCGAGCGAGCGGGAGATGCCGAAATCGGCGATGTAGGCGTTCCCCTCCCCGTCGACCAAGACGTTCTGCGGCTTCAGGTCGCGGTGCACGATGCCGGCGTCGTGCGCCGCCTGCAGCGCCTCGCCGATCTGCCGCGCCAGGGCGAATGAACCGGACCTCGCCCGCCTCGCCGAAGTCGTGGATGCGCAGGACGTTATTGTGGGTCACCTGGCTGGCGAGCAGGATCTCGCGCTTGAAGCGTTCAAGGATCTCCGGGCGCGACGCCATCTCGGGCCGGATCACCTTGAGCGCCACCAGGCGCCCCAGCTCGAGATCCCGCGCCTTGTACACCGTCCCCATGCCGCCCTCGCCGAGGACCGCGACAATCTCGTAGCGCTTGCCGAGCAGGGTGCCCGGGGCGAAACGCGCCGCAGGGGAACCGGTGTAGGGTCCGGTGGCAGCCGCGGCGAAGCCGCCGGTGGTCAGGGTGCGATCGCCGCCGGGTCCGGACCGGTCACCGGTCCCGGCCCCGTAGCCGGTCATCGTCGGGTTGTCACCCGCGAGGCCGGCGCCGCAGGCGGAGCACTCGGTGGCGCCCTCCGGAACGGTTTGACCGCATCGCGTGCAAGTCATAGAGGCGGGTCATCGTAGGCCCTGCGAGCGCGAGGGTCAAGCGACAGATCGCGAGGCCGGCCGGCGACTTTTCGGGGCCACGATCCCGGCAAGAACAGGCTTAAGGGGGCGTCGGGCAGGGGCTGTTGTTGGGGATCGGATGGGCCGGATCGCTGTCGAGCGGTCCTTCGCCACAACTCTCGCCGTCGGTCACATAGTAAAGGGCGGTCCCGAGCGGCGGCGAGGCGGCATCCGCCGAAACGAGATCACCGTTGGTCTGGGCGTCACCGCTCTCGAGGCAGACCTGGTCGAAGACGTTGCCGGGCAGCCGCGTCCCCAGGAACGCCGTGATCGTGCCGCGATACGAGTTGTGGAAGCGGGCGCCGGGCGCCGGCGACCAGGTGAAGCTGCGCGCGTCGGTGAATACCAGATTGGAGGCGAGCCCGGGCGGCGCGTTGGTCGGGTCGGCCGGCGCGCAGTCGACGATGTCGTGGATGCCGTCCTGGTCGTGGTCGAGCGCGATCGCCGGCGCGAAGCGGATCCCCTGCTGGTTCAGCCGGCCCAGGACCGACAGGACCGTGCCGGCGCCGGTCGTCCTGTTGATGCGCAAAAGCCCCCCGTCGGCTCCCGTCCCGCGGAGCGCCACGCCGTACAGCGTTCCGTCCGGAGCGAAGTCCATGCCGGAAACGATCACGTTGCTGAATATCGGCCCGCCGACC
>QHXY01000474.1 GCA_003223145.1 Acidobacteriota bacterium
TCCCGTGGCCGGCAAGCAGATCCTGTTCTCGGCCAGCGGCGCCAACACCGCGGCGAGGTCCGGGACGACGGATGGGACCGGCCACGTCTCGTGTTCCTACGCCGGCACTAATCTGCTGGGCGGCACCGACACCGTCACCGCCTGCTACGACCTCGACAACAGCGGCACCTGCGACTCCTCCGAGGAGACGACGACAGCGACGGTCCTGTGGATCGGGGAGAAGATCATCATCCGTCCCCTCCCCATCAGCGCGGCCGAGGGCATGCCGTTCACCGGTGCGCTGGTCGCGACCTTTAGCGACCCGGACACAGCAGCCACCGCAAGCGAGTATTCGGCCGTGATCGAGTGGGGCGACGGCTCGATGAGCAGCGGCACGATCAGCGGTGGCAGCGGCAGCTTCTTCGTGACCGGCGATCACACCTACGTCGACGAGGGCTCGTACACGACCAAGGTGACTGTCACCGACATCGACAATTCCGACAACACGGCTTCGGGCAGCGCGAAGGCCACCGTCGTCGATGTGATTCTGATTCCGACAGGCATCACGCCGCCCGGCAACAGCAGCGAGGCGTACACCGTTACGGCCAGCTTCATCGACACCAACCCGCTCGCGACCGCCACCGACTTCACCGCCACCATTGACTGGGGCGACAGCACGACCTCGACGGGCACCGTCACCGGCAGCGGCATCAGCTACTCCGTCACCGGCAGCCACGTCTACACGTCCACGACCGGGTTCATCGTCAAAGTGCATGTCGCCGACGACGGCGGCGCCACGGTCGACCAGACGACGGCCGTGCAGGTCCTCGGCGCGCCGTGCCTGAGCAAGAGCGTCTTCCGCTGGCACTACAGCGCCAACGGAGGCTTCTGGAGCGCCGGCATGTCGCCCGACTGTACGACGGGCCTGGTCGGGTTCGCACCTGGATCGATCCCCAACTCCATCGCCAATCCCGGAACGACGGTGAACGTCGGGTACGACTTCAGCCTTCCCGGCAACAAGTCGACGGTGACCGTGGTGGTGGGCGCTCCCCACTTCGCGGCATTCAGCCTCCGCTGCGCCTCCACGCCGACCGTCACGCCGTTCGCGGTCCCGCTGACGTCGCAGGCCTACACGGTCACCGGTAACGGCTGGACTCCGAACGCCAACCCGAAGAGTCCGCTGACCTATCAGGCGAGCTTTACCGTCCCGAACGTCTGCGGGGGCGACAAGGTGCTGCTCACCGACGGAGCCTTTTTCGTGCGAGTCTCGATCTTCTGACAATGGAACCGGAGCCCCGGGGCCGCAGTTTCGACGGCCCCGGGGCTTTCTTGATCCCCCGCGCGCCCGGGTGTTATATTCTTCGGGCGTCTAGACCCTACAGCCCAGACATATATATAAGGATGGGGGCGAAACGGTTTCGACGGGACTGTTGAGGCTGGGACAGCGTGCCGAGGCCCACTCCTCGTAAAACAGGTGGAACTAGACACAAGCGCCAACTCACAGTTAGCGCTGGCTGCTTAAGCAGCCCGTCCACCGGACCCTTTCTCCCGCGGGGGACCGGATGGGCGTCGCACAGCGGGATAGCCTGAAGGCCCGCCCGAAGCCTTAAGGCGAAAACGACCGGGCTGGCCGACCGTCCGTCTGCTTCGTCGGGGGACGGCCGGCGAGAGCGCCTCCGATGAAGCTACGCACGTAGACGGCCCACGCTGATCTGTTCCGGACGCGGGTTCGACTCCCGCCGCCTCCACCAGTTCGACATTCCCCGCCGTTCGATCTCGAAGTTATTGAGCGGCAATTCATTGCATTAAGTTGCCATTTATGGCAAGTTATTGCCATGAAATGGCAGGATCTGCTTAACCTCTTGGGCAACGTCACCCTGTTCGAGTCCTCAATGCTTGTGGCCGGGAAGGACTCTCCCGCGGAGGTCAGGCGGCAGATCAGCCGTTGGGTTGCTTCAGGGCGCCTGAGCCAGTTGCGCCGCGGCCTCTATGCGCTCGCTCAGCCCCATGCCCGGGAACGCCCCGATCCCCTTGCCCTGGCCTCCCGGCTCCACCGACCCTCGTACGTGAGCCTGCAATCGGCGCTGGCGTACCACGGAGTGATCCCGGAGGCTGTCCCGGTCGTCACCAGCGTGACCACGGGACGCCCGCGGAGGTTCAGGACACCGTTCGGAGAATTCGTGTATCGCCACGTCCACCCGGCTCTCTTCTGGGGATACCAGGAGGTCGCGCTCGGACCGGGGCAGCCGTCCTATGTGGCGCACCCCGAGAAGGCCCTCCTCGACCTTCTCCATCTGACCCCCGGGCCGGTCCGGCGGCGGTTCCTGATCGAACTGCGATTCTCATCCGGCCAGCTCGATCCAGCCAGGCTGGAGCAATTCGCCAGGAGAACGGGGAAGCCCAAGCTCATCCGGGCCGCGTCTCTGGCCGCCCGTCTCCTGAGGGACGAAGCGGGGAAAGAGGCGGCGCTTTGAAGGATCGTCTTCTGGCGCTCGCTGCCGCGGAGCCGGACCGTCGCAAGAGGCTCAACATGGTCCGCGAGTATCTCCAGGCCCACATCCTCCGGTCTCTGCAGGACGCAGGGGCGTTCGCGTCGCTGGCATTTCAGGGCGGGACCGCCCTCCGGTTTCTTCATGGGCTGGGACGGTTCTCCGAGGACCTCGACTTCTCCCTGGAGAGGCCGGAACACGACCGGGGACTCGCCGCTCTGGCTGAGTCGAGCCACCGCGATCTGGTGCAGTCCGGCTACGCGGTCGAGGTGACCGCGCGAGGGAAGGGACCGGTCCGGACCGTGGAGGTCAAGTTCCCCGGTCTTCTCCAGGAGACCGACCTCGCTTCCCAAAGGGGTGCGAAGCTCATGATCCGGATCGAGGTGGACACCCGTCCCCCCGCCGGCGCCGTGCTGGAGACCCGTCTCGTGACGCGGCATTTTCCGATCGTTTTCCGTGTCCACGATCTGCGCTCATGCATGGCCGGCAAGGTTCACGCCGTCCTGGCACGGCGCTGGACCAAGGGGCGGGATCTCTTCGACCTCGCCTGGTACCTGACCCGTGCGGATCGCCCATCGCCGAACCTCACGCTTCTGCGCAACGCGCTCGAGCAGCCCGGATGGCCGGGACCGCTGGTCGAGGAGAAGAACTGGAGAGGGATCGTTCGGGATCGAGTCGCGGCGCTCGACTGGGCGTCAGTGGTCGCGGACGTGGATCCCTTCCTCGAGGATCCGGGCGATCGCAGGCTTCTGGATCGTGATCTGCTCCTGGACGAGCTCGGGCGGGCGGATGCGTGAGCCCCGGCAAG
>QHXY01000128.1:0-8782 GCA_003223145.1 Acidobacteriota bacterium
GGACCACCTCGTCGATGTCGGACGGCTGCATGCCCGCGTCCTTGAGAGCCTGCCGCACGGGCGGGAGGGAGCGTTCAAACAAGTCGCCGGCCAGCCGCTCAAACTGCGCCCGGCTCAATTTCATCTGGAGATGCTTGGGACCGCTGGCATCCGCCGTGATGAAAGGCAGGTTGATCTCCGTCTCCGTCACCGTGGACAGTTCACACTTCGCTTTTTCGGCCGATTCCTTCAACCGCTGCAACGCCATCCGGTCCTTGGACAGGTCGATCCCCTGGTCCTTCTTGAACTCGCCGGTGATCCATTCGACGACCCGCTGGTCGATATTGTCACCGCCCAGGTGCGTATCACCGTTGGTCGATTTGACCTCCACGACCCCTTCGCCGACCTCGAGGATCGAGATGTCGAATGTACCCCCGCCGAAGTCGTAGACCGCGATAATCTCGTCCTTCTTCTTGTCCAGCCCGTAGGCCAGGGCGGCGGCCGTCGGCTCGTTGACGATGCGTTCCACCTCGAATCCCGCGATCCGTCCGGCGTCCTTGGTGGCCTGGCGCTGCGCGTCGTTGAAGTACGCCGGGACGGTGATCACCGCCTTGGTGACCTTCTCGCCGAGATAATCCTCGGCGGATTGCTTCATCTTCTGGAGGATGTACGCCGAGATCTGCTCCGGGCTGTAATCCTTGCCGCGGATGCGCACCCGCACGGCGTTGGCCGGGCCGGCCACCACGCGATAGGGGACCATCTTCATTTCTTCGTTGACCTCCTCCATCCTGCGCCCCATGAAGCGCTTGATGGAGAAGACCGTGTTCTCGGGATTGGTGATTGCCTGCCGCTTGGCGACCTGCCCAACCAGCAGCTCGCCCTTCTCGGTGAATGCGACCACGGACGGACTAGTTCTCGAGCCTTCGGCATTCGGTATGACGACCGGTTTGCCGCCCTCCATGATGGCGACGACTGAATTGGTCGTCCCGAGGTCGATGCCGATGATCTTGCTCATGTATTTCCTCCTTGGCAACAGTCCTTAAGCTGTTAGTCGACGTTCAGTATAAAGATTGAGTGCGTCATTGTCAAGTCTAATTTGATACATATCTTATAGTATAAGTTATTATTATAGTGTAACTTAACTACTCTGCATTGCTAGCCAGACGGAGAATTGATCAGCTCGATTGGCTTGTCATCATAGGCCGATGGTGAGAAGGCAATCCGATAGCCGCCGGGCAGGATCTGATAGTCGAACGGCTTGCCCAGAGGATCCAGGATCGCGGAGGGCTTCAAGAGGTGGGCCGTCACCAGGTACCTGAGGTTTTCCGGGTATCCGCGATTCAGAAGGTAATAGACCTGGATGGCGAAATCAATCCGCTGCATGCGGCTGCGGGCGATTGCATCCCGGATTGAACGCATCTCCTGCCGCGGCAGGAGGGGGGCCAGATAGGGCGTGGCCGCCTCGCTGTGCGCGAGCCCTGTCACGATCGTCTCGCCGCGGCGCATCATCAGGCTGCCCGCCCCGAGGACAAGCAGCAGATAGCCGATGGCCAGAAGCACGCGCGGCGCCTCGCGCGGTGCCCGCACGGCAGGTGCCTGCACGGCCACCGTCTTCTGCCCCGTGGCCTTCACCTCATCGAGGAGCTGCCGGCTGATCAAATCGAACAGGATCCTGCAGGTGTCGAACTCACTGAGGGCACATCGTTCCACGATCTCCTGCACGGTCCTCTTGCCATCCAGCAGGTTGTAGACGCTGCGCTCCTGATCGTTCAACGTGACGCCCCGGGCGGCCTCGTCCTCCCTTCCCGCCGCCGCGGCGCCCGGAGCCGCGGCGATCTCGACGTTGGCGCGACGGTAAACGGCCGAGAACGACTTGATGCCTTTCTCGATCATCGGCCACTCGTCCAGGATACGGGCCCCTTCCATCAGAATGCTCTCCGCGCTCATCGGAGCCACGTACTCCTTGTCGTACTCGACCCGCTCCTCCTGGGAGAAGTCGTACTCGCCGTCCGCCCAGCGGAACAGCCGGTAGACCATCTGGCTGATCTGGACCTGCAGCGCCTCACGCAGGGCCACGGCGTCGATGAACTTGTTCTCGACCAGGATGCTGCCCATCCGTTTCAAGGTGCTCTTCTGGACGCGGAGCGCCTCCTGCAACTGCGCCTCGGTGATTCGCCCCGACTTCACCAGGACCGTCCCGAGACGGTCCTCCAGACGCCGGTGGAACGCGTCCGCCGACACCACGCTGCCCTCGACGAATGACACCGTCACGACCTCTTTGTCGTTCTTGAGCGTCAAGACGCCTGTCTTTTTCTGGATGCCGATCAGCTGGAAGATGTCGGCCAGACTGAAATCCTTCAGCGTGCCTTTAAGCGCCATGCCGCCTCACTCCGTATCCGCCTCGTGAGCGGTGAGGTTCCCCACGAGCCAGGCGAGAAGCGCGACGGTCCCGGCCGCTGCCACCGGCAGGAGCCCCCCCGGCAGGATACCCTCTGAAGGCACGAGGAACTCGTCGCGCAATTGCACGGCCAGCCAGGTCCCGAACCAGGTGACCAGGAGCGTGAATCCCAGAAGCGGCCGGCCTCCGAGCACGTGCCCTCCTCCGGGCAGCGCAAGACTGAGGACCCGCTCGCCGATCCAGACACGGCGTCGGTGTCTGACGACCTCTTCCATTTTCCTGTTTTTCACGTTCGGCGCGAGACCGTCCCGCAGGATGAACAGGTGCATGCAGGGAGAACAGTGGTCCGGGTACTTGGTGATCACCTGACAGCGCCGGCAGAAGGCCCGCCCGCAGCGCCGGCAGCGTCGTGACGGAGCGCCGCGCGCCGCGAGGCCCAGACCCGGCACCAGGATGACCAGGATGAGTCCGGCGCCACCGGCCAGTGTGGCGGGCGCGCTCAGCGACCGTGTCCAGCCCGATCGCCCGCCCGGGTCGATGCGCAGGGTGAGGGCGCGTCTCCAGATCTGCCCCGGTGCATAGCCGACGTCCATCGGCAGCCTCCTCGACCGCCCTTCATTCCCTTGCGCCAGGAGACCGGTGACCAGTGTGTCATCGAGACGCCGCGCTTCCTTCAGCTCGTGGTCCGCCGATTCGAGATGAAACGCCTCGAGGTGGGCCAGATGACTGTTATAGTGCGCGATCGCCATCGCCGGATCGGTTTCCCAGGCCCGCTTGTAGAGTCCCTGTGCGATGGCGAACTCCTGGCGCAGGGCCCGGAGGTTCGCGAGATTGACCATGGCGAGGGAGTGGTTCGGATCGATCTTCAACACCTCCTCGTAAAGCCGCATCGCTTCGTCGAAGCGTCCGGCCACGCGTTCGATCGAGGCGAGCAGGAACGGGAACATCGGGTCCTCGGGGTGCTCGGCCTGGAGCTTCCGGAGGGCCTGCTCGTCCTGCAAGTCGTACCCGCCGCGCATCGACCGGAACATGGCGCGTGCCCCGGGATCCACCGCGGTCCCCGCGACCCAATCCAGCAGACGGCCGTGATGAGCCTCTCGCTCCTGCGCAGGTACGGAAAGAAGAGGATCGCCCAGAACACGACCAGCCACACCAGCGGGGCCAGCGCGAGGACCGGAAGCGCCAGCAACCCCCATCCGAGCAATCGGGAGGTATCGTCGGACAGGGAACGCGGAAACCGTTCCTTCAGATCGTGAAAGAGCGCGGGAGCGCTGCGCAGGCACATCAGGAACAGACTCGCGACGGCGCCCAGGCAGAGCCCCAGGTAGACGATCAGCACGGCGTTTCCCATCTGGTGGTAGAGGACGCCCGCGTCTCCCAATCCGATCTTCAGGGCGGTCCAGCCCTCGCCGGCGGCCCCGCGAAGATCACGGTCACCGCGCAGCAGCGCGATCGCCAGACCGGCGTGCGCCGCCCCGAGAGCCGGATCGAAACGCGCGGCGAGGCGGAAATGATCTTGCGCTCCACGGTAGTCCCCCTCGTCGAGCCTGCTCCGGGCCTTGGCGAGGAAGGCGCCGGCGAGCTCCGGAGCACCCCGCAGGCCCTCTCGCTGCATGAAGTCGAGGGCGACCTCGACCTGGCGGGCCGCTTCGTCTTTCTCGCCGCGCCTTTGCAGGGCCTCCTCCTTGAACCACAGATCGGCGAGGACCTCCCGGGCGTTCACTCCTTCCTGGAGCGGCAGGATGGGGCCGGGTCCCTCGGTCTCAGCGCCGGCCTTTGTGCCCGGAGCTGGGGGAGCGACCGTTCTCGGGTTCTGAATCAGCGGGCGGTTGGGGTCGAGAACGATGACTTCGGGCTCCTGGGCTCGGGAGGGGGCGGCGGCCAGGACCGCGAAAAGGACCACGGGCCCAATCGCCCGGCGCCGGGCGCGGCGTCCCGTCATGGAGGGGGAGCGCTCGGCCATGAGTGCGGCACCGGCGGACGACTCACGACTTCTTCGACGTCTTCGGCTTCTGGAGGTTGACCACCGCGATCTTCAAGTCGTAGAGAAGTGATTCGAGCAATCGCGCTTCGTCCGCCGTCAGGTTGCCCCGCGTCTTCATCTGGAGGGCCTGGAGGAGGTCGATCACCTGCCGGGCGCCGTCGAGATCGACCTCGACCTGGCCGGTGAAAGGGTTGGGCATCTCGCCGAGATTGGCCGCCGCCGTGGCCGCCAGGTTCCGTACCAGGCTCACGAAGTGCGCCGAGGCGACCTGATCCTGGCGGGACCCCGGGGCCGCCGCGGCTCGCGGTGCCTCGGTCCCGGGCGCGGCGCCGACGCCGTGCGGTGCTGGAAGGAGCTCCTCGAACGGCAGATCCGGATCGCGGCGCTGACCGTCCGAGGTGAACATCCGCCGATCGATGACCCGGATGTCCTCCCGCTTCTTCTCGTCTTTCTTCTCCATCATCCCTGGCGCCGCTGCCGCGCCCTCCGGCGTGCGGCGCGGAGAATAGCACCGCGGCGCGGCGGAACACAAGCCATTGCGAGCCCACGCACGGTGCACTAACATGCGCCACGCGCACCAGGAGGCCTGCGTGTCGGAAATGGATCGCTTGAAGCGGATCATGGATCGCCTGCGCGGCCCGGACGGGTGTCCGTGGGACCGCGAGCAGACCTACGAAACGCTCGCGACGTTCCTGCTCGAGGAGACTTACGAAACGCTGGAGGCGATGACGTCGGGAGTCCCCTCGGCCCATCGCGAGGAGCTCGGCGACCTCTTGTTCCAGATCGTGTTCCAGGCGCGCATCGCAAAGGAGCGCGGGGAGTTCGACCTCGAGGACGTCATGCGGGAGATCGGCGACAAGATCGTCCGCAGACATCCGCACGTTTTCGGTGACGGCGCCCTCTCGACCTCGGAGCAGGTCCTGGCGCAGTGGGAACGCATCAAGAACCAGGAACGGCGCAACCGGACCGGCGGCTCCATGTTCGACGGGGTCCCGGACCAGCTGCCCGCACTCCTCAAGGCGCTGCGCATCTCGTCGAAGGCGGCGCGCGTCGGTTTCGACTGGCCGGATCTCCACGGCGTGATGGAGAAGCTCGACGAGGAGGCCGCCGAGCTGCGCCGCGCCCTGCGCGCCAGGAGGCATGCCTCAATCAAGGAGGAGATCGGCGATCTCCTGTTCACCATCGCGAACGTGGCGCGCCGCGCCGGCGTCGACCCCGAGCTGGCGCTGCAGGACGCGAACCGCAAGTTCATCGAGCGATTCCGCTACGTGGAGTCGAGGCTCGCCGAAGAGGGACTGCAGGTCGCCCCGGAGGTCCGGAACCGGATGGAGACGTTGTGGGAGGAGTCCAAGAAAAAGCTCAGAAGAATTTCGCCTGCCCGAAAACCCCCATCCGCCGGAACTTCTGGTAACGCGCCTCGACGCGTTCGGCGGGTGCCACGGTCCTAAGCTCCTCCAGGCACGCCATCAGGTGCTCCCCCAGGATGGTCGCCTGCTTCGCATGGTCCGCCTGCGCCCCGCCCGCCGGCTCCGGCACGATCGCGTCGATGATGTCGAGCTCCTTCAAATCCGGAGCCGTGATCCGCATGGCGCGGGCCGCCTCCTTCGCCTTGCTCTGGTCCGACCACAGGATCGCCGCGCACCCCTCGGGGCTGATCACCGAGTACACGGCGTGCTCGAGCATCAGGACGCGATCCCCCACCGCGATCGCCAGCGCCCCGCCGCTGCCCCCCTCGCCCGTGACGGTGACGACGATCGGGACGCTGAGGCGTGCCATCGTCCGCAGGCTGACCGCGATCGCCTCCGCCTGACCGCGTTCTTCCGCGCCCTTGCCCGGATAGGCGCCGGGTGTGTCCACGAAGGTGAACAGCGGTCTTTGGAACCGTTCCGCCAGATCCATCAGGCGTACCGCCTTGCGATAGCCCTCGGGTCTCGGCATACCGAAGTTGCGGCGCACCTTCTCGCGCGTGTCGCGTCCTTTTTGATGACCGATGACCGCGATCGGCGCGCCCTTGTACGTGGCGAACCCGGCGACGATCGCCGGGTCGTCGGCGTACTTGCGATCACCGTGAATCTCGACGAAATCGGAAAACAGGAGCCCGACGTAGTCGAGCGTGTAGGGACGCTTCGGATGACGGGCCACCAGAGCGCGCTGCCAAGGCGTCAGCCGAGCGTACACTTCCTCTCGGAGTGTCTGCAGCCGCCGTTCAAGTCGCTCGATTTCGTCGGCGCGATCGTCGCCGCCCGGCACGCCGGAGAGTTCCTCGATTTTCTTCTCCAGCTCGCGTAGCGGCCGTTCGAAATCGTCTTCCTCAGCGGCCATGGATCCTAGTCAAGCACACGCCTGAAATGGTGTCAAGCAATCCGCGCGATGAGAGCGACTCACGCGCGCGGGTGGAAGTCCTTGTAGATCTTTCTCAGCCTCTCGCGGTTGATGTGCGTGTAGATCTGTGTCGTCGAGATGTCGGCATGGCCGAGCATCATCTGCACGGATCTCAAATCGGCACCCCGTTCCAGAAGATGCGTCGCGAAGGAGTGGCGCAGCACGTGCGGGCTGAGTCTGGATCGCAGACCGACGGCGCGGCCGTGCTTCTTGAGAATTTTCCAGAAACCCTGCCGGCTCATGGGGCCGCCGCGGCTGTTGAGAAAGAGGGACGGGTGCGACGAGCCTCTGAGAATCTCTGGACGGGCGGCGTCCAGATACACCCGAATCCTCGCCACGGCCTGGCGTCCGAGCGGGACCACGCGCTCCTTGCTCCCCTTGCCGACGCACCGGAGGTAACCCGCTTCCAGGTTCAGGTCGCGTTGACGCAGCGAGATCAGCTCCGAGACCCTCAGCCCCGTGGCGTAGAGCATCTCCACCATCGCGGCGTCGCGCAGTCCGAGCGGGCTACCCGGGTCCGGCGCGGCGAGCAGGTGATCGACCTCCTCGAGGGTGAGGTAGCGTGGCAGGGTCTTCAGAGTCCGCGGTGAGCGGATCTGTGCGGTGGGATCCACGGTGACCATCTTCTCCATCACGAGGTAACGGTAGAACATGCGCACGGCGTTGAGGGCCCGCGCGATCGATTTCGCCGACAACCCTTGGCCCGAAAGCCGTCGAGCGAACTCGTCGATCTCTCCCTGGCGGATCTGGCGCGGTGTACGACCCTTCGCGGTCAGGTAGCGGCCGAACTTCGCGAGATCGCGCCCGTACGCCAGGAGGGAGTTCTTTGCCAACCCGCGCTCGACGGTGAGGTAATGGAGGAAATCCTCGATCAGGTCGGCGGGCTTCATCGATGTCCGCCTTCGAGGATCAGGGTCACCGGCCCGTCGTTCACCAGCTCGACCTCCATCAGTTCCCGGAAGCGACCCGTGGCGATCGTCAGCGGGCTCTGCCGTAACTTTTCGACGAAGGCGCGGTACACGACCTCCGCCTCCTCGGGCGAGGCGGCGCGCTCGAAGCCCGGCCGACGGCCCCGGCTCAGGTCGCCGGCCAGGGTGAACTGCGACACCACCAGGACCTCGGCGCCCGTCTCGAGGGCGGAGCGGTTCATCTTCCCCGCGTTGTCTTCGAAGACGCGCATATTTAGCACCTTGTCGGAAAACCAGTCAAGATCCGCCGGCGTGTCGCCCTTCTCGATCGCGATCAGGACGAGCAGGCCGCGGCCGATGCGGCCCACGGTCGCGCCTCCGACGCGCACCTCGGCGCGCGACACCCGCTGCACCACGGCCTTCATCGTGCCGGCCTCATGACCGACACCAGGAGTCGCAGCTCCTCGCTGCCGAGGGCCGCCAAGACCGCAAAGTAGATGGCGCCGCCCCCCGCGATGAGACCGCTCAGGACGGCCGCCTTGGCGAGGATCCCGTGCAGGGCGAGCACGTCGACGGAGCGCCCGACAAGCAGGAGCGCCGCGCCCATCGCGCCTCCCGCGACCAGCGTGTGCCAGGCCGAGCGCACCACCGGCGCGTCGAGGTACTCACCGGCCCGCCGGCGCAGCATCCACGCCAGGAGCGCGCTGTCGGCCAGGGCGGAGATCGACGTCGACAGCGCGATGCCGCTGTGCTTCATCGGGCCGCGCAGGAGAAAGTTGAGTCCCAGGTGCAGGAAGAAGGTGAGCGCCGCGACCTTCACCGGCGTGCGGGTGTCGCGATGCGCGTAGAAGGCGGTCGCCTGGATGTTCACCGCGGCAAACGGCAGGAGGCCGATGGCGTAGTACGCCAGGGCGCTGGCGGTGAGGAAGGTGTCCTCCCGCGTGAACCGACCCCGCTCGAACAGAACGTGGATGATCGGCACGCGCAGCACGATGAGCCCGAGAGTCGCCGGGACGGTCACGAACAGCAGAAGCCGCATCGCGGTCGACAGCAGGCCGCGGACTTTCTCGGCGTCCCGGTCGGCCGTCGCCCGCGACAGGGTGGGGAGGATGACCGTCGACAGGCTGATGG
>QHXY01000128.1:8851-9965 GCA_003223145.1 Acidobacteriota bacterium
CCCACGCCGAACACGCGCGGCAGGATGAGACGGCCCACTTCGCGGAGCCCCCCGAGATCGAGACTTGCGGGGGGCCGGAGGCTCATGCCGTGCCGCCACAGCGCCGGCACCTGCACCCCGAGCTGCAGCAGGCCCCCGACCAGGACGCCGACCGCGAAACCGTAGGAAGGATCGGAGAAGCGGTTCCGCAGTGCGTAAGCGCAGGTGATGATCGCGGCGTTGAGCAGGACAGGCGTGAAGGCCGGCAGGGCGAAGACGTCGAACCCGTTCAGGATCCCCGACATGATGGCCGACAGGGAGATGAAGAAGATGTAGGGAAACATCAGTCGGTTCAGGGAGATCGTCAGCGCGAGCTTTTCCGGGGACACCATGAACCCCCAGGCCAGGGCCTTCACCAGAAGGGGCGAGAAGACGATCCCGAGGGCTGTGATGATCGCCAGCAGCACCGCCATGGCGTACAGGACCGACGCCGCGAAGCGCCACATCGCCTCGCGGTCTCCCGAACGGATGTAGCGCGCGAAGGTCGGGACGAACGCCGAGGTCAGCGCTCCCTCGGCGACCAGGCGGCGCAGCATGTTGGGGATGCGATACGCGATGACGAAGGCGTCGGAGGAGTTTGCGGCGCCGAGGATCGTCGCCTGCAGGCTGTCCCGGAAATAGCCGGCGATCCGGCTGAGCATCGTGACGACGCTCATCGAGCCGGCCGCGCGGATCAGCCCGCGTTCCTTGTCCATCGATCCCCCGGCGGCCCCGGCTCCTCCGGGGCGGGGGGATTCTACGTGCCGTTCCCCGCCCGTGCAACCGCGATGCCGCTCCCCGCGCCGGCCGGGACGACGCCTGTGATAGGCTAATGTTCGAGAGCCGTCGGAAATCAAGGGGGTCGGTCATGGCGAGTCTCAACAAGGTCATCCTGATCGGCAATCTCGGCCGCGATCCGGAGGTCCGCTACACGCAGAACGGCACGGCCGTCGCGAACTTCACCCTGGCGACCAACGATGTCTGGACCGACAAGGGCGGCGAGCGTCAGGAGCGCACCGAGTGGCACCGCATCGTGGTCTGGGGCAAGCAGGCCGAGATCGTCCGCGAGCATCTGGCGAAGGGGAAGCAGGTCTAC
>QHXY01000129.1 GCA_003223145.1 Acidobacteriota bacterium
GGCCTGCGTATCGGCGTGCCGGCGGAATATTTTCGAGGCGGCATGGACCCCGAAGTCGACTCCGCTGTGAGGTCCGCTCTGAAGCTGGCCGAGCGGGCGGGCGCGCGGCTCGAGGAGATCTCGCTGCCCCACACCGAGTATGCCATCCCGACCTACTACATCATCGCCACGGCCGAGGCCAGCAGCAACCTGGCGCGCTACGACGGTGTGCGCTACGGCCACCGGGCGGCAGGTGCGAGCCAGATCGGTCCGTTGTACCTCCGCACGCGCACCGAGGGCTTCGGCGCGGAGGTGAAGAGACGCATCATGCTTGGCACCTACGTCCTGTCGGCGGGTTATTACGACGCTTACTATCTGAAGGGACAGAAGGTGCGGACGCTCATCCGGCGGGACTTCGAGCGCGCCTTCCAGACGGTGGATGCGATCGTCACTCCGACATCGCCCACTCCGGCGTTCCGCTTCGGCGAGAAAGTGGACGATCCGCTGTCGATGTACCTGTCGGACATCTTCACGGTGACCATCAACCTGGCGGGACTTCCGGGCATGTCGATCCCCTGCGGGCTCACGCGCGAGCGCCTCCCGATCGGACTGCAGATCATCGGACGCCGCTTCGACGAGGAGACCGTGTTCCGCCTCGCGGCAGCGCTCGAAGCCGAGCTGAGGTTCCACGAGCACCACCCTCCTCTCGACGGCGATTCGTGACTCTGGTTCGACGGTCTCCGGAAGGTCGTCCCGGGATCGCCCTCGCGCTGACCCTCGCGGCGGGGCTCGCCCTGCCCGCATCGCCGGGTGCGGCGAGCGCGGTGCCCGGCCCGAAGCCGGCGCAGCGCCTCGACGGCGTCGCCGGGCGCACGTCACCGGCGGGCGATTCTCAGGTTCCGGGAGAGCACGCTGAGCTGCGGGGAGGCAGGGATCTGGTTCTCGTGGTGCCCGTCCGCCCGGGCGACACCGCGGCATCCCTCGGCCAGAGATATCTGGTTGACCTGCGCGAGCTCCCGTCGGTGCGCATCTTGAACGGCGATCTCCCGCCGGCCGCCGGCGGCACCGTTGCGCTACCTTATGCTTCCCTGAACGAGACGTACAAGGTGCGGGCGATCCATGATCTCTTCCCCGAAGACGGACCGCGGGACGGCGACTGGATCCACCGCGCAGGCGCCGGGCGACAGCCTGCCTCCGAGGAGAGTCTCTGGAACCTGTCCCTCTGGCTGACCGGTCGCGGAGAAAACTTCGGCGTCCTCGCCGACCGGAACGCGCTTCCCGGTCTCATCCCGACTCCAGGCATGGAGATCGTCGTCCCCGGCGAGCTCCTCCTGCCGCCGTTCAAGAAGCTGGCGGGGTCCGGGTCGGGGGCGGAGGGCCGGCCTGCCCCGCCTTCGGACGGCGAAGTGAACAGCGACGATTTCACCGAGGTACCGACCGAGGCGGAGCCGGTCACGCCAAAGCGCGCAGCACCGCCGCCGGGGCAGGCGGCCGACTCGACGGGCCAGCTGGTGTACGGCGCCGACGACGCCGGGGCGTTTGCGCGTTACCGGCTCAAGCGCGGCGAGGCCCTCTACTCGGTGGTGATGCGCTTCACCGGCAGGGTCGACAGCCAGGAGGTGAACGATCTCGCCCGGGCGATTGCCACCCGCAGCGGCATCCGCGACGTGACCGACATCCCGGCGGGCTACCCCGTGAAGATCTCGATGGAGGACCTGCTGCCGGAGTTTCTGCCCGGCCAGGACCCCCGACGCCAGGACTGGGAGAAGAGTCAGGCGAAGATCGCCCGGTACACCAACCAGACGCGCAGCCGGAACCTGGAGGGGGTCACGGTCATCCTCGACGCCGGCCACGGAGGCCGCGACCGCGGCGCTTCCCACAACGGCGTCTCCGAGCACGAATATGTCTACGACATCCTGTGCCGGATCAAGGCGCGTCTGGAGGGTGACACCGCCGCCCGCGTTCTCACGACCATCAGGGACCGCAGGGAGGGGTACCGTGTCCGCGATCAGGTTCGTCTGCCGAGAAACCAGGCGGAGATTCTTCTGACCGATCCGCCATTCCCCCTGACACAGCCCTACGTCAGCGTCAATTTGAGGTGGTACCTCACCAACGCGTATTTCCGCCGCCTCGTGGCGGACGGCAGCGACCCTCTGAAAATCGTCTTCACCAGCCTGCACGCCGACGCGCGACACCCAGGGCTGGGAGGCGCGATGATCTACGTGCCGGGGGAGGAATACCGGCGCAACCGTTACGGCTACACCGGCCCGGTGTACGCACGCATTCGCGAGGCCCGCGAGCAGCCGTATGTGTCGTTCACGCGCGCCGAAAGGGAGCGGTCGGAGGGCTTATCGCGCCAGTTCGCCACCACGCTCCTGAAGGGGTTCCAGCGGCACGGTGTGGCGATCCATCCGTATGATCCGGTTCGCGAGCGGATCATCCGCCGGCGGCGGTCCTGGGTCCCGGCCGTCCTGCGCTGCAGCGAAGTCCCCGTGCAGGTCCTCGTCGAGGTCAGCAACCTGAGCAACCTCGCTGACAGCCGGCTGATCGCCGATCCCGCCTACCGACAGAGAGTGGCCGACGCCTACCTCGACGCCCTCCACCTTTATTATGGAGAGTCCGCCGCGGGTCCCCCGTCCTCCCGCCTGGTCACCTCCCGGGGCAATTGAGTTCTCCAGGCTCGGGTGGCTGTACAGCAACGCCTCGATCCAAGGATGGACGTGATACTCGTCGAGGTCGAGCCTCCCGAACTTCAGGAACGCCGAGGCGGCAGCCGCCGGGTCGCGGGTCGATTCGAGCCCGAACAGGTCTGCCTGATGCTCCTGCATCAGGCTGAATGTGGCGATGACCGGACCGACCAGGAACAGGACAACTCCCAGTACAAGGACGATGAGCGGCAGTGATCATGGCTCGGACATTGC
>QHXY01000013.1 GCA_003223145.1 Acidobacteriota bacterium
AGAGGGTAGTAGAGAATCTGCTGCATGGCGGCGATGTTGGCGTTGGAGGCCTCGATGATGAGGCGGGCGGGGGTGCGGAGGACTGGATTGTTTCCGATGTACCCGTCCACCACGATCATGTCGCGCGAGCGGATGTACTCGTCCTGCACTCGCGCCATCCGCTCGCCCTCGTCACGGCTGATCGTCGGGTGGCCCTTGTGGAGCGCGGAGTCGTCGGTGGCGATGAACGTCGAGGCCTTGCTGCGGGCCACGACACGCGTCTGCACGTTCACGTTGCCGTATTTCGTCTTGAGGCAGACCGGCATTTGCTCCGTGAGGGAGCGCAATTCTTCCGTTTTCGGACGGGCAATGACCGAGCGCGGTCTGACCGGAAGTTCTATGACGGTTGAAATAAGAAAACCCCGGTTTCCAATATATCCTGCGGCATCCGCGCAACCCCCTCTGCGCAGGGGGTAACGGTGCCGGCCCCCTGGCTCGCGGAGTTCACTATTTACGCCCGACTTGTGCGTCCTGTCAACTGAAGTCCGGGGTACGCGGGCCACGCCCGCGCTTGACAGGCCATTCCGTTCCCGGCTTACCATGCGCCCGGACGATCTCCCGAGTCGCTGTATTCGCCGTGCCGCAGGCCGGCGCGGAGCATGTGCATCGTCCCAGCGGAGGGTGCGTGGCCAGACATCCCGTTCGAATCAGGCGCGGAGCCGCCGTGCTGCTGGCGGCGGGAATCTGCGGATCAGTCCCGGCGCGGGCGCAGGACAAGGCGTCTGACGACCACTGGAAGGACACGGCGGAATTCAGCTACGTCGTGACGGCGGGCAACTCGGAGACCAGCACCCTGGGCTTCAAGGACAAGCTCGGACGGAAGTGGGACAGGTCGGCGTTCGAGCTGAACGCCGGCGGGGTGCGCGCGGAAGCGACCACGAAGACGCGGACGGCAATCGGCACCAGCACCAATTTCGCCATCGATGAGCAGTCCGCCACCGCTCTGACCGCCGAGAGCTACTTCCTGAACGGGCGGTACGACCGGAAGTTCTCCGACCATTTCTTCTGGTTCGTGGGCACTGGCTGGGATCGCAACCGCTTTGCCGGCGTCGAGAACCGCTACGTCGGGGTGGTCGGCGTCGGGAACGTCTGGATCGACAAGGACAGGACGAAGTTCCGGACCGACTACTCGGCCACCTACACCGACGAGAAGGACGTGACCGAGAACCCGAATTTCAAGGCCAACTTCACGGGCCTCCGGGTCTCTTCGAGTCTGCTGCGCAAGATGGGCGACAACGCCACCTGGACCGACGACCTGATCCTCGACGAGAACCTCGACGACACCTCCGACTACAGGGCGAACATGACGAACTCCCTCGCGGTCGCCATGAGCAGGCGGCTGGCGCTCAAGGTGAGCCTGCAGTGGCTTTACGACCACGAGCCGGCCTTCCAGGAGGTCGATCTGCTCAACGCCCCGCCACCCGGGGGCACGAAGACCGGCACGGTGCTCGCCCAGCTCGACGATCTGGACACGATCTTCACGGCGTCGCTGGTGGTCAATTTCTAGAACCCTCGGGAGGCCCGCACATGAACACGATCTTCACGGCGTCGCTGGTGGTCAATTTCTAGAACCCTCGGGAGGCCCGCACATGAGAGGTTTCAAGCAGTTCCTGATGCAGAGCAACGCCCTGGCGCTGGCGATCGGCGTGATCATCGGCGGCGCGGTCGGGCGGGTGGTCTCCTCGCTGGTGAACGACATCCTGATGCCGCCGATCGGCCTGCTTCTCGGCAACGTCGACTTCAGCGGCTTGTTCCTGAACCTCGGCTCCACCAGCTACGTCACGCTGTCGGAAGCGAAGAAGGCCGGAGCGCCGACGCTCAACTATGGCTTGTTCATCAACACCGTGATCGACTTCGTGATCGTCTCGTTCTGCATCTTCATGATCACCAAGATCGCCATGCGGCCTTCGCCGGCTCCGCCCGGACCCGCGACCAAGGCCTGCCCGCAGTGCGGCGAGCAGATCCTGGCGGTCGCCAGGAAGTGCAAGTTCTGCACCAGCCCCGTCTAAGAGCCTAGGGGGGAGTACAATCGTCGCCGAATGGACCTGGTCGGCGACTTCCTCCGGCATCTGCGCCACAACGTCAACGCGTCCTCCCAGACGGTCCGCTGCTACCGCACCGATCTCGTGGAGTTCGAAGAGTTCCTGGGGCGCGGGCTGCTGCCGCGACGCGGCGTGACGCTGACCTCCCTCGACCATCACGCGGTGCGCGAATACCTGTCGTTCCTGTACGAGCGCGGAGTCAGCCGCGCCACCGTGGCGCGCAAGCTGGCGTCGCTTCGCTCGTTCTTCAGGCACCTGGTCCGCCAGGGGCTGGCGGTCTCCAACCCCGCCGCCATGGTCTCTACGCCGAAGCTCGAAAGGCGGCTGCCACATGCGCTGAGCGAGCATGAGGTAGAATCCCTCCTCGACAACGCCTTCGGGACAAGCGCGCGCGACCTCCGCGACCGGGGTATCCTGGAGCTTCTGTACGCCAGCGGCGCCCGGGTGGCGGAGCTGGTCGGGGCCGACCTGGGCGACCTGGAGATCTCCCGCGCCACGAACGACGGCATGCTACGCGTGCTCGGCAAGGGCAGGAAGGAGAGGCTGGTGCCGATCGGCTCGAAGGCGGTCCGGGCCCTGCAGGGCTATCTGAAGGCCCGGCACGCGCTGCAGCCGGAGCGCCCGGGGCGCGGCGCCGCCGCGGCGCGGGCGGCGCGCGACGCTCTGTTCCTGAACGCGCGCGGCGGGCGACTCACCGATCGCAGCGTGCGCCGCATCCTGAATCTGCGGCTAAGGGCGGCCGCGATGCTGATGAGGGTGTCGCCGCACACGCTGCGGCACTCGTTCGCGACGCACATGCTGAACGCCGGTGCCGATCTGCGATCGATCCAGGAGCTCCTGGGCCACGCCTCGCTATCCACGACGCAGAGGTATACGGCGGTGTCGACGCGCCGCCTTCTGGAGGTCTATAACCGCGCCCATCCGCACTCGGGCGCCGCGCCCGCCGGCCGACCCGACCGCGGCAGACGGGGACCGGACGATGGCGCGCCGGGCGCGTAGTCGCGCCGGCGCCGCTCCGCGCAGGCCACGGGCGCGTCGCAACCGGCTGCCGGCACGCTGGCCGGCGGCCGGGCCCGCCGGCGGCAAATCCGCCGGCTCAGCGCGGCCCGCCGGCGTGCCACGGAACGCAGCCACCGGCCCCCGCGCGCGGCCGGGCCGGCCATCCCCGCCACGCTCGACTTCCATCTCAGCGCCTGCGTCGCCTGCGCCCGGGCCGGCGCCCGGGTGCTCATGGAGTACTGGGGCAAGCGAGAAACCTACGCGGTCCAGGAGAAGGGACGCAACGATTTCGTGACGATCGTCGACCGGAGGGCCGAGGAGGCGATCGTCCGGCTGATCCACGGGCGCTTTCCGGACCATGCCGTCATCGCCGAGGAGTCCCCGCCGTAGGGGGGGAGCAGCGGCTACCGCTGGTACATCGATCCCCTCGACGGGACGACCAACTTCATCCACGGCTACCCGCTGCTTTGCGTGTCGGTCGGCCTGGCCGATCCTCAGGGGATGCGTGCGGCCGCCGTCTACGACCCGCTGCGCAACGAGATGTTCACCGCCACGCGCGGCGGAGGCGCCTTTCTGAACGGCGAGCCGATCCGGGTCTCACCGGCCGAGAAGCTGTCTAAGGCGCTCCTGGTCACCGGCTTCCCGTACCGATCTCTCCACCGCCTGGACACCTACCTCGGCTCGTTCCGCTCGTTCGTCCTGGGGTCCTCGGGAATTCGGCGGGATGGCTCGGCGGCGCTCGACCTCGCCTACGTCGCCGGCGGCCGGTACGACGGCTTCTGGGAGATGTCGCTGTCTCCCTGGGACGTCGCCGCCGGCAGCCTCATCGTGCGCGAGGCGGGGGGCGTCGTGACCGACTTCCAGGGGCGCGACGACTTCCTGACGAGCGGCGACATCGTCGCGGCGCCCCCGTACGTCCACGCGGCCATGCTGCGTGTCGTGCGTGAGCCAGAGGTCAGTGGCTGAACAGGCGATCTCTCCCGTCAGGTCCTTGAAGCCAGGCGGGCCGCCAGCAGGATCGCCTCGACCAGACTGCCGTGGTCGGCAAGGCCGCGCCCCGCGATGTCGTAGGCGGTGCCGTGGTCGACGGAGGTGCGGAGAAACGGCAGCCCGAGCGTCATGTTGACGGCGCTGCCGAAGGACCGGGCCTTCACGGCGATGGTGGCCTGGTCATGGAACAGGGCGAGAACGACGTCGAACTCCCCCCTGGCGGCGCGCCAGAACAGCGTGTCGGCGGGGAACGGGCCGGACGCGTCGATGCCGGCCTGCCGGGCCGCCGCAATCGCCGGCGACAGGATGTCGCGCTCCTCCGCTCCGAACAAACCCGCCTCGCCGGCGTGCGGGTTCAGGCCGCAGACCCCGACATGGGGATCGTTCCCGAACCAGCGCCGGTGCTCCGACCGGAGGAGCCGGAGCCTCGCCAGGATCGCCTCCTGCGAGATCGCGGCGACCGCCTCCCGGAGCGGCAGGTGCACGGTCAGGAGCGCGACCTTCAGGTCCCTGGTGACGAACATCATGGCGACCTCGCCGAAGTCAAGCCCGCACAGATCGGCGAGCAGCTCGGTGTGGCCCGGGTAGCGGACGTTCGCCAGACGCAGCGCCTCCTTGCTGATGGGCGCCGTCACCACCGCGGCCGCCGTGCCGGTGCGGGCGAGCGCCACGGCCTGCTTCACGTACATGGCGGAGGACCGGCCCCCCGACGCCGACGGGCCCGGCGCGGAGGGAGACTCCGGGCGGTCGCCCATGTCGTGGATCGCGGGGCCCTCGGGCCACGACCGCACGGCGGCGTCGCTTCCCTGCTTCGATCCCCACTCCAGGGCGGTCCTCGACACCTCCGGCCAGCCGGCGGCGTCGGCGCCGGCGAGTCCCTTCCCCACGCGCAGAAGATGCTCGCGATCGCCGATCAGGAGGGGGCGGCACGCCTCGAGAACGGCCGGGCTGGCCGCCGCCTTGAGGCAGACTTCGGGGCCGACTCCGAAGGGGTCGCCCGTCGTGATGGCGATGACAGGCTTCATCAGGAAACTGGACCTGGGAGGCGAGGTCCAACGGACGGCGCGCGGGGCGCCGTCCAATCCATTCAGATCCCGTCGGAACGGGTCGACCGGGTCTCGTCCTGCTCCTCGGCCTTGTACATGTACTTGATGCAGTCCTTCATCACCATCAGGTTCGGAGCGCCTGCGCGGTTGACCTTGATGCAGTTGCGGTCATACCACTCGATGACGCCGCGCAGCTCCTCGCCGTCCTTCAGGACGACGACCATCGGAGTCCGGGCGTTCATCTGCTTGAGGTAGTAGAACGCCTCGGCGTTCGTCTGGTCGGGTGGAACCTGCTTGCGGCGGGGCGGCTTCGGTCCCAGCCTCTCCTTCAGCTCGGACAGGTTGGGCCGGATCAACTTGCGGTTCACCTGCTCCTCCGACCGTCTCGGTTCATCCTGCGGCTGGTCCTGGTTTCCAAAATCGAATCGGCGCATGTTCGTGGGTCCCTCACGTTCCGCGCGGTCACGCCCGCGCCACGCTCCGGGCTAGGTACGGCTGGCTTCCGACCGGGGACTCTCACCGGGGCCCCGAGCTCCCGGTGAAGACCACGCACCAGAAACGAAATCGCGTGCCGGCTGGTAGAGATCTGGGGACGTAAGCCTGAGAGCGATGCTAGCACAGGTCGCGGCCGGCCGCCAAGGCGTTTTTTGCAGCCCGAGTCTTCATCCCGGCGGGCCTGGGCCGGCCGGCGGCGTCTTGTCGCCCTCCTGGCCGCCGATGGGAGCCGGGGATTCCCCGCCCGGTCCGGGCTTGAGCGGCGTGCGGACGAGGTAGTGCTCGTACTTCGGAAGCACCTCGATCTGGTTTTCCTTCCACAGCTTCTTGATGTAATGGTCGTAACGGGGGCGGAACTTCGCGTCGCGCACCGCCTTGACGATGGCCTCGCGCATGTCCTCCTGGGTCTTGACCACCCGGTCGGTCTTTCCGACGAGGCGGATGACCTGGTAGGAACGGCCCGTGTCGATCGGATCGCTGACGTCACCCGTCTGGAGCTTGAACGCCGCCTCCGCGATCGCCGGGTGCAGGTCGGCGGCGGCCAGGGGACCGAGGAAACCGCCCGACTCCTTGCTCGGCGCCTCCGAGTATTTCTGCACCAGCTCGCCGAAATCGGTCCCGCCGCCCCGCGCCTCCCGCACGACTCCCTGGGCGCGCGACAGCACTTCCGGCCGGTTGGCGTCCTCGTAGAACATGGCGATCTCGTTGAACGAGACCGTGGGCGCCGTCTCCCAGTCCTTCTGGTGCGCGTCGTAGTACTCCTTGATCTCGGCCTCGCTCACGCTGATCTTCCGGCGCACCTCGTAGTTGATGATCTCCTGCGGCACCGCCAGCCGGATCAGCTGCTCCTCGAGATCCTTGCGCTTCATCCCCTGGTCCTTGAGCACCTTCTCCAGGTCGTCGTCGCTGGTGATGTTCTGCTGCTTGCGGAGTCGTCCACCAGGTTCTTGCGCACCTTGGAGAGGTCCAGGAGGCTCTCCGCCCGGTCGAGCAGGAGGAGCTCGGTGATCATGTTCGACAGCATGCTTTCCTGTGCGTCGCGCAGCTGGCGGTCCAGCTCATCCCCCGAGTACTGCTGGTAGATCTGCTTCAGGATGTAGGTGCTGCGCTCCTCGAACTCGCTCTTGCTGATGATCCGGTTGTTCACCTTGGCGACGATCTCCTCGACGATCGCGGCCCGGGCGGGGACCATCCAGGCGACGAGCGCCGCGAGCAGCAGCCCGGTGACGGCGGTACGCGGGAGCGGCGCCGGAATCACCGACCGGCGGGACGCGGGCGGGCGGGCGCGCTGGGGCGGGGCGGGAGGCTCAGTTCCGGTACTCGCCGGCGTATTCGAAGGGGAGGACGGCGCGGTTGACATGGATCTCCGTGTCTTTCTTGAGGTCGGCGATGTAGCGCTCGAGCGCCTGTTCCCCCTTCTTGCGGAACAGCTCCAGCTGGACGCGGTGCCGGACCTCGTCGAGATCGGCGTCCTTCGCTTCCATCTTGCGCACCAGCTGGAAGATCAGATAGGTCCCGGCGTTCTCCAGAACCTGGCTGACCTGCCCCGGCTCGAGCCTGAAGAGCGACTCCCGCAGCTCGACCGGCAGCTCCTCCTCCGTGTAGGTCCGGGCCTGGCCCTTGTCCGGGGCGACCGACTTCTCCCTGGCGAGCGCCTCGAATCGAGAGGGATCCCTGGCGAGCTGGGCCGACAGCCTGTCGGCCAGACTCCTATCATCGATCAAGATCTGGCGAAGGACAACCGAGCGCGGGACACGCGCGGCCTCGGGTTGCTTTTTCAGGTAGTCCTCGACCTCGCCGGGCGTGACCTCCACCTTGCTGAGGACCGCCTTGTCCTTCACCTTCCGGATGATGACGCTCTGGCGCACCTTCTCCCCGAAGGCCTCCTTGCCCTCGCCGCCCGCGACCTCGGCCTCGCCCTCCGTCACGCCGATCTGGGTCAGGTAGTCGTCGATCTCCGACTCGGAGACCGTGACCGACAGCCCCTTCGTCTGTCGCAGCAGGAGCTGCTCCTCGATCATCTGGTCGAGGAGGCGGCTCTTGATGGCGTTCGCCTGCTCCGCGTTCTCGTCCTCGGCGTCACCGGCGTTGTCGGTCAGGTACCTTTCGAACGCCTTGATCGCGATCGGGTCGCCGCCGACCGTGGCGACCACCTGGCCCTCGAGTATCGCCTGCGCCCGCGTCTGCCCGGGAGCGGGGGAGCCCGCGGCGGAGGCCGGCTCGTCCTTTGTGCCGGAGCACGACAGCATCAGAATGGCCGCCAGAGCCGCGGCGGTCCCCCGGGGGGGCCAGACCTGCCCTCTCAGCTGATCTCGATGCGTCTGGGTCCTCACCTGTCCCCGTTGGGTGGCCCGATCGTGGTGGGCTGGGAAGCAGGGCGCATGCTATCACCCGGCCGGATCGACTTCAAGAGGTCGCGGACCTTCTCGATGCGCCGGAGATCGGCCGCGGGCCGCGCCGCTCCACCGGCTCCGTCCAGCTCGAGACGCAGAACGGCGCCCGGCGTCAGGCTCGCGCCGGGGAGCGTCGAGGTGACACGCACCAGCCCCTCGGGGTCGACCGGCGCGTCCTCCGCGAAGCGCACCTGCACGCGCCCGGCGCCGTAATCGACGGCGCGCACCTTGAGCCGATCGGCCAGGAGCCGGACCACGGCCAGCGCCAGCAGGTTCTCGGCCTGATGCGGGATCTCACCGTACAGGTCGCGGATCTCGTCGCGGATCCGGTCCAGCTCCTCCTCTCCGGACGCGGTGGAGATCCTCTTGTAGAGCACCAGCCGCTCGTTGAAGTCCGGGATGTACTCCTCCGGGATCTTGATATCCACACCCAGGTTGATCTGCGCCTTGACCTCGGGACGCGGCGTCTCGCCCTTCATCTCCTGGATGGTCTGCTCGAGGAGCCGGCAGTACATCTCGAAACCGACCGCCGCGATGTGGCCGCTCTGCTCGGACCCGAGGAGGTTCCCCGCGCCCCGGATCTCCAGGTCCATCGCCGCGATGCGGAAGCCCGAGCCCAGCTCGGAGAACTCCTGCAGCGCCTTCAGGCGCCGCCGCGCTATCGGCGTCAGCGCCTTGCGCGCCGGCACCAGCAGGTAGGCGTACGCGCGCCGATCGGAGCGCCCGACGCGGCCCCGAAGCTGATAGAGCTGCGCCAGGCCGAAGCGGTCGGCCCGGTTGACGATGATGGTGTTCACCCTCGGAATGTCGAGCCCGTTCTCGATGATCGTGGTGGCCAGGAGGACGTCGAACTCTCCGTTCAGGAAGTCGATCATCGTGCGCTCGAGCACCCTCTCACTCATCTGGCCGTGCGCCACGCCGAGGCGGGCCTCCGGCGCCAGCCGGCGGATGAAGTTCGCCATCGAACCGATCGACTCGACGCGGTTGTGGACGAAATAGACCTGCCCGCCGCGCTTCATCTCGTTGCGGATCGCCGTCGCGATCACCCCCTCGCGGAACGGCGCGATCGAGGTCTGGATCGCCAGGCGGTTCTCCGGCGGCGTCTCGATGACCGACATGTCGCGGATGCCCGCGAGCGACATCTGCAGCGTCCGCGGGATCGGCGTGGCGGTCAGGGTCAGGACGTCGACGTCCTTCTTCATCGCCTTGATCGCCTCCTTGTGGGCCACCCCGAAGCGCTGCTCCTCGTCCACCACCAGGAGCCCCAGATCGTTGAACCGTACGTCCTTCGACAGCAGCCGGTGCGTGCCGATCAGGATATCGACCTTTCCCGCGGCGACCGCCTGGAGGATCGCCTTCTGCTCCCGGGGCGACCGGAAGCGCGAGATCATCTCGATGGTCACCGGCCACGACGAGAAGCGGTCGCGGAAGGTGCTGAGGTGCTGGAAGGCCAGGACCGTGGTCGGGCAGAGCACCGCGACCTGCTTGCCGTCCGCGACCGCCTTGAAGCCGGCGCGCATGGCGACCTCGGTCTTGCCGAAGCCGACGTCGCCGCAGATCAGGCGGTCCATCGGGACCTCCTTCTCCATGTCGAGCTTCACCTCGCGGATCGATTTCTCCTGGTCGGAGGTCTCCTCGTACGGGAAGGCGTCCTCGAACTCCTTCTGCCAGGCGCTGTCGGGCGAGAAGGCCAGACCGCGGGCTGCGGCGCGCTCGGCGTAGAGCTGCAGGAGATCGTGGGCCATCTCCTGCATCGCCTTCTTGACCTTCTTCTTGGTGCGCTCCCAGCCCGGCCCGCCGAGCCGGTCCAGGCGCGGCTTCTGCCCGGCGACCCCGGAGTAGCGCTGAACCAGGTCGAGACGGTCGATCGGTACATACAGCCGGTCGCCACCCTCGTAGGTCAGGAGCATGAAATCGCGCGACGATCCGTCCTCGCCGACCCGCGCGATGCCGGCGTACCGGCCGATGCCGTGCTCGACGTGCACCACCAGGTCGCCGATTTTCAGGTCGCGGAAGCCGGGGCTGAACGCCGCGACCTTGCGCCGCCGCGCCTCGCGCTCTGCATGCTCGCCGAAGACCTCACGCTCGGTCAGCACCTGAAGCCCGAGGCGGGGCAGGGCGAATCCCTGCGACAGACGTCCGGAGGCGATCAGCAGCCTCGAGGGGGATGCCGCGGCTCCGCCGGGAGGCGCGGCCGGAGCCGGTCGCGCGCCGTCGTCCGCCACGACCGCGGCTGGCAGGTCGTACTCGCGCAGGACCTCCCGGAGCCTCTCGCTCCGGCCGGGGCTGTCCATCAGGAAGAGCGTCGTAGTCTGCGGCGGCGCCTGCTTCAGGTCCGCCGCGAGGTCCTGGATCCGCCCTTTGTAGGCGCGGGCCGGGACGCACGGCACGTGAACGGCGCCGGTGCGGCCCTCGTCGAGCGCCAGCTCCGACAGCCTCAGCCCCGCCTGCTTCGCCTTCGGCTGCAGCACCTCGCGCGGTAGCAGGAGCTCCTCGGGAGGAGGCATCCCGAAGTCCTCCGACAGATCGAATGAGGCGTGCATTTCAACGTAGACCGACTCGAGGTCGGACAGCACCTGACCCGGCTCCCAGGAGACCAGGAATGCCCCGGGGGCATAGTCGAACAGCGAGGCGGGACGGTCCTCGACCAATCGAACGCAAGCCTCGAATCCGTTGAAAGTCGCGCCCGCAGCCAGCGCCTCGATGCGCGCCTGCAGGTCGTCGGCCCCCCGCGTGAGCGTCCGGGTGGAGGCGGGCCTGCGAGCGGATCGGCGCGATTCAAGGACCGAGCGCAACCTGTCGAGCGCCGCGGCCGACCAGGGATACTCGCGCACCGGCGGTACGGTGGCGGCGGAGAGCCTGCCGGTCGAGCGCTGAGTCGCCGGATCGAAGACGCGCAGTGACTCGATCTCCTCGCCCCAGAACTCCACGCGCACCGGAGCGGGACCCTCCGGAGGAAAGAGGTCGACGATGCCGCCGCGGCGGGAGAACTCGCCCATCGAAGAGACCAGGTCGACGCGCACGTACCCCGCCTCCATCAGGAATCCCGAAAGCTCGTCCGGCTTCAGGGGCTGCCGTTCCCGCAGGTCGAAGAGGTGGACGTCGAACACCCCCGGTGGGGCGAGAGGGAAGATCAGCGCGCGCGTGGGCGCGACCACGATCGCCTCGCCCGGCTCGCGCAGGGCGCGCAACGCCTGGAGGCGTTCGCAGGCGACGCGCAGGTGCGGCGCCAGCTCCTGGTACGGGTCGGCCTCGAGCGAGGGGAACAGGTGGACGCGTGGCCCGGGACCGCGGGCGGCGGCTGCGAAAGCGAGATCGGAACGGAACTGCTCGGCCTCCTTCTCGCCGGGAACCAGGAGAAGGATTTTGCGGCCCGGGGAGCGACCCGCGTACGATGAGATCAGGACGGCCGCAGCCGCCGGGCTCAGGCCCGCGATGGTGACGCGGCGGTGCCCCTCCCCCGGAACGCCCTCGAGGGCTGCCAGAAGGTCCCGATCACGGGACGCGATATCCAGGACAGAACTGAGCAACGACGTCAACCCGCCGATAGGCACAACGACCCGCGGCCGCCTTCGATCATCCCCTCGCCCGCAGCGCCTTTCGAATCAGCCCCGACGTCGAGTGCCCGCGGCTCAGGGGCACCGTGACGACCCGGCCGCCCCCGGCTTCGACTGTTTCGCGACCGACGATTTCAGAACGGCGGTAGTCGGCCCCCTTCACCAGGACGTCGGGCCGCAGGAGCGCGATCAGCCGGGCCGGCGTCGTTTCGCCGAACGGCACGATGCAGTCGACCGCCCGGAGAGCGGCGAGGACCTCGGCCCTCTCCCGCCATGGCACGATCGGCCTCCCCGGACCCTTGAGACGCCGGACCGAGCGATCCGAGTTCAGGCCCACAACCAGAAAGTCGCCGAGGGCGCGCGCCCTCTCGAGGAGATCGACGTGACCGGCGTGGAGCAGGTCGAAGCAGCCATTGGTGAACACCAGCTGCCGGCCGCGTCTCTTGAGCCTCCGCGCCAGGGCCGCGGCCCGCCGCGCCGGCAGCAGTTTCGCCCTGGCTCTGGAGCGGACCGACGTCACTTGATGCCGGCTGCCGCCGGCGGCCGCCCGATTGCGCCGTACCGGCCGAGACGGTCGCGGACCAGCACCCGCACGACGTCCTTGAGCATGTTCAGCGGATCGACCAGGGCGTTCACCTTCGAACCCTCCGCATTGCGCCATAGGACCGGCAGCTCGGCCACCCGGATGCCCGCTTTCCGCGCCAGGTACAGGATCTCCACGTCGTAGGCGAACCGCTCGATGCGCGCCGCCCGGAACAGGGGCAGCACCTCGAGCCGCCGCATCAGCTTGAATCCGCACTGCGTGTCGTGGAACGGCAGGCGGGTCAGGGCACGCACCAGGACGTTGAAGGCGCGTCCCATCGTCTCCCGCCAGACCGCCTGGCGTCTGACGATCCTCGACTCACGCAGGCCGCGCGACCCGATGGCGATGGGGTGGCCTCCCTCCTCGACGGCCCGCAGCAGGAGCGGCAGCTCGTCGATCGGCGTGGAAAAATCCGCGTCGGAGATCAGCACCAGGTCGCCCCGGGCCATCAGGACGCCATGCTTGATGCTGTACCCCTTGCCGCGGTTCCGACCGTTCCGCAGTACGCGGATCTCCAGCCGGCCGTCGCGCCGGCGGCCGGTGGCGAGACTTTCGACGATCGGGGCGGTCCCGTCGGTGCTCCCGTCGTCGACCACCAAGACCTCGGTCTCCGTGCCCGTGCGCGCCAGGTAGTCCAGCGCGGACTCGAGGCAGGCGCGCAGTCGGGCCTCTTCATGGTAGGCGGGAATGACGATCGAGAGCCGGGGCCGCGCCTGCATGGGATCCTCGCCGCCCATCCGGCATTCAGGCCGGCTCGTGCGGACCGGCCCCCTCGGCCACCTGGATGCGGATGACCGCCTTCTGCAGCGCGATCAGCGCACGCTCAAAGTCGGTCCCGGGAACGCGACCCCGCAGGCGCTCCAGGGCGCGCTCGCGGGCCTTCCGAGCGCGCTCGCGATCGATCGTCTCCGCGCGCTCCGCGATCTCCGCCAGGACGCTGACCCGATCCGGGAGGACCTCGACGAAGCCCCAGGCAATCGCCAAGTAGCGCCTCAGGTCCCCCCGGCGGTACATCAGCCAGCCGATGCCCAGGGTCGACAGGAGCGGTGTGTGCCCCGGCAGGACGCCCAGCGATCCCTCGCTCCCGGGCAGGACCACTTCGTCGACCACCTCGTTCACCAAACGCTGCTCTGGCGTGACGATCTCCAGGCGGATCGACTGGGGAAGCGGGCTCATGCGGCGGTCTTCATCCGGTCGGCCTTCTCGACCGCCTCCTCGATGGCGCCGACCATGTAGAACGCCTGCTCCGGCCGATCGTCGTGCTTACCTTCGATGACCTCCTTGAAGGAGCGGACGCTCTCGGCGATCGGCACGTATTTGCCCTTCAGCCCGGTGAATTGCTCCGCCACGAAGAACGGCTGGGACAGGAAGCGCTGGATCTTGCGCGCCCGCGCCACGATGATCTTGTCCTCCTCCGGCAGCTCGTCGATCCCGAGGATGGCGATGATGTCCTGCAGGTCCTTGTAGCGCTGCAGGATCGGTCCAGGATGCGCGACGTCGAGGCGAGCGGGTCGACGGCCGGGTAGATCCCCAGCTCGGAGATCTTGCGCGACAGGTTGGTCGAGGCATCGAGGTGCGCGAACGTCGTCGCGGGCGCCGGGTCGGTGTAGTCGTCCGCCGGGACGTAGATCGCCTGCACCGAGGTGATCGATCCCTTCAGGGTCGAGGTGATGCGCTCCTGCAGCTCGCCCAGCTCGGTCGCCAGCGTCGGCTGGTAGCCGACCGCCGACGGCATGCGGCCGAGAAGCGCCGACACCTCCGACCCCGCCTGCGTGAAACGGAAGATGTTGTCGATGAACAGCAGCACGTCCTGCCCCTCGAAGTCGCGGAAGTACTCCGCCACGGTCAACCCCGCGAGGCCGACCCGAAGACGCGCGCCGGGCGGCTCCGTCATCTGACCATACACCAGGGCCGTCTTGCCGAGGACCCCCGACTCCTTCATCTCGAGCCAGAGATCGTTTCCCTCGCGGGTGCGCTCGCCCACGCCCGCGAACACCGACACGCCGCCGTGCTTCAGGGCCACGTTGTGGATGAGCTCCTGGATGAGCACCATCTTGCCGACGCCGGCGCCGCCGAACAGACCGGTCTTGCCGCCCTTCAGGTACGGCTCGAGCAGGTCGACGACCTTGATGCCGGTCTCGAACATCTGCAGCTCGGTGCTCTGCTCCTCGAACGATGGCGCCTCGCGGTGGATCGGCAGGGAACTCTTGGCGTTGATCGGGCCCATCTTGTCCACCGGCTTGCCGAGGACGCTGATCACCCGCCCGAGCGCCTCCTTGCCGACCGGTACCTGGATCGGCGCGTCGGTGTCGTAGGCCTTCATGCCGCGCACCATGCCGTCGGTGGGCTCCATCGCCACGCACCGGACCCGCCCCTCGCCCAGGTGCTGCTCCACCTCGGCAGTCACGTCAATGGCCACCGGGACGTCGAACCCCTCGCTGGTGATGCGCACCGCGTTGTAGATCGCGGGCAGGCTTTCCTCCGCGAACTGCACATCGACTACGGGTCCGATGATCTGCACGACCTTCCCAACGTTCATCGACGATTCCCCCCTAGACATTGCGGCCGCAGAAGCGGCACACCCTGGCGCGGATCTTGATGATCTCCGCGCAATACGGACATTCTCTGGCATCGTCCAGCGCCGCCTCCCCGACCGGCCCGCCGTGGGCAGGGGACGCGGTCCGGGCATGCACCGCGGCCGCCATCAGCGGCGCCACCTGGCGTGCCATCCCCCGGTAGCGCCCGTTCTGCTGCTGCGCGAGGATCAGCTCCTTCAATTCGATTGGCCGCGTCACCTTCTCGATGGTGGTCGAGCCGATCTCCGCCGCCGTCTGGACGTTCAACGTGCCGTACCCCAGCATCCGCCCCCACAACGACTGAAGACAGGTGACGTTCTCGATCTTGTCCAGCGGGCTGTCGATCATGCGCACCGACAGCACGCCCGATTCGTCGATCACCCGCTGCGTGGTGACCGCCCAAAGATCGAAGCGCCAGTCGAGCCACCGCCACGCGGCCCACGCCAGGCACAGGGCGAGGGCGATCCCAGCCGCCGGTGCGACCCACGGGCGCCGGATGAACAGCGCTCCAATCAGGCTGCCCAGCAGCAACAACGTCCACGCCAGCGGCCCGCCCAGCACGATCCAGTGCCGGCGCACCACCGCCAGCAGCTCCTCGTCCGGTCTCAGTCGCGTCCGCATGCCTCGGACAGGCTCCCGGCTATCTCAGCGCCTCGGCGCCGCTGACGACCTCGAGGATCTCCTTGGTGATCGACGCCTGTCGGATCTTGTTCATCTGGAGCGTCAGCGAGTCGATCATCTCGCCGGCGTTCCGGGTGGCGTTGTCCATGGCCGTCATCCGCGCGCCGTGCTCCGCGGCGGCGGACTCCAGGAGGACCCGATGCGCCTGGATCATCACGTGCTTCGGAAGGAGCGCCTCGAACAGCGCCTCCCGATCCGGCTCATACAGGTAGTCCTCGGACCCTTCCGGAGCGGACGGGGTCGAGCCGGCGGGGGTCGCGGGCGCGAACGAGGTCTGCGGGATCGGAAGCAGCGGCTCAATCACGACCCGCTGCTGGATCACCGACTTGAACTCGTTATAGACGAGGTAGATCGCGTCGACCTCCCGGCGGGAGAACAGGTCGATCAGATCACCGGCGAGATCACGGGCGTGCGCCAGGGTGACGTCTTTGAAGACGTCGACCAGGACGTTCCGCACCGGGTAATCGTGCCGCCGGAACCAGTCGCGCGCCTTGCGGCCGATGACATCCACCTGCACCTTCCTGGCCGGCGCCGCAGCGCCCGGCGATACGCCGCCGGGGGCGGCCGCACCGTCCCCTCTCCGACCCATCAGGTCGTCCAGGTAGGAGCGCGCCCGGTTCAGGATGTTCGTGTTGAATGAGCCGCACAACCCCTTGTCGGCGGTGATCACGAGAACCAGAAGCTTCTCCTCCGGGCGCCGGCTGAGGAGGGGGTGCATCTCGGGATGGACGCGGGTCGCCAGCGACGACAGCACCTCGAGCATCTTCCGGGCGTACGGCCGGGCGGCCAGGATGCGGTCCTGGGCGCGCCGCAGCTTGGCCGCGGACACCATTTTCATGGCGCGGGTGATCTGCTGCGTGCTCCTGACGCTGCGGATGCGGGTGCGGTAGTCACGGACGTTGGCCATCCCGGCTCCACTAGGCGGCGGCCGGCTTCGCCAGATAGTCGCTCTTGACGGCGTCGAGCATCTTCTTCAGCTCCGCCTTCATCCCGTCGTCGATCGTCTTCTTGTCGACGAGCTGACGCGCCACGGCGCGGCCCGGGCCGTCGAGATGCTTGTACAGCGCCTCCTCGAACGGCCTGATCTGCGGCACGCCCAAGTCGTCGAGGTAGCCAT
>QHXY01000130.1 GCA_003223145.1 Acidobacteriota bacterium
CGCCTCGTCGCGCAATCGCTTGATCGTGAGCTCCGAGGCGTGGCCCACCCATGTTCGCTCGGTGTTGACGCGGCAGGCGGGGGTGGCGGCTCCGTCGGCATCGGGCGCGGAGAGGATGCGGCCGACGATCAAGGCGGCCTCGAGGCCGAGGGCATCGCGCTCGTAGGCGTCGCGCAGGAGTGGAAAACGTCCGAGCAGGCGCGCGGCGCGGGCGCGCGATTGGGCCGCGGTGCGCGACAGGCCGAGGCGCTCCTCGGCGTAGTGGCCTATCCCGCCGAAGCGCAGACGGTTCCAGGCGTCCTGTTCTCCCATGGACGCCAGCAATCGACCGAGGTGGACCTCGACCTCGTTCTCGATGCCGAGCAGCTCCTTCATGCGGGCGACGCGCTCGGCGCAAGTTCCGCTTCCGGCATCTTGGGCAATGACCGCCAGCCGCGCGAGGGTGGAGCGGCCGCCAGACCCCACGAGGCGTCGGCCGATCGGGGAAGATGGCTCCAGCGGTCGGTCGAGCGCGCCAGGGCCGCTTCGATGACGGCGTGAGCCGGGCCTCCGCCCGTTTGCGTGAGGCTGGCGTCGGGGGTGAGGTCGGCGTCGGGCGTGAGGTCGGCGTCGCGCGTGCGCCGGGTGTCAGATGTGCGCTCGGCTTCGGGCGGCGCTCCGCCCGCAGAAGCCTCGCCGACGAGGGCCTCGACGAAGGAGGTGACGGTCGCCTCGCTCCCTTCCACGGCGCGATAGAGGTCGATCGCCTCGTCGAAGGCGGCGATGACCGCCCGCGGCGCTGCCACGCGGACGACACTGTGGTCCTCGGAGTCCTCGGGATCGCCGGCCTCCATAGCGGCTGCGCTCTCGGGCGCTCCCGTCGCGGCGCCACCCTCCGGCAGGGCCGGACCGCCACCCTCGGGCAGGGCCGGACTGTCACCCTCCGTCGGGGCCGGGCCGCCATCCTCCGGCGGCATTACCTCCCCGGCGCGGTGCGCCCGCGCGACCGCGGTCTGCAGCTCGCGGACGGTGAGGCGGCGCGCCAGGGCGAGCCAGGCCGGGAGGGTTTCCGCCGTGGCAACCCGGGCGATCAAGAGCGCGCGCCTGCGTCCAAGGGGGGAGCCGGCGTCATCGCCTGTCAGCGCGCCGGCGAGGCCGTCGAACGTCGAGAGCGCCTGATGGAGCGCAGCGAGATCGCGCAGCCAACGGCCGGAGCGTCCGAAATGCTCCCGCGCGAAATCGGCCGCGCGGGCGAAGCCGAAGGCGCACCAGGCCCGCTCGCGCACGAGCGACGCGGCGATGCGCGCCAGCGGCACGGCGAGCCGGTCCCTCGCGGTGGACAGAGACCGGGCCAGCGCGTCGGCGCGGCGGGCCGCGGCCTCGGTCGGTGGGAGGCCAACGTGGGGCGCCGGCGCCGCCGCTTCTTGCGGAGACGGACGAGGCGCGCCTCCGGCCGAAGGCGATGGAGTGACCTCCCCTCCGCCAGCGTGGATTGAGCGCCGCCTCGCTGGATGCGCCGCGGCACGGTAAGGATTCCCCGGCCTTTCCCGCCACACAGAGGTAGCGATGATGACGGCGCGAGCGCCGTAGAGAGTCATCGGATTGTCTCGTGGGGGCGGGACGAACCGAGGCTCGAATTGTACGACGCTTCAGGTGAAAGTCAAGAGAAAACTTGCCCCAAGCTCCTGGAGCCGCTTCTGTGCAGAAGGGCAGGCGACAAGTCAGATCATTTCATCGGCGAGTAGTCTGTCGGATCCGCAAAGACGGACTCCATCTTGGTCGTAAGGGCGCCCTGCGTTTCGGAGGCTGCTTTCACCTTCTGCCATTCAGGATCGTTTTGAAACGCCTGCCAATTCTTCGCCGCAGCCTCGCGGCTGGGATGCGCCAGGATGTAGATGAGCGTGTTCTGCTTCAGCGGCGCGTCCTGCGGCTTGAAGTAGCCGACGCTCGTCATGCCGTGCTTCTCGAAGATCGCCAGAGTGTGATCCCGGAACCGCGCGTGAAGCGCGTCGAGCTTGCCTTCGGCAGCCGTATACGTCCTGATCTCGAACACGCGTGTGTTCGACTGCGCGTGAGCTGCCGACCAGGGCTGAAACATGTTGCCGAGACAGAAGCCACATCCAAACACCAGCATCGGCAATACGAGTGTCTTCGTCATGGATGAAACCTCCGGGTTGAGCTCACAGAAGCTGCTCCTCGTTCCTCAGCCTCCGGACTATATCGAAGATTCCGGAGATCGCCGCGGCGATGGAGGTCCTCTACCTCTCCTCCAGCGAGTCCGCGTTCGTCGTCGGAACGGAACTGGTGGTGGACGGCGGCATGATCCAGCTTCGATCCCAGCCCGCCGCGACGCGCGGATGAGCCTCCGATGGCGCGGCGATCGCCCCGTTTGCCGGCGAGGCCACCCGCGTCATTCCGGCGGGTGTCAGAGGGACACGATCGTCTTGAATCCGCCCCAGAACATGCGCTTGCCGTCGAACGGCATCGCCTTGGGATCCATCATCTTCGCGAGTCGCTTGTCCTTCATCGCCTTGGCATTGACGCGGTCGCGGTGCTTGCGCGACTTGTAGCGGATGTAGGAAAACACGACGGTCTCGCCCGGCTTCAGCTTCACGCTCCGCGGGAACGAAGTCACCTTGCCGCGCTTCACATCATCGGCTACGCCCTCGATGTATTCGAGCGCACCGTGGTCGCGCCAGACTTTTCCCGCGAGCTTCGCGATCCGGCGATAGGCTGCCAGGTTTTTCTTCGGAACCGGCACGACGAATCCAACGACGTACGTGGCCATGTGTGCTCCTCTCGGCGGCTTGCCGCGATCATCCTTGCTCATGGGCTTTCCTTTCCCCTTTCGAGCTCGTGAAGGTCGAGGTATCGTGCCTCAACCGGAGCGAACGGGCAAGCCATCTTCTCCTTCCGCCACACTGGCACGGTTCGTGAATAGGAACGGAGGCGTCGAAACGATTGACGGCGGCGGCGCAGCGCGCGGAGGAGGCGAATAACATGAAAGTGACGGATGAACGGACGGGAGAGATTTCCGTGACGCGCGATTGGGCGCACTCTGCAGTCGAGCTGCATGTCGGGGGCACGGCCGCGGATGGCGCGCGGATCCTCCGGCTGACCGGTGAAGAAGCCCGCCGGCTCGCCGCGCTGATCCTCTTCCAGTCCGCGAGGCTGGAACGGCCCCGCACGACGCCGGTCCTGCCGCACGCGGAGTCCGAGCGGAAGAGTGCCTAGGAGAACTCCGACCCGGGACGTCCCGGAAGCGGTCAGGGGCGTCCCGGAAATGGCATGCGCACGGCGCCGGCGCGGGGATGATTGGCTTTCAGTGATGTCGATCACCGGGGTTCCGTCGATCGCTTCGATGGGACCGATGTGCAGACGCCCCGGCTTGATTTGCAGAACCTTCACGCGATGGAGCCCCAGCGGGTTCGGACGATCGGGTGAACCTTGAGCACCTCCCTGCGCGCTCGATGAAGCCAGGTGATGACGATGATTTCGTCACCCACCTTCATTCGATGCAGGCCCTCCGTGTAGTCTGGAAACATCTCCAGAAAGGCATCGGGCGTCGTAGTGCCGGGCGGCGTCTTTCCAGACCTCGTCGGGCACCGGGTCCGCCCGGTCGCTGAGCCGAGTGACGGCCTCGGTGAGCGCCAGCGCGGCGCGTTCGGCCTCGGTGAACCAGGGCGCATCCCGCCAGGCCGCCACCGCGAAGAGACGCTGGTCCGTTTCGCCTTCCTTCTTGCGCTGCAGCCATTGATCTGGCTCGCCCGCAGCTCGACCAGGTCGAGCGTGCGGGCCGGCACGCCGCCCTTCTCCGCGGACGCCTTCAGGGCGATCAGGCGGGGATTGAACTACGCCGCCTCGGCGCTCCAACGGCCCTTCTGGACACGCACTTGCAATCGCTGGGCAGCCGGCTCCGTCCGGGCCATGTCTTTCAGGAGCCCGAGCGAATAATCGGCCGCCGGTTCCCGCGTCAGGGTCGCCAGCCGCAGGAGTCTCTCCGCTGGCGAGCCCATGGCGGCCGCACCGTTCTCCCAGCGGGAGACCGTCTCGGCCGAGACACCCATGTGCGCCGCGAAATCAGCCCCCGACCAGCCGAGACACTTCCGCAGGAAGCGTATCTCGGCCGGGGTCAGGCCCGGCCTTTTCCGCGCGATCGTCGTCCCGATTGCCCGGTGGAGCTGCTCGATCCTGGGGATGACCGCCTCATGCTCGCCGCAGGAGGGGCAGCGGCTCACCTCGACACCCACGAGCGTGACGTTCGGCAGGCCGCTCTCCTTGTACAGGTAGTTCTCGCGGGCCGTCTTCATCCGGTGGCCGCACTGGGGGCATTTCATCGCATCGACCTCATCGCTTGGATCTCCAGGCTGTCACGATCACCAGACGTGGCTCCGAGCGGAACGCCACAACGACCGATATTCGCCGAGCGTGAACGCGGTAGCGCCAGGTCCCGCGCTCCCACTCGGCTGGCTCGACGATGCCGCCGCGCAGGACGATCATCCTTCGCCATCTCATCCGCGGCATGCTTCGAAGAAACAACTTCGCCAGCAGCCAGGATCGCGCGGATCAGACGCCTGGCGTCCGGCGGGCTCAATGGCTCTCGACCCGCGAGAGAGATCATAGTCATAGTTGAGGTAATGTCAAGATATGACCAAAGTGCAAGGCCGAGGATGTAACGCGCTGATACACGCTAGTACAGCGAGGTCCGCAGGCGACCACGGACGGGGGCGCGGCATGGGCCGGGGCGGGACAGTGCAAGCAGCGCGCCAGAACCTGGTGGGTCGGAAGAACGAGCGATCAGAACAGCGTCGCTACGCAATCCAGTCCGACACCGTCTCGATCTCCCAGTCGGTGTCCGTGCGGCGGAGCTTCAGCGAGCCGCCAACCCAGGAGGCGTCGCACGTCCTGAAGATGACCTCGCAGACCTACCCGCCCGGACCGGAAGACCGCCGGGCCGGATCAGAACTCAAATTCGGTCCCGAGGCCGTGCTGCCGCGCATTGGCGACGGCCAGCTCGGCGGCCGCGAGATCCTCGACCGCCAGACCGAGCGACTTGAACAGGGTCAGCTCGCCCTCGGAGATCCGGCCGGGGTGCTCGCCCGCGAGCAGCTCGCCGATCTCGGCGCGGATGTGGCCGGGGCCGTTGCCGCGCTCCTAGACCGCGCGGAGGTAGTCGCCCGATTCGTTCACGGTCGATTCGCGGCGGTCGACGAACAAGGAGGCGGCCGCGACGACCTCGGACTCCAGCTCGCGCGCCGACGGCATCGACGATCCAATCGCGTTCACGTGGGCGCCCTCGGACAGCATCGACAGCGCCACGATCGGCTCGCGCGCCGCGGTACAGGTGCAGACGACGTCGGCGCCGTCCAGCGCGTCGCGGATCGACCTCGCGGCGTGGGCCCGCGCTTCGCTTGCCAATGCCTCGGCGTGGGGCAGGCTGAGGCTCCAGATGCGCAGCTCGGCGTCCGGGAAGACGGCGCGCATCGCGACGGCGTGCGACCGGCCCTGAACGCCCGACCCGAGGATGGCGACTCGCCGCGCGTTCCGGCGCGCCAGGAGCGTCGACGCGAGTCCGGAGACCGCCGCGGTGCGGATCTCGGTGATCGCCGAGGCGTTGAGGATTGCGATGAGCCGTCCGTCGACGCCGTCGTGGAGGAGAACGGCGCCCTAGTGCGTGTCGAGCCCGCGGGCCGAGTTCGCGGGTGCGAAGACGATCTCCTTGAGCGAGAAAAGCGGGCGCGCGCCGCCGCGGTGCGCCGGCATGAGTCCGAGGAGAGCGCTCCCGGGCGGGCGGATGAGGGAGCGCAGCGGCATCGACAGCTCTCCCCGATGCAAGCCCAGAAGCGCGCCGCGCATCGCCTCGATGCACGACGGCATGTCGAGCGCCGCGCGGACGTCATCCGCGGACAGGATCAACATCGACCGCGGATTCTACGGGGGCGTTCCAAGCAGTGTCAATCGCGAAGCGCGCGCCCAGCGATCCGGCGCGCACTCTATGTTACCCTCTTGACCATGCCTGCGACTCCCGAGCCTGTCCGTCCCATCACCCTGGCCGAGATACGCGCGGCGCGTGAGCGCATCGCGCGGACCATCGTGCGCACGCCGCTCGTCCGGCTGGAGATGGGGCCGGGCTATCCGGAGATTCGCCTCAAACTGGAAACCCTACAAGCCATCAACGCCTACAAGCTGCGGGGGGCGGCCAATGCCGTCGCGATGCTGAGCGAGTCGGACCGCCGGCGCGGCGTCTGGACGATCAGCGCGGGCAACGCCGGGCAGGGGGTCGCCTACGCGGCGAGGATTACCGGCGTGCCCTGCACCGTCGTGGCCATCGAGACCGCCCCGGCGGCAAAGCTCGATCGCATGAGGGCGCTGGGCGCGAAGCTCATCCTGGTGCCCTACGCGACAGCCTGGAAGGCCCTCGACGATCGCGCCTACCCCGGGGCGGAAGGAACGTTCGTGCATCCGTTCGACGATCACCAATTCATCACGGGTCACGGGACCATGGGGCTGGAGATTCTCGAAGACGCGCCCGACACGGCGGCGGTCATCGCGAGTATCGGCGGCGGCGGGCTGATTACGGGGGTCGGCAGCGCTCTCAAGGCGCTCAAGCCGGACATCAAGATCTGGGGCGCCGAGCCGGAGACGGCCGCGCCCGTGGCGCTGTCGCTCGCCGCGGGATCGCCGCAGGCCTTCAAGGATTGGAGGGCGTCGTTCGTGGACGGCGCCGGGGGGCAGAGCGTCTTCCCGCGCATGTGGGAGCGCATGAAGCCGCTCATCGACGGTTCGATCGTGGTCACCCTCGAAGAGACCCGGCGGGCGATGCGGCTGATGGCCGAGAAGACGCGCGTCATCTCGGAAGGAGCGGGGGCCCTGCCGCTCGCGGCCGCGCTGACGGGCAAGGCCGGACAGGGACCGATCGTCGCGATCGTCTCCGGCGGGAACATCGATCTGCAGAAGTTTTCCGAGCTGATCAGCACCTGAGTGGACCTCACCGGACGCGTCGCCATGATCACGGGGGCCTGGCGCGGCCTGGGTCGCAACGCTGCGGCGCGCCTTCACGAGCGCGGCGCAGCGGTCGCCGTCAACGTGCGCGAGGAGGACCGCGCGAACGAGGTGGCGAGCACGCTCGGCCCGCGAGCGCTCGCCGTGCCCGGAGACATCACCGACCCCCGTGTTCCCACGGAGATCGTGAGCAGAACTCTCGACCGATTCGGCCGTATCGACATTCTCGTGAACAACGCCGCGCATGCGCGACCGACGCGGTTCGAGCAGCTCGACGCCGAAGAATGGCGCCTGGCGCTCGAGACCAACATGACGGCGCCCTTTCTCTTGATGAGGGCGGCGCTCCCCGCGATGAAGGCTCAGAACTATGGACGCATCATCAATGTCTCATCCTCGGCGGGACGGACGGTGAGCACGCTTGGTGGCGCGCACTACACGGCGTCGAAAGCCGGACTGCTCGGTCTCACGCGGGCTGCCGCGAAGGAGCTCGGCCGGTTCGGCATCACCGTGAACGCGATCTGCCCCGGAATGATCGACACCGAGCTCACCCGCGAGAACGCATCCCCTGAATTGCTGAACCGTCTCGCCGCGTCGTATCCGGTGCCCAGGCTCGGGACGCCGCTCGAAGTCTCGGATCTGATCTGTTTCGTTGCGTCGGAGGCCTCCGGATACATCACCGGCGCGTCGTTCGACATCAACGGCGGCGACCTGATGATGTAGACGACGACACGATGAAGGAAAGCACTCGGGTTCTCCTCGCCCTCGGAGCCGCCGTCGCCATCGGAATAGCCGTTGCCGCCAGCGGCAACGCGGCGCTCCTGAGCGCCGCCGACACCATCGAACCGATTGGCGCCATCTGGGTGAACGCGATCCGGATGACCGTGATACCGCTCATCGTGTCGCTCATCGTCACCAGCGTGGCGTCGGCCACGGCAGTGAAGGCGGTCGGCCGGCTCGGCGGCAAGACGCTGTTGGTCTTCGTCGCGATGCTGATGTCCCTGGCCGTTCTGGTTGTCCCCCTCACCAAGGCGGTCTTCGGGCTGTTGGAAGTGCGGGGCGTGAACGCCCCACCCCTGCCGGCAGGCGCCGCCGAGGCCGCTCGGCTCCTGGCCGCCGATCCCAAGCAATCGCTCGCCGGCTGGCTCGTCTCGCTTGTTCCGACGAATCCCATCGCAGCCGCCTCCGGCGGCTCCATGCTTCC
>QHXY01000131.1 GCA_003223145.1 Acidobacteriota bacterium
GCCGGCTGATGCGGATCGACGTCCCGACCGTCCGCACGTCGAACGCCGGGCGTTTCTCGTTCTCCCCGAAGGCCGAGCCCAGCACGTCGAAGCGCCCCCCGAAGATCCCTTTCTCGCGGTACAGCAGAGTACCGTGCTGGACCAGCTCGCTGGCCCGCGTCTGCAGACCGAGGTAGCGACCGCTGCCGAAGATGTTGCGATCGGAGATCTCGTACAGTCCGCGCAGCCGCTCTTCGCTGTCGTACCCGAGCCCGAACGCCTGCGTCAGCGGCGCCAGCTCGCGCACCGACACCCGGATGTCGCGCCGTCCGTCGGCAGCCCCCACCCGTGGCGGCTGCGGCTCCACCGAGACCGACCGGAAGATGCCCAGGCCGTAGAGACGTGTCTGGGCCGCCTGCAGCTCGCCGCGGCTCAGCGACTTCCCCGGCTCGATGCGGAGCGCCTTGCGGATGACGCCGTCGCGTGTGAGAACGTTGCCCGCGATGCTCAGCTCCCCGATCCTCTGGTGCGTGCCCTCCTCGATGACGAACAGCGGCTCCTCGACGCGGCCCGTCTCCCCGGGCGGGACCTCCAGCGGCCGGGTCGTGACGCGCGCGTCCGGGAACCCGGCCTTGTCGTAGTACCGGCGCAGGCGGACGAGCGCCGCGTCCAGCAGCCCGGCGGTGTACGGCCGACGTTCGGGAAGCGCCGCCGTCTTCTCGAGCACCGCGGTCGCGACGGCGCTGTTGCCCTCGAAGTGCGGGCGGCCGAAGACGGCCTGGGGACCCTCCTCGACGTGAAACGTCACCACCGCGTGGCGCCCCGAGTCGTCCAGGGTCACGGTCGGCTCGGGGACGGCGACCAGGGGGAAGCCGCGCGACAGATACAGCACCCGGATCGCCGCGGCGTCCTCCTCCAGAACGGCGTCGCGCACGAGCCCGCGGGAGAACCAGCCGTCCGGGGTCGTGCGGATCACTTTGCGGATCTCCCTCTCCGGAAGCTGTCCCGTCCCGGCGATACGCACCTCCTCGGCTCGCGCCCTCGGGCCGCGGCGCACTGCGAATCGCACCTCGAACAGGCCGGGCTCGTTGCGCAGCACCTCCGCGGCGACCGAGACCTTCAGGTAGCCGCGATCGCGGAAGCGCTTCCCGATCTGGACGCGCGCCTGCTCGACGATGTCGTCCATGAACAGCCCCTTCTGCCAGATCGGCGCGATGTCCTGCCGGAGGCCGGCCTTGCCGTGCGTGCCCCGGATGTCGATCTCGACGCGCGGTCCGGCGTGCACGTGAAACGTCAGGTCGACCGCGCCGCCCGCACCGGGCGTCTCGTGGGAGTCGACCTCGGCCATCAGGTAGCCGCGCCTGCGGTAGAACTCGACAAGACGATCGATCCCGTCGTTGATCGCGGCGCGGTCCCGCGCCCTCCCTTCCCTCACCCGCAGGCGTCGGCGCACCGACCGCTCCTTGAAGCGCAGCTCCCCTTCCAGGCGGATCGCGCCCAGCGGCGGCGCGGCCGCCGCCGGCTCGACGATGCCCGGCGCGGCCGGGGGCTTGCCCCGCAGGATGTACTTGAAGTCGCCGCCCACCGATCCGTCGCGGTCGCGGATGCTGGTGAAATGGAAATCGCTGTCCAGCGCGTAGTCGAGCTGGTAGACCGACCCCTGGGTCGACCCCACGTCGTTCGAGTAGGCGACGAACAGGTCCGGCGTCACCTGCTTGCCGACGGTGATCCGGGTGGTCGGATCGCCCTTGGCATTCACCTGCATCGGGTCGATGCTCAGGACGTCGAGGCCCGCCCGGCCGGAGACCCGTCCCGTCAGCTCGCCGGTGAGCTGACCGGTGACCGACGAGATCGTCTCCTCCGCGAGCGTCCCGCTCTCGGTGCTCGCCGGCCCCAGCGTCCGGCCGGTGAGCAGGAGCGCCACGATGTCCTGCTCCGGGAGCGGCGGGTTGCTCGTCAGCTCGTAGTGAAAGTCGTCCAGGGTTCCCTCGGCCTGCAGCGTCACCTGGTACTCGGAGACCTGCGTCTCCGCCTGGAGGTCGAAGATCGGGTTGATCTCTTGCGGATCGGCGAAGTCGAGCGTCCCTGCCAGCACGCGGTATGGCACCCTGCGGAAGCGGATGGTTCCGCCCTCGACGGCGCTGATCCGTCCGGCCAGCGAGGGATGGTCGGTGGTCCCGCGGACCTGCAGCTCTCCCTGCCCCTCGAGCGTGCCGAAGTCGTTGCGCAGCCAGACGTCCTGGGTGGCGCGAATCACCAGGTCGAGATCGATGCCGGAGAGAGCGCCGCCCGCCGGCATCCTGAAGACGTCGCTCGCCCGCGGCCCCGCCAGCGCCGAGTCGAGCTTGAAGTCCCTGCTGTAGACGCCCCGGACGAGGTCCACCGTCCCGGAGAGCGTGGTCGCGCCCTGTTCCCGGCGCAGGGTGAGATCCAGATCCGAGGTCGAGCGGAAGCCCTCCGGAAACTCGGTCTTCACGCTGGTCCCGCGGAAATGGATCTCGGCGCGCCGGACCGCGAAGGGCGACTCCGTGCTCTCCAGTCCGCCCAGCTCAATCTCACCCGTTCCCTGCACCGGGCCGCCGCCGGCCAGGAACTCGAGCGACTCGATGCGCAGGCGGTTCTCTTCGAAGACGGCCGAGCCATGCAGGTTGTCGATCGGGAACGGCACGTCCGGGTGGCGCACCGCCTGCGCATCGGCCTGCATGCGTCCTTCGAACACCGGGCTCGCCAGGGCGCCGCCGACCTTCATCACGACCTGTCCCTGGCCCGTCGCCTGCAGGTCCTTCACGAACTGCCGCAGCAGCTTCAGATCGAAGCTGCCGGCGGCGGAGAGATCGA
>QHXY01000132.1 GCA_003223145.1 Acidobacteriota bacterium
ATGCCCAACCTCCGGCCCAGGCTCCCCAAAATCCTCCCCGCAGGTAACTGATGAAGACGCCGACCTGGATCGCGAGGGGCCCGGGCAGAGATTGGCAGACGGCGATCCCCTCCAGCATCTCCTCCTTGGTCACCCATCTTTTCTCCTGCACCAGCTCCTTCTCCATCTGCCCGCAGAGAGCGACCGGACCTCCGAAGCCGAGCGTGCCGAGACGCAGGAAGTAGCGCACCAGATCCCAGATGGGTATCCGTCCTCCTGGATCCCATCCCAGAGATCTGCTCACCGCGACGTCTTGCCGGAATTCCCCGTGCGGTCGAGCGCTGCGCGCAAGCCTTTCGCCAGCTGTTCAGCCGGTCCGATGCCCCAATAGTGGAGGAAAATCACACGCGGCGACTCACCCGTCATGTGATGATGGATCGCCACGACGTTGATGCCCGCGCCTCGGAGCGCTTTGAGAATGCCCTGGAGCTCCGATTCGAGCATGGCGAAATCCCCATCCACCACGGCCTTGTCGTCGCTACCGGCGAACGCAGCCCAAGTGTTGACGCCCATGGTGCTGCCCATGGTTTCGCCGTGCATCGTGGTCACGCGCCCCATCGTGACCTTGTAGACGCCGTCTTTGAGCTCGCCACTCTTACCGAGGATCGCGTCGATCTTCTTTGGGTCGAGCGAGCTTTTCGCCGGGTCGATGTCGACCGTCGGCACATCGCCCTTGCCGCCGCTGGTCTCCTTGATCTTGGCGAAGACCTTGCCGACGGCCCCGGCGAGCCTGGCCTCCTCACCCATCCCCCCAATGTGCATGAACATCACTTTGGGACTGTCCCAGAAGAAGTGATTGTGCAGCGCCGTGACCTCAAGCCCGCTGTCGAGCGCGACACTCATGACGGCGTTCACTTGGTCTTCGAGCAGGACCATGTCGCCCATGACGACGGTGTGCTTGCTGGCCGGCTTGAACGCGGCCCATGACGTGAGCCCCATGGGGGGAGTCAGTCTCACCCCCGCTGCCATCACGGTCAGGTCACTCCGGGGAACGGTTACTTTGAACACGCCCTCCGTCTCGTTGAACACGCCTTTGGCTCCGGTGAGCTCCTCGATCTTTCCCGTGTCGAACGACACCTGCCTCGGAGCCGCGAGCGCGGCGGCCGCGGAGGCCAGTGCCAGAACTGCGATGAACGTGCGCATGCTTTCCTCCGAGATGAGCCTCCATGACTGGTCACCTACCGGGGCGTGACGGTGAGGTCGTCGAAGTAGATGACCGAGTCGGCCTTGGTCCACAGGCCGAACTTGCCCGCCTCCGGGAATGTCTTGTCGTGGGCGTCGATGACCTTGTTCCCGTCGAAGAATACCTGGAAGCCGTCCCCGTTCGCCTCGACCGCCAGATCGTGCCAGACGCCACTCTTCACTGCGCCGTTCCAACCGGCGAACTGGATGCGCTTGCCCTTCACGACGTGATAGAGCCGGACATTGTCCTCGAGCGCGTTGGCGCGGGTGATGTAGTAGTTGTTCGCGTCCTTGAGGCGGAAGACGAGTCCACAGCCTTGGTCGACCTTGCCGGAAACTGGCTTGCATTTCACCGAGAGGCGGAGGTCCTTCATCTCGGGTCCCGTGAACGCGACGGGGAATCGGTAGTCGGTCCTATCGGGATCGGTCTGAACGAGGACATTCGGCGGGCTCGGCGCGTCCTGATCAGCCTTGATGATCCACTTGCCCTGGCGGCCGCCCCCCGTCCGCCCAAACTCGAACCCTTTGGGCGGGCCTCCGACCGGTTCGCCGTCGAAAGTGAATGTTTTCGATGTGTTCTCCTGGGTCCGTGCCGTTGTCACAAGGAGCAACGCGAGCGTCACCAGCCAGCCCCACTCACCCTTCATGGTTCCCTCCTCTTCTCCGGCTTGCGACGAAAGTACTGGTACAGATCGTTGAGCACCGCACACGCCCGCTCGAGCCGGATTTCGTCCTCCTTATGCGCCAGCGCGATTCCAGCTACGAGTCGCTCGAAGCCGAGTGCGTCCTGGCGGCCAAATTTCGCGTCCTTGAGGTCGATGTCGTGAACGATCTCGGCGATCGCATGGAGCCCCGGATCACTCAGCGAGAAGCGGGTGAGGAGCACCTCGAACGTGCAGCAGTCGCCCTCGTGCGTAAACTCCGCGTCGAACATGTCGAACCGGAGCTCGCCTGGCCCGGGGCGGTAGTCCTTGCCAACGACGAACTTGAACCGCGCGTCCGTGTCGATGAACCGGCGGATGAGCCAGCCGCTCGCCATCCGGTCAACGTGGATGCCCTTCCGGGTGACCCACGTTCGGCCGCGGCAACTGTCGATACCAGGCGATGGCTGGGCCGACGGCACGGTGGCAGGGGCGGGGCGGAGCCTCGCCTCGATCCCGGCGATTAAGCCCGCGGCAGCCTCACGCCCCTGGGCATCGAAGAAGTCGATTGCGCACACCTCGGCGAATCGCCGTCTGAGGCGCCCCAGATCGACCTCGAGCTGCCCGCGCAAGGTCTCGTCTGCGTCGCGCACAGCAGGAAGTGCCTTGCTGATACGCCTGGCGTCCTCGGCGATTTGGCTGTAGTCGGCGTTCCGGGCCTCATGAAACAGGGCCTGGATCTGCTCATCCGAGAGGCCGTCGATGAAGCGCGCCTCGCAGAGCGAGGCCTCGCCTCCCTCCTGAGCGATCTCTCGAAGAAGCCACTGGAAATCTTCGTGCGAAGCGTCGCTCCTTGGAAGGACATAGACAGAGTTCTTGATGGCGACCGCGCCGAGACGCTGCAGGCGTCGGCCGACCTTCACGCGGAAATAGTCCGGCTTGGGAGGGATCTGGTGAATGAGGACGAGCCAGCGTGCCTCGGTTGCGTCGGCCATCGTACCTTCCAGGACGAGCCGAGGGTATATCACAACTGAATCTTTGAGTCTATGTGCGACTAACAACTGAATCTATTCGATCGGAGGGCGCTCAAGGGACCCGGAGCAGAATCCTGGTCGCGGCCGAGAGCAACGAGGCTCAGGGACCGCCCTGGTCGAGCCGGATGAACGCCCCCTGCTTGAAACGCATGCGGATATCCTTGACGCTCTCGAAGTTGTCGATCGGGTTGCCGCCCAGCACGAGAAAGCTCGCCTCGTAACCGTCCTCCAGGCGTCCGATCTTCCGCGCTGGAAAGATCGTCCCGGCCGTGGTCTCGCACCACATCTTGAGGAGCGTCAGGTTGTCGAGCACGTTCAGGTCGTGAAGGCTCATCGCCTCGGCGAGCGCCGTGACGCCGTAGACATCCGGGCCCACGGCGAGCTTGACACCGGCCTCGTGGAGCAAGCGCAAATTGTGTGCCTGGACGGCCCGCGCCTGCTCCAACTCTTGAGGTTTCTTGATCTCGGCCTGACTCACGTAGGTCGTGGTCACGACGACCACCCCCTTGCGGGCGGCCAGAGCGGCATCCTGTCCGGTGATCGGGAACCAGTCCGGGTGGGCGGCATCGGGGTAGTAGCCCGGCAAATGATTGATCTCGTCGACGCCGGCGGCCAGGGCATTCCGGAAATCGGCCGCCGTCTCGATGTGGCACGAGACGCGCAGATGGCTGGCGTGCGCCTTGGCGACGATCGACGCCAGCACTCTTGGATCAAGCCCCTTGGAGCCGTAATAGGCCGGGTCGTCGCGCCGCTTCACGAACTCTTCCGAGTACAGAAGGTGCGCCTTGATGAAGTCCGGGGCGTCGGCCAGAATCACCGGCCATTTCTTCTCGAGATCGCCGTCGGTGTCGATGATGTAGTAGGCCAGATTGTCGAACGACCCGTCGGGACCGGGAGTCTTCACCTTGCGGAGAGTCTCCTCGTACAGCCTCACGGGATGCCCCCCGGAGGCGGTGATGCCGCCGTTGGCGAACACCACGTCGACGCTGTCCGGCTTGTTGATGAGGTCCTTGATCCGAAGCGTGTCCCGGCGAATGCTGGCGGGGTTCTTGGCGTAGAAGATCCCGTCACCCAGGTACTGATGCAGGATCTTTTCGATGTCATGCGGCCCGGCGATGTAGTGGTTGTGAGCGTCGCCGAATGGAGGCACGACGAATCCTCCCTTGAGATCGACCACCTCTCCGGCCGCCGCCGGTGCCTTGCTGGTGAGCACGCCGCCGACCGCGAACACGACGCGGCGCCGGAACCTCTTGCCGTCGAACCACTCGCCGTTGACGAACCGATAGCTCTTCGGCGTCGGCGTGGACACGACACCGGCTCCCCCCGGGACTCCGGCCTTCCCCGCGGGCGGCCCGGCCTGGACGACGGAAAATACCAGCACACAGCCGGCCGCGAACGACCACAGGCCAGGCACGACATGCATGCGCCGCATCTCGTCCAACGCGATCCCACCTCCCGAACACCGCAGCGCGATTCTATCAAGGTCGAGCCAGACCAGGCGGTCTATACTGCCCCTTCGTCGACAATTGGCTCGGAACCGGCGTGCTCGACTGTGACCGCGCGGGCCGCCACGGCAGACTGAGGTTCTCCGAGAGTAGAATCACACAGAGAGGAGTCCGCCCGAGATGACGCTCGATGACGCAAGGCAGTGCCTGGGGGAAGCCGGCTACCGCATCAGGAAAGAGGAACGACTCGGGAACAATACCGGCACAAAGTTGCGTCTCAACGGGGGCGCCATTGTCAACGTGTTCGATAACGGAAACTATTTCTGCGTAGGAAAGAACGGCGAGGTCGTTGAAGCCCTCCTCGATCGCGGGGGTTTGGACAAATCGTGACGCAACGAGTTTGGAATGTCTACTTGGTGCGGTGTCGGGATGGAGCCCTTTACACAGGTATCACGACGGACGTATCTCGACGATTCGCACAGCATCAGCAGAATGAGGGCAAGGGCGCAAAGTACCTTCGCGGCAAAGGCCCGCTCCAGCTCGTATTCAAGAGGAAGATCGGGCGCAGGAGTCTTGCGCTCAGAGTCGAATGCAAAATCAAGAGTCTCTCGAAGGGACAAAAAGAAGAGCTGATTGAGCAGGACGACATGATCATGCACATGGTCGTCCAGGCCAAGGAGGAGTCCGGCTCCCTGGCTTGCCGGGCCTGAAGCGAGCCGCGTCATGCAGAGCGCGTTCAGGAGCGTCGTCCGCGAGCATCCCCTCCCATTCTTCTTTCCGCTCGCCTTCCTGCTGTCCTGGTATCCCACGCTGCTGTCGTTGGTCGGCGTACGCGCCTCCGGCATCAATCCACTGGGTGTCTTGCTGGCTGCACTCATCGTGACGGGCCTGGCCGGGGGAAGGTCCGGGGTCACGGCGCTGCTTCGCCGCATGGTTCGCGTCCGCGTGGGTCTGCGGTGGTATCTGGTCGCCCTGCTCCTGCCGGCGTGCCTCGCCTTCCTGTCGCTTGCGCTCAACCTTCTGTTCGGCGCGCGCCTGCCTGCGCCCGAGCAATGGGCGAAATGGCCGGAGATCGCGGATCACTTCATCATCATGTTTCTGTTCGTCGGACTCGGCGAGGAGTCCGGCTGGCGGGGATTCGCCCTGCCGGAATTGCAGAAGCGCAGGTCGGCTCTCGCGTCGGCCATGCTGGTCGGCGTCGCCTGGGCACTCTGGCACCTACCCCTCATAGGCACGGAGTTCCGCTGGAACGACGCGCCTGCTTTCCTGGTCAGCGTCTTGGCAGGCAGTGTCGTCACCGCGTGGTTGTTCAATTCAGCGAAGCAGAGCGTCCTGCTCTGCATGCTGTTGCACGCCAGCGTAAACGCCGTGACCAGCGGTTACGTGTTCCAGCTGTTCAGCGGCGCCGACCAGGCGCGGCTCTGGCGCATCTACGCGCTGGTGTGGGTCGCCGGTGCCGCAGCCATCGCGTGGCGCACGGGCCCCACGCTGAGAGCCGGAGACCAAGGTCTGTGAGGTGAGACCCCCGATCAAGGAGCGCTGGTTCGCCAATCTGGTCCTTCTGTCCGCTTCGGTGGCGAGCGTGGGCGCGGGTCTGCTTGCCCTCGGGACCGCCCACAGCTTCCAGGTCGGAATGGCTCGGCTGACGCTGCTGGTGGGAGGACCCTGCCTCTGCCGCGGCGTGTGACGCTGGCGATGACGCTCATTTCTCTGGTCGCGGCGGCCTACATTGCCGAGACCTACCTCCGCGAGCTGCCGTTCCTGCGGTTGCGGCTGGCCGCCAGGCGGTTCGGAATTCCCTTTGACGCTCGCAACCAGTTCGAGGTCGTGCGCGACCTGCGGAAAATGGGACCCGACGTCTATCCGGTCACTTTTCCTGCCTGGCAGGGGTTGCCGTCGCAGGAAGCGGCTGTTCTGCCTCTGGGTGGGATCTCGAGCGTGACGACCGTCTTCTGCAACGAAATGGGTCAGTACATCGTCTACCGGAGCGACGAGCACGGGTTCCACAATCCGCAGGGAATCTGGTCATCCGGCCGGTGCGATCTGGGCGTGCTGGGTGACTCCTTCACCCAGGGAGCGTGCGTCCCGACGGAACAGAATTTCGTGGAGCTGCTCCGCCGCGACTACCCCGCGACCCTCAACCTGGGCATGGTGGGGAACGGACCGCTGCTGATGCTCGCCGGATTGAAGGAATTCCTCACGCAGCTCAGACCGGGTATCGTCCTCTGGGTCTACACCGAAGGCAACGACCTCACCTTCGATCTGAACCGCGAGAAGCGCTTCACCCGCCTCACGGACTACCTGCTCCCGGACCATCGTCAGGGCCTGCTGGCGCGACAGCCCGAGTGCGATGCCTTCCTGCGTGGTTTGATGGATCGGGAGTACACCTCCCGGGAGGCCGACACGATGCGGATGTCGGGTCCGGGGCGGTTCTGGCGACTCTGGTCCCTGCGACAGGCTCTGGGGCTCCAGGTCGGCGAGATCAAACTGGACTCCTCCCGAGTCGATCTCC
>QHXY01000133.1 GCA_003223145.1 Acidobacteriota bacterium
CGACCGAGCCGAGCGCGACCAGGGCGGCGACCCCCGCGGCCGCCACCGAGGGGCGGCGCAGCACGCGCCGGAGCGTCCTGGCGTAGCGGGCGCCCAGCGCCCTGCCGGTGCGCACGCGGACCGCCGCACGCGGGCGCAGCAGACGCGCCGCAACCAGGGGCAGAACGAAGACGGCGAAGAACAGCGAGATCAGCACGGCCGAGACCAGAGTCAGCGCCAGGGCCGCGAAGAAGCTCCCCACGAGACCCGAGAGAAAAGCCAGCGGCACGAACACCACGACCGTCGTCACGGTCGTCCCGACC
>QHXY01000134.1 GCA_003223145.1 Acidobacteriota bacterium
CTCGCCCTCCTCGATCCGGCGCGTGATCGCCTCGACCACCACGATCGCGTCGTCGATCACCAGACCGATGGCGACGGCCATGCCGCCCAGGGACATGAGATTGAGCGTCTGCCCCGCGAGGTCGACGGCGAGAAACGTGACGAGCAGCGTCACCGGTACCGAGAGGGCCGCCAAGATCCCGGCGCGGACGTCCCGGAGAAAGAAGGCCAGCACGCCGATGGTCAGCACGATGCCGATCAGGATGGCGTCGCGGATGCCGAGGATCGACTGGCGGATCAGCTCCCCCTGGTTGTAGATCAGGACCAGGCGGATCCCTTCGGGCAGATGGAGCCCGGCGGCGATCCCCTGTACCTCGCGGACCACGTCCGGCGCCGAGGCGCCGACGACGCGGGAGACGCTGACCTGGACCGCGTCGCCCTCGGGGGCGTGGACCGCCAGGGTCCGGTCGGGCGCTCCTTCGAAGACCTGGGCCACGTCCCCGAGCGCGATCGAGCCGTTGGGCCCGGAGGCCACGGGGAGGCGGCGCAGGGCGGCGGTGTCGGCGGCCTCCGTCTCGGCCATGACCGTCACGAGCTGCCGGCGATCGTCGTAGCGCCCGACGGCCCGCCGGACGATGGCTCCCGCGAGCCGCTGCGGCACCTGGGACGGGCGCAGGTGGAGTGCCGCCAGCCGATCGGGGTCGACGACCACCTCGACCTCGCGCGGGTCGCCGCCGACGACCTCGACGCGGCCGACGCCCGGGGCGCGCGAGAACGCGGGTCTCACGATGAACTCCGCCGCCTCCCGCCGGCTGGTCGGGTTGCCGCCGATCACATTGAACGACAGGATCGGGAAGTCGGCCGGCGTGATCTTATCGGACTCGATCTCCGTCCCGGCCGGGAGCTGGTCGCGGGCCCTGCCGATGGCGGCGTCGGTGAGCTGGAGCGAGCGCCACATGTCTGTTCCCTCGGCGAACTGCAGGGCGATCTCGGCCGCTCCCCGGATGATCCGCGTCCGGATCCGGCGCACGCCGATCACCGTGGCCAGCGATTCCTCCAGCGGCCGCACCACGGAGGCCTGCATCTGCTCGGGTGGCATGTCTCCGGATCGCGCTACCACCACGATGCGCGGAAACTCGACCTCGGGGTAGATCCCCGACCCGAGCCGGCGCAGCGACAGGACTCCGGCGAGCATCAGCCCGATGGTGATCGTGAGCACGAGCGTCCGGTGCCGCTCGAGCCGCGAGGAGAGGCCGTCGGCGCTCACGGACGCTCACTGAGGAGCGTGCCGTCGGCCAGACCGATCGGGTCGTCCACCACCACGCTCTCCCCCGGCGAGACACCCGATACGATCTCGACGCGGTCCTGTTCGGCGAGACCGGTCGTGACCCGGCGGACCACGGCCTTGCCGCCGTCCGCGACCACGACCTCGGACGAGCCTTCCTCGCCCCGGCGCAGCGCCCTCGCCGGCACGATGGTGGCGCGCTCCCGGTCCCCGACCGCCACGCGCACGTCCACGCCGAGACCGAGAGGCCAGGGCGGCGCCGCGCCGTCGAAGACGAGCCGCACCTCTCCGGACCCGGTCGAGGTGTCGACAGCGCGGGCGACGCGGAGCACGCGCGTCTTGACCGTGGCTTGTGTCGATCCCCTCGCCGCGACCTCCGCCGGTTGATCGCGCTGCAGCCGTGCCAGCGTCTCCGCCGTCGCCTCCGCCGCCACCTGGGCGCCGGCGGTGGCGGCCACCTGGACAACGGGGGTCGCGGGCGTGCCGTCCACCGACTCGCCGGCCCTCCGGAAGACGCGAACGACGACGCCGTCGAAGGGAGCGCGCAGCTCCGCCCAGTCGCGCCGGCGCCGCGCGGTCGTCAGCGCCGACGAGGCCTCCGCCAGAGCGGCTTCGGCCGACACCGCCGCCGCCTCGTCCGCCTCCGCGTCCTGCCGCGAGGCGACGCCCTTGTCGACGAGGGTCCGCGTCCGGGTCGACGCGCTCCTGCGGAAGGCCGCTTCGGCATCGGCCCGGCGCTGCGCCGCCTCGGCGGCCCGCAGACCGTCGTCGAGGGGCGCTCCCTCGACGCGCGCCACGATATCGCCGCTCCTGACGCTCTGTCCCTCGCGCACCGGAACGGCCAGCAGCAGACCGGCGACCAGGGGCGCCAGCGTGGCGTCCCCGTCGGGGGGCGGCGCGGTGCGCCCGTACAGGTGGATCCACTCGGTGATGGTGCCGACCTCCGCGCGCGCCGTGCGGACCTGGACCGCGTGGTCGGCCGGTGCGTCTTCAGTCCGGGAGCAGGCCAGCGTGGATCCCACGAGACCGACCGCCAGCGCGACGGCGAACAGTGTCCTCATCGGTCCGTCCTCATGGCTCGTCGTGTCCCGTGGCCCTGAGAAGATCGGCGTGGGCGGCCCCCCAGGCTTCGTAGGCGTCGGCCCGGTCGACCGCGGCCTCCGACAGAAGACGCTCGGCATCGAGCAGCCGGAAGACATCGACCTTCCCTTCCTGATAGGCGAGCCGGGTCAGATCGGCGGTCTGCCGCGCCGCCGGCAGCAGGTCGTTGTCGATCACCTCGAACCGCAGCCGCGACGCGCGCGATCTTCCCCAGGCGCTCTGCGCCGCGCGCCGAGTGCCACCAGCGCCGCGGCCGCCCCGGCAATCGGAATGCCGACGCTCACGCCCACGAACCTGTTTGTGCCTTCCTGGGTGGGGTCGTTGAACTCCGCTCCGAGATTCAGGCCGAGATTCGGAACGCGCAGGCGGCGAGCGAGCCTGAGCCGCGACGCGGCGGCGTCCGCCGCGGCGACCTGCAGCCGGACCTCCGGGGAAGCCTCGCGGGCGCGCGCCACGGACTCCTCGATCGCCCCCTCCTGATCGGGAAGCGGGCGAGCGCCGCCGGTCGCGACGGCGCCTTCCGGTCCGAGCCCCATCAGCGTCACGAGCGTCATGCCGGCCGTCCGGAGCGCTTCGTCCGCCGAGGCGCGGTCCGAGCGGGCGAGCGCCGCCTCGGCGCCTGCCCGGACGTACTCGAGGCGCGCCACGCGCCCCTCGGCGAGAAGCGCCGCGATCGCTTCGGAGTTCCTCCGCGCACGCGCCTCCCGATCCGCGGCGGCCTGCGCGCGATCCTCCGCGGCGGCGAGAGCAAACCACGCGACGCGAAGCGCCTGCCGCGCCGAGGCGCGCGCCGCGTCGCGCGACCGCCCGGCGGTCTGGAGGTCGGCTGTCGCGGCCTCGACGCGCGGACCCCGGGCCGGCCAGGGCAGCGGCAGCAAGACCGAGACCGTCTCCCGCGCGTTGATCGAGTTGGTCGCCATGGAGAGTTCGGGATCGGGAAGCGCCCGCGCCACGTGGACCGCGGCCTCGGCGGCCTGCTCGCCGGCCAGCGCCGCGGTCATCTCGGGCGCGCGGTCGGCGCTCGCGACCGCTTCCTCGAGGGTCACGGTGCGGAGCGTCTGGTCCCCAGGCGCCGCCCGTCCCGATAGCACCGAAAGACCCAGGAGGGCACCAACGACCAGGACCGTCCTGCCCCGCACGACGCGCCGCCACATGACGCACCTCCGACGGGAATCCTAGGGTCCTTACCTGAACGGAACCTTAACCGCGGAAGGTATGCGAGGCTGGCGGCGGTAGACCGGACAGGCACCTAGGGCGTCATCGGCGCCGGGTCGCAGGCGTCCCCGATTCCGTCCCGGTCGAGGTCGCTCTGACCGGAATTGGAGACCGCGGGACAGTTGTCGCACGCATCGCCCACCCCATCGGCGTCCCGATCCTGCTGTTTGGGGTTCGATGTCCCGGGGCAGTTGTCGTCGCACTGCATGAACCCACCGCCCGTGCACGGATGGTCGTCGTACTGTCCGTCCAGATCCCCGTCGTTGAGCACGTCGTCCTCATCGAAGTCGGTCAGATTGACGCTGTGCGTGAAGATGTCCAGGTCCCCGTTGCGTCCGTCCGGCCAGAACGGCAGCAGCCGGTCGTTCGCTGCCGTCGCCCCGATGTAGTCGCCCATGGAATAGCTGCTCGAGGGATGGATCCCATCGGACACGCGGACGTTCGGACCGAAGGACACGCCGCCATCCGTGGCGGTGGCCAGGTAGACGCCGAACAGCCGGCCGGCCGGGTCGTCCCGGGTGTCGAGAAAGGCGACCTGGACACCGCGCGCGCGGTCGACGAGAACCCACGGAGCGGCCTGGTCGGCGTGGTTTCCCGGCGCGTCATTGTTCACGCGCACCGGAGAGCTCCACGTATCGCCTCGATCATCGGAGTAGGACAGGAGGATATCCGGGCTGCCGAACCGGGGAGATCGAGAAAGTTGAAATCGCCGTTCGAGAACACCGGAAAGACCACGCTTGCGGCCTGGATGTCGGTGTCCAGCCAGGTCGCCCCGCCGTCGAGCGAGCGGTCAAAAAAGATCATGTCGCTGTTCGCCCATTCAACATAGATCTCCCCTTGCGGGCCGACCAGAGGAATCGCCCCGGTCCCGGGGCTGGCGGAGCTTCCGATCGCCATCGGCTTGGAGAACGACGCCCCCGCATTCACGCTCTTGGAGAACATGATCGTGAACGGTGTGAAGTTCTTGACAAAATCCGACCAGACCGCATAGACGGCATCGCTCCGAGGATCGACGGTGATGAACGGCTTGTCCCCGCTGACCGAGACAGAAGTCGGGTTGGCGAACGTCGCCCCATGGTCGGTCGATTTGAGGACGACGATTCCCTTGGCCCCATTCGGGCTCGGGAACGACCCGATCAGCCCCAGGTAGAAATTTCCGTGACTGTCGACCGCCACGGAAGGATCGCAGCAGACGTTCGCCTTCCCTCCCCCGATCCGGCCGCTCTGCCATGTGACGCCGCCGTCGCGGGTCCAGCCATATCCGATATCGCCCGTGAACGGAAACTTCGTCACGACGTCGATCCAGGCGCCCACTACATTCAAGGGATCGATGGGGCTGGAGACGGCGCTGGTCTCGACCTGGTCCTGGGTGGTGGTGTCCTGGTTCACGCGGACATCGCCGGGCGGCAGGCTGGCCAGGGCGAGCGCGGAAGACAGGGCCGTGAGACATCCTGCCCGGACAAGCCTGCGGGAGCGGAGAAGAAACATGATGATCCTCCATCTGTGGCGGTGTCGCGCCCTGCGACCGCCGGGACGGCGGGCGCCGGTCGGGTAGCGTGCCGTTGATCAGGCTATACGTCGAGAATGGTTGCGGGGCGCCATGCCCACGACGCCGGTCGGCAGGAGCGCCGTCATCTTCATCTTCATGACCGTGCTGGTCGACACCATCGGGCTCGGCATGATCCTGCCCGTCGTGCCCGAGCTGATCCGGGAGCTGACCGGCGAGGGACTGAGCCGGGCCTCGATCTACGGCGGCTGGCTGTGGTTCGCCTACGCCGTGATGCAGTTCTTCTGCGCTCCGGTGCTCGGCAACCTGAGCGATCGCTTCGGACGCCGACCGGTGATCCTGTTCTCTCTGTTCGCGCTCGGCCTCGATTATCTGATCATGGGTGTCGCGCCCACTCTCGTCTGGCTGTTCGCCGGGCGGACCATCGCCGGCATGGCCGGCGCGTCGTACACGCCCGCCTATGCCTACCTCGCCGACGTCAGCCCGCCCGACAGACGCGCGCAGAACTTCGGGCTCGTCGGCGCGGCGTTCGGGACGGGGTTCATCCTGGGGCCGGCCATCGGCGGCCTGCTCGGCGCCCTCGGTCCCCGCGCGCCCTTCTTCGTCGCCGCCGCCCTGGCGCTGTTGAATTTCACCTTCGGCTGCTTCGTCCTGCCGGAATCGCTGGCGCCGGAAGCACGGCGCCCGTTCGATGCGAAGCGCGCCAACCCGCTGGGCACGCTGCTGCAGATCCGCAAGTACCCCTCCGTCATCCGCTTGATGACGGCGCTGTTCCTGTGGCAGCTCGGTCACCAAGTCCTGCCGAGCACCTGGGCGTACTACACCATGCTCAGGTTCCATTGGTCGGAGGCGGCGGTCGGGGGCTCGCTGGCATTCGTCGGCATCATCATGGCGGTCAGCACGGGCGGTTTGACGCGCGTGCTCGTTCCCCGCCTCGGGGAGCGCCGCGCGGCGCTCGCGGGATTTCTGTCCGGCGCGTTCGCCTACCTGGGATACGCCCTCGCCACCCAGGGCTGGATGATGTACGTCTCGATGCTGACCTGGCTGTTCGCCGGTCTCGTCCACCCGTCGATGATCGCCATCATGTCCCGGCAGATTCCCGCCAACGCTCAGGGCGAGCTGCAGGGGGGCATCGCCAGTCTTTTCAGCATCAGCTCCATCGCCGGCCCTCCCCTCATGACGCAGCTGTTCGGCTACTTCTCGTCCGGCCAGGCGCCCGTCTACTTCCCCGGCGCCGCATTCCTCTGCGCGGCGCTTCTTGCGGCCGGCGGGGCGTTTCTCTTTCTACGAGCCAGCCGGCGGGCGGCCGAGCCCGCCTCCGCGACAGCTGCTCCGGCATCTGCGCTGGAGGCCCCGTCGCCGTAGGCATCCTAGGGGCAGGGGGCACGGTTCAGACGTTCGGCGCCCGAGGACGCGAACCCCAGCGTCGACTCCCCGCCGCACGCCACCGCGGTCACCAGGTAAACGTACATATGCCCCGAATCGGGCATGGCTGCGTCGTCCTGGTTCGATGTGCCCGCCACGCCGCGAAGAAAGCAGGAAAGATCCCTCAGATCGCCGAACCCTCCGCGATAGACGTTGTAGAAAAGCGCGGGCAAGACCGGGTCCCAGGTCAGGACAGCCGCGGTCCCCGCGCCAACCGTCCGGACAAGCGTGAGGTTCGAGACCTCCGCCGGACTGCCACGGACGCAATAGGCCCCGTCGACGAGCGCGGCCGGGATCGCTCCTTCATTGAGGTCGGCGGAGAGCAGATCGAGCCCGGTGTGGCTGCCGGGCGGGCCGGTCGATCGGAACGAGATCAGTAGAAGGGATCCGCCTCCGCTCAGAGGAGACGGACCGTACAGCGCAATCCTGATCAGCCCGGGAGGGGCCAGGTTGACGACCAGAACGTCGCCCGACGTCAGGCTGGTCGTCGAAACCGCGACCGCCTGCGTCACCAGAGGATCGTAGGCGATCACAAGGTCGGCCCCGAGGATCCCGCCGGCATCGTCGATCACCAGCGGCACCGAGGTCGCCGCACCAGCGCCCGCCCCTGCGTCCGCCGGAAGCGTCAGTGTGGCGGCTTCGCAGCGGGTCGCTCCCGGATCAAGTGCCGACTGGAAGGACAGCAGCCCCCCGAGCAGCAGGAGGATGGCGGATCTGCGCGTCGCCGCCGGCGCCCGCTCATGCGGTGTGGCGCCGCTCCCCGCTGCCCGCTGCGAGCGGGGCGAGCCCGCCGAGTGCAACACGGCGACCCTTCACCTCGCCACGTGGGCAGGGCGAACCTGGACCGAGCCTTCCTGGATGGTCACAGGAATACGCCCTTCGTTCACCGTGACCGCGGGAAGGGACAGGACGGTCTTCTTTCCCACCTTGCCGACCACCTCGAAGGTGAGGATGGCGATCGAACCGTCGACCCCGATCGGCGAAGTCCCGTACAACGCCAGACGCGCCCGCCCGGGATCGTTCGGGTTCGCAGTGAGGGCGAGCCCTGAGGCCGCCAGCCCCGGATCGACCGAACGCAGCGCGATGACCAGGGGGTCGAAACGCAGGTCGAGATAGAACGAGACCGCCTCCGTCACCCCCTGCGTCTGAACCGGCACCTGGATGAAGTCCCCCGGCCTGGCCGTCAGCGTCGGCAGAGTGATCCGCCCTGAGGTGCCTGCGACCGTGGCGACCGAGGTGCCGGCCATCAGGGAGGACGGTGCCGACGGGGCCGCCAGCGGCGCTGAGGCGGGAGAGCAGATCGGCGGCCGCCAGTTCCCCGAGACATCACCGAACAGAGCTCCGAAGAAGTCCTGGTTCTCGGCCGACTCGATGATCGGACCGTAGACGATCGCTCCCGGTTCCGTGGACCTCAGGGTCGGCGTGATCGTCACCTAGTTCGGCTCCTCCTGTGGCACCGGAACGAAGACCCAGTCACCCCGCAACGCCGCCACCGGGAGCTGGGGGATCAGACCGACGCTGAACTGGGCGATCTTGGCCGAGTCGAACGACGTCAGAGTGCCGTTGCCGCTGGCGTCGGCCGCCAGGCGCTGGATATACGTGAGATTGATCAATCCCACGACATACTGGGCGTTGAGCGAGGCATCGAACGGATCGATAGCGCCCCCGTAGTCATCGCTGTGTCTCGGCACGACCGAGTACGTCTGGATCGGCTGCAGGCCGCCGTTCAGATACGATCCGTCGCAGGCCGTGATCGAGGTCTGGAGGGGCCCTTGCGTCGCGTCCTGGGTGAACAGGCGGACCTCCGCACCGGGGACCGCCTTGTTGCTCGGCTCCGTGCCGGTCGAGTCGTCACGGTAGTAGCGGATCTTGCCGGAGATGTCCACGTAGACGTAGAGAGACCCGTCGTTGCGGCAGACGGCCGGGCTCCCTTCGTTGAGCGTCGCCGAAGCGAAATGGAGGCGGCTTCCCGTTCCGGGCGCGCCGATGATCCTGAAGGTGAGATTCACCAGCCGGAGAGGACGGCGGTGCCCGGCGACCCGAGGTTCTTCGTCAGGGTGCAGGCGCTCGCCAGGCTGCCGAGCGTCGCGTTCGTGGCGCTCAGGACCGCGGCGTCGTACTGTACGGTGATGTCGGCCGACAGGACACCCCGGCCTGTGACGTCGCCCAGGCTGACCGCCACGGTCCGGTTGGCTCCCGAAATCCCGGCGGTCAAGTCGGGCATGCTGATCGCGACGGGCGGATCGCCCCCGACGGCGATGCCCGCTACCCCGCTGCCGGGGGCCTGGATAGACGACAGGCTGCCTGTCCCGATATCGATGATGTCGATGCGCCCGAGCTCCTCGGTCACGTAAGCCTTGATCCCCTGCGGGTCGAGCGCCAGGTCGGTCGGACTGTTCAACCCTCCGCGGGTGAGCGTGACCGCCCCGTTCGAGAGGTTGACCGCCGACAGCTCACCGCTCGAATACTCGGTGACGTAAGCCGTGGTCCCGGCGGGATTCAGAGCGACGCCGCTGGGACCGGACAGCCCGGTCGCGATCGTCGCGACCCCGGTCGTCCCCAGGTCGACCGCCTTCAACGTCCCGCCGACGAATTCCCCGATGTAGGCCTTCGTCCCCGTGGGGTTCAGCGCCAGACCCCTCGGTCCGCTCAGACCGCCGACGAGGCGAACGCTCGTGCTCCCCGGGTAGGCGGGCACCTGCGTCAGGTATCCAGGATCGTATTCGGTGACATAGAGCAGGGATCCGGTACGGTTGAGTTTGATACTCGATGGGTTGAGCAGACCCGAACCGAGGGAGACGGCGGCCGACGTTTCCAGGTCGATCTGCATCACGCTGTTGGTTCCGGAGTCGGTGACGTATGCCAGCGTCTCGCCCGCGTTGACCGCCACCCCCTGGGGCTGGTGCAGGCCTCCAATCATATGGACGGGATAGCCGGTCAGAAGGTCGAGCACCCAGAGCGTGGAGCCATCGGTCAGGTATCCCCTGCGGCCAGGGCAGGGAGACGGTTCGCAGGCGTTTCCGAGGCCGTTGTGGTTGTCATCTTCCTGGGAGGGATTGAAGACGAACGAGCAGTTGTCAATGGCCGAGCAGACCCCGTCCCCCGTCCTGTCGTCTCCCGTGCCGCACAGTCCGTCGTTGCCATACAGCGACAGGTTGTCGTCGAGGGTGTGGCAGTAGCCATCCTGTCCTTCCGCGGTCTCGTCGTCCCCGGTGGCGATGGTCGCACAGCCGCGGGTCACCTCGTCGCAGTAGTCGATCGTGCACGGGTTGGAGTCGTTGCAGGTCACCGGCGTGCCTGGCACGCAGGCGCCCCCGCTGATGTCGCAGCGCTCCTGGCCGTCGCAAAACCTGCCGTTGTCGCAATCGGCGTCGCTCGTGCAGGACGCCTGCGCCCGGACGGACGGGCCGGGAGCGACCATCACGAGCGCCGACAGGAGAAGCGGCAGGAGCAAGGCGAATCGTGCGGAATGGCGCTGGGCTGAGCCGTGCGGGTGTGGTTTCATCTGGCACCCTCCCCCTGCGGGTGTGCCCGGCTGGCGGAACTCGGAACCCGGGTGAACCTGAAACACCCGCAAGGCGTTGCGGGTCGACCGAGACCGGCGGCCGGAGACTGATTGAATCTGAATACGTTTGACGTTGCTTATACGGTCATGTCCCGGGGTTGTCACGCGCAAGCCGACCAGACGATGTCCGTTCCTGGGACGCGCGTGTGCGGGTCCGGACGTCCGGGCCGGCCGCCGGGGAACACGGCGGACGACCCGTTCCCGGCGGGACCGTGTTCTCCTCGCGGCCGGGGCGTCTGGCATGCCTCTCGCTTACGCTTCCGGGCAACGACCGGGAAGCATCCCCAGGGAGAACCGTGATCGTCGATCTCATCAGGGACCTCCGGCACGGCCTTCGGATCACGGCGCGACATCCCGCCTTCACGGCAGGGGTGACCGCTATCCTGGCGCTGGGGATCGGTGCGAACGCCGCGACCTTCAGCTTCCTCGACGCCCTCCTGCTTCGTCCTTTTCCGTTCCCGGACCTGGATCGCTTCGTGACCGTGTGGGAGACCCACCCTGAGGCGGGCCGCTCGTCGGACTACGAGGCGGCCTCCGGTGAAGGGAACCCGCTGGCCTCCGCCGACTACCTGGATTTCCGCGCCCGGGGCGATCTGTTCGACCAGCTGGTCGCCTATCGCGAGCGGCAGCTGATCGTGCGCGGCCCGCAGGGGCCCGAGTACGTCCAGTCGACGCTGGTCACTCCCGATTTCTTCCGCGCCCTGCGGGCGGCGCCCGCCATCGGCCGTGTCTTCTCGCCGGAGGAGGCGCGGCCGGGTCGCGACGGCGTGGTCGTCGTGAGCCACGGCTTCTGGCAGCGCTACTTCGGAGCCGACCCGGCGGTCCTGTCGCGCAGCCTGGAGGTCGACGGCCGCACCTGCACGGTCGTGGGCGTCATGCCCCCCACCTTCAATTTTCCGCTCGGAGGGGTCGATCTCTGGGCGCCGCTCTCCCTGACGGAGGAGGAGCGCGGCCAGCGCGACCGGCTGTCGCTGCTGGTCCTGGCGAGACTGAAGCCTGGCGTCACGCTCGCCCGGGCACGCGTGGAGATGAACGCCCTCGCCGGCCGGCTCGGGGCGCAGTATCCGCGGACCAACACGGGGCGCGGGGTGAGCCTGGTGCGGCTGCGCGAGCAACAGTTCGGGATCACGGCGCCCTTCGCCCTCGTCTTCCAGGGAGCCGCGGCGTTCGTCCTCCTGATCGCCTGCGCCAATGTCGCCGGCCTGTTCCTGACCCGCGCCACCGAACGGGGCAAGGAGGTCGCCGTGAGACTGGCGCTCGGCGCGGGGCGCGCCCGGGTCGTCCGCCAGCTCCTGGCCGAGAATTTGTTGCCGGCGCTTCTCGGAGGCGCCTGCGCCCTGTGGCTGGCGCAGCTTGGCGTGGACCTGATCCGGACGAACCTGTCACCCGGGATCGCCATGTGGATGGCGGGGTGGAACAACATCCATCTCGAACGACGGGCGCTCCTGTTCACCACGGCCGTCGCCCTTCTGGCCGGCATCGCCTCGGGCATGGCGCCGGCCTGGCGTGCTTCGAGGACCAACCTGCTGGACGCGCTGAAGGAGGACGATCGTGGAGCCACGACCGGCCCGAGGACACGGCGTTTGCGCTCCTTCTTCGTCGCCTCCCAGGTCGCGCTCGCGCTCGTCCTGCTGGCCGGGGCCGTTCTCATGGTGAGGGGCTTTCTGGATCTCATCGATCTCGACCAGGGGTTTGATCCGCAGAATGTCATGACCATGCATCTCAAGCTGCCCCGATCGAAGTATCCCGACCCCCGCCGGATGGCGGGCTTCTACGACGAGCTGCTCCGGGACCTCGAGAGCGAGACCGCACTGCAATCGGCCGGTCTCGTCAGCCAGCTCCCCGCCGATCTCGGGCCGATGCCGGGAGGGGTGTTCAGCATCGAGGGCCGGCCCGCGGCGAGTCCCGCCGAGCAGAGCGCGGCCAGCTTCCAGTCCGTCAGCGGAGGACTCTTCACGAGCCTCAGGATCCAGGTTCTGCGAGGACGCCCTTTCGACGCGGCCGACGGTCCCGACTCGACGCCCGTGGCCCTCGTGAGCCGGAGCATGGCCCGCCGCTTCTGGCCCGGCGAGGATCCGATCGGCAGGCGAATCAAACCGGGGGATAGCGGAGCTTCGGGACCGTGGTTCACGATCGTCGGGATCGTCGGAGACGTCAAGCAATACTGGTTCGATCGGGAGCCGCGGCCGACCCTGTACCTGCCGCATCTGCAGCGACCCGAACCGGAGATGTGGCTCGTCATCCGCTCCCCGGCGGAGGAGGCCGCCGCTCTTTCCGCAGTCCGGAAGCGGGTCCTCGACGTCGATCCGGATCAGCCAATCGACGAAATCCGAAGCATGTCTCAGGTGGTCAGCGAGTCGACCGCCATCATCCGCATCGCGGCGGGCTTCATGGTGGTCCTGGGCGTCGTGGCCTTCGTTCTCGCGCTGGCCGGGGTTTACGCGCTCACGTCCTACCACGTCGCGCAGCGGCGGCATGAGATCGCGGTCCGCGTGGCGCTGGGCGCCGGCCACGGCGACCTCCTGAGGCTCGTTCTCGGCCGGATCGTGCGTCTCACCGGCATCGGTCTCGCCGCCGGACTGGTCGGCGCAGTCGCGATCGGCAGGCTGATGTCCAGTCTGCTCTTCGGCATCGTGCATCCCGACGCCGCCAGTCTCGCGCTGGTCACTGGAGCGCTGGCGGCGGTGGCCCTTCTCGCAGGCTACCTTCCCGCCCGCCGGGCGGCCCGCGTCGATCCTCTCGCGGCCCTCCGGCACGAGTAGGCCCGCGTGATCCACTCCGGTGGATTTCATTAGGGTAACCACCGCCCCGGCTCCCCCTTGACTCCGCCGCCGCAGGCACTACCTTCTGCTCATAGCGCTGATGTTCGGGTTCGATATGAGGGGAGGGCCGATGCTGAACAGTATTGTCACCGCGGACGCCAACCTCTATCAGTCGATCTTTCGGATGCTGCTGGCGCCCCTGTCGTGGATTCCCGTGATGCAGAGATGGCTTCTCAACTTCTTTCTATCGTCGTCGTCCGATTGGGTCGCCGTGTGGAAGTGCACCCTCCTGCTTCTTCCCGTCCTGCTGTTCGTGGCGGCCATGTGGTGCACGCAGCTGTCGCTCTACACGATCCCGTTCCGGTCGGCGCGCGTGAAGTTCGCCGGGATGATGGTGCTGAGCTGGTGGGACGCGGCCCGGGCCGTCTGGTTTTACTATATCGGCCTGTTCAGGCTGGTCGTCGTGGCCGTCGGCTGGTGCCTGACACTGGCGCGCCTCGGTCTTCGTCTGGTGATGGAGGCGCTTCGGCAGCTGTTCATCGCGCCCTTCACGTTCACCGGCAGGCTGTCGAAGACCTACTTCCGGCCTGGCGTGCCCTGGATCGCTTTCGTCATGCTGCTGTTCTGGTGCCTGCTGGAGGCGACCATCTTCACCTACACCCTGTTCCCGACCGTATCGGAGGTCCTGGCGGACCTGGTCGGGATGGAGGCGCCCCGCTTCGCAGCGCCGGTTCTCTATCTGTTCCTGCTCATGCTGATCCTGGGCAGCTTCGCCTGCATCCAGGCCCTGCTGGACAGCTTCAGGAAGCGGGACTTCAAGCTGATCGTCCAGATGGTCCTG
>QHXY01000135.1:0-4251 GCA_003223145.1 Acidobacteriota bacterium
GGCCGGCGCTCGCGCGGCGGGCGCCGCCGGGGAGCGGACCTGCGCTACGACCTCGAGATCGATTTCCTCGAGGCCGCCAGGGGCGCCGAGAAGGAGATCCGGGTCCCCCGCCTGGAGGCATGCGCCGATTGCCGGGGCACCGGCGCCAGGGCCGGCGCGCGCACGACCTGCGAGGTCTGCCGCGGGCAAGGCCAGGTCGTCCACCGGCAGGGCTTCTTCACCTTGAGCCAGACCTGCGGCGCCTGTGGAGGCACCGGAGTCGTCGTCCGGGATCCCTGTCCGGCCTGCGCCGGAGAAGGGCGCCGGCGCGAGGTGCGCCACCTGAACATCAAGATCCCGGCCGGTGTGGACACCGGCACGCGCCTGCGTGTGAGCGGCGAGGGCGAGGGAGGGTTGCAGGGCGGGCGGGGCGGGGACCTGTTCGTCGTCGTCCATGTCAAGGAGCACCCCCTGTTCCGCCGTGATGGCCCCAACCTGATGGTCGAACTGCCGGTCACTCTTCCGCAGGCCGTTCTGGGCACCGAGGCGCAGGTACCGACCCTGGAGAGCTCGTCGCGTCTGGCGATTCCGCCCGGCACGCAGCATGGGACTGTGTTCTGCCTCCGCGGCAAGGGGCTGCCCCGTCCCGGCGGCGGCCCGCGCGGCGATCTTTACGTGAGCGTCGTTCTCAGCGTTCCCGCCAAGCCGAGCCGCAGGCAGCGCGAGCTCTACCAGCAGCTCCTGGAGACGGAAGAGCCTGCCCGGCCCGCCGACGCAGACAAAGAGAAGGATCTGTTCGGCCGGGTGAAGGACATCTTCAGCTGACTCGCTTGCCTCGCCCACGTTCTCGCTTCATTCGCGCCCGTGTCGTGATCCCGCCGGCTCTCGAGGAGCAGGCGGTCGCCGGGTTGTGGGACGTCGGCTGCCTCGGCGTGCAGGTGACCGCTTCGGGGCGTGTCGCTCGGCTCACGCTGGACGCCTACTTTCCCGGGCTGGCCCCGCGGCGCCGCCTCGCCGCGCGGCTGCGCTGCTCCCTGCGTCAGGTCGGGCTCGGCCCCAGGGCGCGGCCCCGCCTGTGCGTGGTGCCCGCGGGACGGTGGATCGAAAGGTGGCAGCGTTCTCTGCGGCCCATGCCGATCGGTCGCTTCCTCGTGATGCCGGAGGGATGCGACGCGCTCGCGGTGTCCCCGCGCCGCCGTGTCCTGCGCGTGCGGTTCGGGCAGGCGTTCGGGACGGGCGAGCACGCCACCACGCAGATGTGCCTGCGACTGCTCGGGGAGCACCTGCGCCCCGACGAGCGCGTCATCGATCTGGGTACGGGAAGCGGCATCCTGGCCATGGCCGCCTGCCGATTGGGGGCGGGGCAGGTGGTCGCGGTCGACGACGACCCGGCGGCGCTGGCTGTGGCCAGGGCGAATCTCACGGACAACGATCTGGTCGGACGCGTCAAGCTCCGACGAGCCGACGCCGCGGCCGCCTGCCAGCCCGGCCCTTTCGATCTGGCGCTGGTCAACATCGGAGCCTCGACCATCGAGGGACTCCTGCCCCACCTGGCCCCCGCCCTGACGCGGGGCGGGCGCGCCGTGCTCGCGGGGCTCCTGATGGATGACGAGGATCGCCTGCTGCGCGCGGCGTCGGGATGCGGGCTCGTCCTTCTGGACCGCCGGCGGCTGCGGCCCTGGTCGGCCCTCGTGCTGCGCCGCCCTTGATATCGTTTCACGCCCTGCCCTATACTGGCGCGACCGGTTCGGCACCGCCCCTCTCTCGAGGACGTCGGAATGGCCTTCGTGAAGGCCGAGAAGATCTGGATGAACGGCCGCCTGATCCCCTGGGAGCAGGCGACGGTGCACGTTCTCTCCCACGTCATTCACTACGGGTCCTGCATTTTCGAAGGGATCCGCTGCTACAAGACACAGCGGGGTCCGGCCGTCTTCCGTCTGCGCGATCACGCCGACCGACTGTTCGACGGCTGCAGGATCTACCGCATGGAGATTCCGTACTCGCGCGAGGAGATCGAGGCGGCGATCCTGGAGACGGTTCGCGTCAACAAGCTGGAGGCCTGCTACATCCGCCCGCTGGTCTATCGCGGCTACGAGTCCCTCGGGGTCGACCCATTCCCGTGCCCGATCGACATGGCGATCGCCGCCTACCCGTGGGGCGCCTATCTCGGCAAGGACGCCGCCGAGAAGGGAGTGGACGTCATGGTCTCTTCCTGGCGGCGGCCGGCGCCCGACACGCTGCCCGCCATGGCGAAGGCGAGCGCCAATTACATGAACTCCCAACTCATCAAGATGGAAGCGCTGGTCAACGGTTACGTCGAGGGGATCGCCCTGGACTCCGCAGGGTATGTCAGTGAAGGCAGCGGCGAAAATCTGTTCATCGCCAAGAAGGGCGTGCTGCACACACCGCCCCTGACCGCCTCGATACTCCCGGGAATCACCCGCCAGACGATCGTCCAGCTGGCGCAGGACTTGAAGATCCCCCTGATCGAGCGGAGCATCCCGCGCGAGGCGCTGTACACGGCCGATGAGGTCTTCTTTGTCGGCACCGCCGCCGAGGTCACGCCGATCCGCACCATCGACCGGGTGCCGGTCGGCCCCGGCCAGCGTGGCGAAATCACCTCCCGCTTCCAGGCCGAGTTCAGATCGATCACCTCCGGTCAAACCGACGACCGGCACCGCTGGCTTTCTCCCATCTGATCCCGGCGTAAGAACCAGAAAACAAGGCTCTTCCTTGACTTTGACTCGGTTGGAACCTAGATTCCAGCCGTTGGTGATCCGGGCAGGACTCGCCCTGGCGGAGCGGCCGCAACTCGATGCACGTCAACGACCTCCTGAAAATCGCCACCGAACGCAGGGCCTCCGACCTGCACCTCAAGGTCGGGAGCCATCCTGTCCTGCGCATCAACGGCCATCTCACGCCTCTCAGCGAGCTGAACCGCATGTCGCAGGAGGACACCATCGCGATGGCGTTCAGCATCATGAGCGGCAGGCAGAAGCAGAAATTCAAGGACCACTTCGAGATCGACCTGGCCTATTCGGTGCCCGGGCTTGGCCGCTTCCGAGTCAACGTGTTCCAGCAGCGCGGTACCGTCGGGTTGGTGCTGCGCGTCATTCCGGCGAAGATCCTGAGCATCGAGGATCTCCTCCTGCCGCCGGTCCTCAAGACCATCGCCGACGAAAGGCGCGGTCTGATCCTGGTCACGGGGACCACGGGATCGGGCAAATCGACCTGCCTCGCCGCCATGATCGATTACATCAACAACCAGCGCACCGAGCACATCATGACGATCGAGGACCCGATCGAGTTCCTGCACCGGGACAAGAAGAGCCTGGTGAACCAGCGCGAGATCGAGGTCGACACCAAGTCGTTCGCGACGGCGCTGCGCTCCGCTCTGCGACAGGACCCCGATGTCATTCTGGTCGGCGAGATGCGCGACTATGAGACGATCGAGACCGCCCTCACCGCCGCGGAGACGGGGCACCTGGTCTTCTCCACCCTGCACACCCTGGACGCGACCGAGACCGTCAACCGCGTCATCTCGGTCTTCCCGCCCCATCAGCAGAAGCAGATCCGGCTGCAGCTCGCGAGCGTCCTGAAGTCGGTCATCTCGATGCGCCTGCTGCCCCGGGCGGACGGCAACGGCCGCGTGCCGGCGGTGGAGGTCCTGCGGATCACGAACTTCGTTCGCGACTGCATCGAGAACAAGGACAAGACCAAGCTGATCCACGAGGCGATCGCGCAGGGCACGTCGCAGTACGGCATGCAGACCTTCGACCAGTCGATCTACGGCCTGTTCAAGAAAGAGCTCATCACCATGGAGGAGGCGCTCCGCCGCGCCAGCAATCCGGACGAGTTCAAGCTGAAGCTGCAGGGGATCGAATCGACCGCCGACGTGGCGCAGCGCGAGATGGAGAGCACCCTCAAGAGCGGTTTCGAGAACGCCGCCGGGGGAGCCGCAGGTCAGGGCGGCTCGGTCTTCGACCTGTCTCGCGCCCATGGCGCCGGCGGCGCCCGAAAGAAGTAGCCCACGCCCGTACGGCCGTCCGCGGCGGCTTGATATAATGGCGCGCCCTCGGGGACGACCGATGACTGGCAACCCGCGCACCTCCACCTGGATCCGCGAAGAGTTCCTGCGCTTCTTCGCCGAGCGCGGGCACCAGCGCGTCCCTTCCTCCTCCCTCATCCCCGCGCAGGACCCGACCATCCTGTTCACGAATGCCGGGATGAACCAGTTCAAGGACGTGTTCCTGGGCCGCGAGACGCGTCCCT
>QHXY01000135.1:4287-42034 GCA_003223145.1 Acidobacteriota bacterium
TTCTTCGAGATGCTGGGGAATTTCTCCTTCGGCGATTACTTCAAGAAGGAGGCGATCGAGTACGCCTGGGACCTGATGACCCGTGCCTTCGGCCTGCCGAAGGAGAAACTGTCGGTGACGATCTACCGGGACGACGAGGAGTCCTACCAGGCCTGGCGCGGGGGGATCGGCCTGGCGCCCGAGAGGATCATCCGTCTGGGCGAGAAGGACAACTTCTGGTCGATGGGGGACACCGGACCCTGCGGGCCCTGCTCGGAGATTCATTACGACCGCGGGCCGCGGCTCGGATGCGGCCAGGCCACCTGCGGGCCGGGCTGCGAGAGCGAGGGGTGCGAGCGCTACATGGAGCTCTGGAACCTCGTGTTCATGCAGTTCGATCGCCAGCCCGGTGGCGAATTGAAACCGCTGGCGAAGACCGGCGTTGACACCGGGATGGGTCTGGAGCGGATCGCCTCGGTCCTGCAGGGCGTCGACAGCAACTACGAGACCGACCTGTTCAGGCCCATCGTGGCCGCCGCGGAGGCGCTGGCCGTCAGGGACGGGGGATGGCGGCCCCCGGGGCATGCCGAGGACCGGGTGGCCCTGCATGTCATCGCGGATCATGTCCGGGCGATGACCTTCCTGATCTCGGACGGCGCCGTGCCGAGCAACGACGGGCGCGGCTACGTGCTGCGCCGCATCATGCGCCGCGCCATCCGGTTCGGGCGGACGCTCGGCCTGGAACGGCCGTTCCTGTGGGAGCTTTCCGGCACGGTCATCGAGGTCATGAAGAACCCCTACGAGGAGCTCGTGGCGCACCGCGACCTGATTGCGCAGACCGCCCGCCGCGAGGAGGAGCGCTTCGCCGAAACGCTGGCGGTGGGTCTCGCCAAGGTCGAGGAACTGGCTCACGGCCTGAGCGCGGACAAGCGGGCGGTCATCCCCGGCCCCGAGGCCTTCCGTCTCTACGACACCTTCGGTGTGCCGCTCGATCTGATCAAGGACGTCGCCCACGGCTGGCACCTGACGGTCGACGAGACCGGTTTCGAGAGCGCGATGCAGGAGCAGCGCGAGCGCTCCCGCAGGGGCATGAAGCCGACCGCGTCGGCGGCGCCGGCCGTGGCGGCGCGACTGCCGGTGCGGCACATCGAATTCGGCGGCTACGAGACGACCACCATCGAGGGCGCGCGGGTCCTGGCCCTGGTGCGCGGCGACGCGCTGGTGGATGAGCTGGCGGCGGGGGAGGAAGGACAGGTCCTGCTCGATCGCACGCCGTTCTACGCGGAAGGCGGCGGGCAGGTCGGCGACACCGGCTTTCTGACCGCCTCGACCGGCGTGGCGTTCGTGCGTGACACGCAGGCGCCGCTCCCGGGGCTCAACATGCATTCGGTCGTGGTGCGCGAGGGCCGTCTGCGGGCGGGTGATCGGGTGCGCGCGGAGGTGGACCGCGGCCGGCGCGAGGCGGTGATGCGCAGCCACGACGCCACCCACCTGCTGCACGCGGCGCTCCGGGACGTGGTGGGGCTGCACGTCAAACAGGCGGGATCGCTCGTCAATCCGGACAGGTTCCGGTTCGACTTCAGCCACTACGCCGCCCTGTCCGACGACATCCTGGCGCAGGTCGAAGACGAGGTGAACGACGTGATCCGCCGGGACCTGCCGATCAGGACCAGCGTCATGCCGTTGGACGAGGCGCTGCGCCGCGGAGCACTCGCCTTCTTCGGGGACAAGTACGGCGACCAGGTGCGTGTCGTCGAGGTGCCCGGGTTCAGCATGGAGTTGTGCGGCGGGACGCACGCGGCCAGCACCGGGTCGATCGGCGTGCTCAAGGTGACTCAGGAGCGCGGCATCGCCGCCGGCATCCGCCGCATCGAGGCGCTGGCCGGTGAGGAGGCCCTCCGCCGGGCGCGCGAGGATGGCGCCCTCGTCGAGCGCGTGCAGACGACCCTCAATGTTGACCGCCACGGCCTGCACGAGTCGCTGCAGCGGGTCCTGGAGCAGAACCGTTCCCTGCAGCGGGAAATCGACTCGCTCAAGCTTCAGATGGCCGCGGGTAGCGGCGCGGCGGACGGCGAGGACGAGATCCGGGAGGTCGCGGGAGTGAAGGTCATGGTGCGCGGGCCGCAGGAAGGGCTGGACAAGGACTCGGTGCGGGCCCTGGTGGATCACAGCCGGCGCCGGCTGCCGACGGGTGTGATCGTGCAGTGGTCGGTGCGGGAGGACCGGGTGACCGTGACCGTGTCCGTGAGCCGGGATCTGATCCCGCCGCTGCACGCGGGAGAGATTGTCAAGGAGCTGGCCGGCCTGTTCGACGGGCGGGGCGGCGGCCGCCCCGATATGGCGGAGGCCGGCGGACGGAGGCCGGACGATCTGAAGGCGGCGCGGGGCCGAACCCTCGAGATGGTCGAGAAGATCATCCGGAAGGTGGGCGCGGCGCGATGAAGCACGCCGCCTGCGTCGTCCTCGCGAGCGCCGGCCTCATGCTCCCGGCGGCCGCCGGCGAGGAGATCTACTACCGCAGGGACGCCAACGGCGCGCTGGTCCTGACCAACGTGCCCGACCGCCAGGACCTGCGCGCTTACCGCGGCCACGGCCCGCTTCCTGTGACCAGCTCCGGGAAGGAGTACCGGGAGCTGATCGAACGCACCGCGCTCCAGCACGGCATTCATCCGGACCTGGTGTTCGCCGTCGCCGCCGTCGAGTCGAACTTCAACGTGCGCGCGGTCTCCGAGAAGGGGGCGCAGGGGCTGATGCAGCTCATGCCGGAAACCGCGGCGCGCTTCGGTGTCGTCGACCCCTTCAACCCTGCCGAAAACGTCCTGGGCGGCGTGCGCTACATGCGCTACCTCCTCGATCTGTTCAAGGGAGATTCGCGCCTCGCGGTCGCCGCTTACAACGCCGGGGAGAACGTGGTGATCGCCAGCCGCGGGGTGCCGCCCTATCCGGAGACCCGCCGTTACGTCGACCGGGTCCTGAAGATGTTCGGCGGCAAGCGGCCGTTCGTCCCCGGGGCGGGCGCCCGGGCGCCGGCGGCCCGCGCCACTCCCCAGCCGATCAGCTCGTATACCGACGCCGCCGGGGTGGTGCATATCACCGACGGTGAGGCGCCGAAGCCCGGGGCTTCCCCGACGGCGCCGCCCGACCTGCCTCGTTGAGCGACCGCGCCGGTTCTCCCGGTTTCGCGCGCCGCCTCCCCAAGGCGGAGATCCACCTGCACCTCGAGGGGTCGATCGAGCTCGCGACCCTGGCGCGGATCGCGGGTGGCGAGGGCGCCGGGAGCCGTGCGCGTCTGGCGGCCCTCTACACGCATCGCGATTTTCCCGATTTCCTGCAGAATTTCCGGCGCGTGTGCGCGGAGATCCGGAGCCCCGGGGACTTCGCCTCGATCACGGAGGCGCTGTCGCGCCGCCTCGAGGAGGAGAATGTGCGCTACGCCGAGGTGTTCTGCTCGCCCACCATCTTCCGGCGCGCGCACGGGATGTCCGCCGGGGAGATCCTGGACGCCGCGTGCGGCGCGGCGCGCCGGCGGGAGAAGGCGGGCGGGCCGCGCCTGCGGTTTCTGCTCGACGGCGTCAGACAGTTCGGGATCCCGGCCATGGAGGAGATGGTGGAGACCGCGGCCGCCTGCCGGAGATACGACGTCATCGGCATCGGTATGGGTGGCGACGAGAGGTCCGCGCCGACGGCGGCGTTCGCCGGGCCGTACCGCGAGGCCCGCCGTCTCGGTCTGCACACGACCGTCCACGCCGGCGAGTTCGACGGACCGCGCTCTGTTTGGGAGGCGATCGAGATCCTCGAGGTGGAGCGCATCGGCCACGGCGTGCGCGCCGTCGAGGACTCCGAGCTCGTGCGCGTCCTCCGCCGCCTGGGCGTCGCGCTGGAATGCTGCCCGACGAGCAACGTGAAAACCGGGGTGGTCCCCGGCTGGGGGCGGCACCCCATCCCCGCGCTGCACCGCTCGGGCGTGGCCGTCACCGTGAACAGCGACGACCCGGCGATGTTCGGCACGACCCTGTCGAACGAATGGGAGGTCCTCCTGACCCGGCTGGGCCTCGAACCCGAGGAGGTCATGGCAATCGGGCAGCGCACGGCGCGGGCCACTTTCCAGCCACGCGCCGAGCAGGAGGCGCTGGTCGACGACCTACGCCGGGCGGCCGCCCGTGAGGGAATCGTCGCGTGACGGAGAGCGGCCAGGTCCGGGACCCGGGAGGACGGCGGGCCGCCCTCATCCTGCTCGCGGTCCTGTGCGCCTACGTAGTCCTGATGGACGCGTTGCTGCGGCCCTCCGGCGGTCTTCTGTTCCGACCCTGCAGCGGCCTGCTCGGCAGGTATCTGATCTCCGGAGAGGGCGGGCTGGAGACCCCGGTCCACGAGAGGGTCGATGCGCGCCTCGACTTTCCGGTGCCGCAGCGGCTCGACGCCGCCTACATCTTCCACTGGGACATGAAGCGGCTCGGTCTGCCGGTCTCGATGCCGCCGTACAGCATCCACTGGAGCGGTCTGCTCCATGCCCCCGAGCCGGGAGTGTACGGATTCACGCTCGACGCGCAGGGGGAGGTCCGTCTACGGATCGACGGCACGCAGCTCGAGATGCATCAGGACACGCTGACCGAGCGCCATCTTGCGGCGGGCTGGCACCCGATCGCCCTCGATTACGGGCTGGCGCAAGGGGACGCCCGGCTGGTCCTGTCCTGGAAGCCTCCGCGAGGGGCGCTCGCGCCGGTTCCCTCGCGCTGTCTGGCGCCCGACGGCGCGGCGATCGCCGCCTCGGCGACGCGGCGCGTCCTGGCGTGGGTCCTTCTCGCCGCGGGCGCCGCCACCGCCCTCGCCCTGTACGCGCTCGGGCGGAGGCAAGAGACCGCGCCGGCCCGGTATCTCCGGGCGCTGGGCACCCAGCGGGTCACCCTCGCCGTCGGCGCCATCGTGATCCTGGCGGCGCTTCTGCGCTTTCACGATTTCGCCCTAGTGCCGTTCCACCACGAGACGGCGGACGAGTACCAGCACGCCTGGGAGGGCTGGTCCCTCCTGCACCAGGGGGTGCCGCTGGCCTGGAGCACGTTCCCCGATCGCTATCCGATCGACCAGACGCTCGATTTCCGCTGGTTCGGGGACCGGTACGTCGTGGTCCGGCCGTACTTCGATCACCCGCCGCTGTTCTCGATCCTCGTCGGACTCGTCACCTCTCTCGTGCAGGCGCTCACGCCCTCGTTCGGGTACGGATTCGCCTCGTACCCCGCTCCCTGGGATTTCCTGTCCTGTACTCTGACGGTCATGCGTCTCGTGCCGATCGTGCTGAGCCTGATCGGCATCGTTCTTCTGTACCGGCTGGCGCGCGCGTACGGCGCGTCCGAGCGCGCCGCCCTTCTGGGCTCCCTGGTGTACGCGACCCTGCCGGTGATCGTGCTGACGCACCGCCTGGTGAAGGCGGAGAGCCTCCTGGCGCTCCTCTTCATGGGCGCGATCCTCGCCACCCGCCGCCACGAGCTGTCGGGGAGCGCGGGAAGCGCCATCCTGGCGGGTCTTCTCTGCGGGCTGTCGATCTGGACGAAAGCCACGGGACTCGCAGTGGTGGCCGTGATCCTGGTGCTGCTTCTCGCGGCCCGGCGATACCGTGGAGCGCTCCTCGCCCTCGGCATCACGGGCGGATTCCTGCTGCTCTACCTGATCTATGCCTGGGCGCTGGATTTCGGCATCTTCCTGAAGGTGATCGAGGCGCAGTCGACGACGAAGCTCATCGGTCTCGAGGCGCTGCAGGACCTGGTGAACGGAAAGATTGTCACAAAATACTTCGGGCGCGGCTGGTACCCCTGGCTCCTGCTGTGCGCCGCTCTCGCCGCCTTCCGTCGGGAGCGCGGCCTCCTGCTGCCGCTTGCGGTGTACGGCATGGTGATCGCCATGACCGCCGACTACCGCGTCATCTACGGCTGGTACAGGATACCCCTCTACCCGTTCTTGTGCGTCGCGGCCGGCTGTGCCCTCGAAGAGATGATCGACGAGGCCAACCTGTTTCGCGTCGCCCCGTTCGCGGTCATGGCGGTATCGACGGGTCTTCTGTACGCCCTGCCGGCATCGCTGACCGGAACACGATGGGCTGTCTACCTGTTCGCCCTGGCGGCCCTCGTGCCGTTTCTGCCGAGGCTGATCTCCGAGCGTCCCTGGACCGTCCTGGCCGCCCGTCTGGCGACGGGTGTCCTGGTCGCGATCTTCCTGATCACCAGCCTGGTGACGATCGGCGGCCTGCTGGAGATTTACGCCGCAACGCGCGGCCTCCCGTAGCGTCCCGTTTCGGGTCCAGCCGCAGGCGCTCCAGACCGGCCCGCACCAGACGATCGACAAGCGCCGGCGTGCGGGCCTCGCAATAGACGCGCAGAATCGGCTCGGTGCCCGAACCGCGGAACAGGATCCAGCCGTGGTCGCCGAACAGGAGCCTCACGCCGTCGAGTGTATCGATCGCTTCGACCGCCAGTGTGTCGAGGCGTGAGGGCGGGTCCTCCTTGATCCGCGCCACCGCCACGCGGGCGCTCTCGACGGGCATCGGCAGATCGACGCGCCGGTAGGCGTATCGGCCGAATTCCTTCTCCAGACGTGCGACCCGGCGGCTCAGCTTGCGATCGCCGGTGGTGAGCATTTCCAGGAGCAGGAGCCCGATCAGGATCCCGTCGCGCTCGGGCAGATAGCGCTTCACCCCGATGCCGCCGCTCTCCTCCCCTCCGATCAGGATGTCCTGCTCGAGCATCAGTCGGGCGATGTGCTTGAAGCCGACCGGCAGGTCGAAGAACGGCAGGCCGAACCGCCGGGCGATGCGCTCGGCGACCAGGGTGTTCGCGAAAGTGCGCGCGATCCCGCCCGTCCACTTCTTCTGCTCGATGAGATGCAGCGCGACCAGGGAGAAGATCTGGAAGGGAGAGAGGACCCGCCCGTTCTCGTCGCAGGCCCCGATCCGATCGGCGTCCCCGTCGGTGGCGATGCCGATGTGGGCGCGGCGCTGCACGACCGTGCGGCGCAGCGACGCGAGATTCTCGGGACGTGGCTCGGGCGCTTTGCCGCCGAATAGAGGGTCGGCTTCGCTGCGCAGGGTCACGACGTCCGCGCGGCGTCCGCGCACGAGGTTCTCGAGGATGCGGCCGCCGCTGCCGTGCATGCTGTCGACGATCGCTCGCAGAGGCGAGCGCCTGACGGTGTCGAGATCGGCGACGGCCTGCAGACGCGGCAGGTAGGCCGGCAGGAACGGATGGCGCCTGTCGGGAGGACGTCCGGAGCGTGGGGGTGTCCGTCCAAGCAGGGCCTCGACGCGCGTCGTCATCTCCGGGGGCGCGCTGCCTCCGAACGCCGCCTTGAGCTTGAAGCCGTTGTACTCGGGAGGGTTGTGGCTGGCCGTGATGCAGATACCGAGCGGCGCGCCGGAAGCGACCACCTGGCAGGAGACCATCGGTGTGGTCACCGGCCCGTCGGGCAGCATCGTCGGGATGCCGTTCCCCTCCAGCACCGCGGCCACCGCCTCGGCGAAGCGTCCGCTCAGGAAGCGCACGTCATAGCCGACCGGCACCGGCGCCTTCGGCGCGCTTTCGTCCCGGATCAGACCGGCGACCGCCTGCGCCACGACCCGGACGTTGTCGAAGGTGAAATCCTCGGCGATGAGGCCGCGCCAGCCGTCCGTCCCGAAGCGAATCGCCATGCGCCTCCCGTTGACCGTCCCGCTCGCCCTGTGCTAGGTTTCTTCGGCCCGCCAGCAGCGAACGACCGCCGGCCCGGGCGCATGCGGGGCGCCGCCCCGCGGCATTCTACACTCGGACTCCCTGGCAACCGACGGGATGATCAACCTTCCGACCTGGATTACGATCATCCGCATTTTCCTGACCCCGGTCATCGTTGTGGTTCTGATGTCGAAGCCGACGGCGTTCGAGCCGATCGGTCTGTCGTGGCAGATGATCGGCGTGATCGTGTTTCTGGTCGCTTCGTTCACCGACTACCTGGACGGCTGGCTGGCGCGCCGGCGCAACGAGGTGACCACGCTCGGGATCCTGCTCGACCCGATCGCCGACAAGCTCCTCACCTCCGCCGCCTTCATCTCGCTGGTGCAGATCGGCGCTGCGCCGGCCTGGATGGTGTGGGTCATCATCGGGCGCGAGTTCGCCGTGGACGGTCTGCGCATGATCGCCTCGAGTCAGGGCGTGACCATCGCGGCCAGCGTCTGGGGGAAATACAAGACCGGCTCGCAGGTCGTCGCGATCGTCCTGCTGATTTTCGGAAACAGGTATCTCGGCGCCTGGGACAGAGCGGGCGATCTTGCCATCTGGCTTGTCGTGGGGGTGGCGACGCTGTCGGCGGCGGACTACTTCGTGAAGTTCTCCCGGAAGTTAGGCGTTCTCGGCGGTGGTGTCGGGTCGGCCGGGGGTGGCCTTGGTTAGAACGGGGCGCGACACCCGGACGCTTCTTGGCAACCTGCGCGGGCACTTCTTGACGGGGCTGGTGATCATACTCCCCCTGGTCATAACCGTCTGGATGCTGGGTATCCTGTTCGGCATTGTGCATGGTGTGTCAACGCCGTTCATCCTGAGAATTCTGAGACTTCTGGGCCTGTCCTTGGTGGACGATGCGGGCTTCACCACCTATCTCGCGCCCCTGATCGGGGTGACGGCCACCCTGCTTTTGATCCTCCTGGTCGGTCTCCTGACGACCAACTTTCTCGGCCGCCGTATCGTCAAAGAGTTCGATCGTCTGATGCTCCGCATACCCTTGATCAAGCCTATCTACGGCGCCGCCCGACAGCTCCTGGACGCCCTGAACCGGAAGACCGATACCTTCCAGCGGGTCGTGGCGGTGGAGTACCCGCGAGCCGGGGTTTTCACGATCGGGTTCGTGGCGCGCGATGACACGACGCTGCGGTGCTCCGACGAGCGCACGGGCATGACGGGCTACACCCTGGTCTTTCTTCCGACGACACCGAACCCGACCTCGGGCTGGCTGGCGGCGCTTCCCGAGCGCGAAGTCGTTCCGCTGGATATGACGGTCGAAGAGGGCATCAAGACGATTGTCAGCGGCGGTCTCGTGGTGCCGCCGCGATGGGAGCGCAAATGAGGGCGGGCGAAGCGCCGCAGGCGGGATGACGGGGGGCCGATGTTCTACTGGTTCGTCAAGGGGATCTTTTTCCCGTTCGCCCGGCTCTATCTCGGGCTGACCCGGGACGGTCTCGAACATCTGCCACGACGCGGGCCGGCGATCGTGGTATCGAACCACGCGTCGTATGCCGACGCCATCATTCTGGGCTCGGCCGCACCCCGTCCGATCCACTTCGTGGTCCTGCAGTCGATGTACGATCTGCTGCTGATCCGCTGGTTTTACTGGGGCATGGGGACCATTCCGGTGCGCGCCGAGGGACAGGATTCCGGCTCGATCAAGAGGGCGGTCCGCCTGCTGTCGGCGGGCGGCATCCTGGGCGTCTTTCCGGAAGGCGGCCGCAGCGCCGACGGCGCGCTGAGCCAGCCGAGACTGGGGGCGGCGATGATCGCCGCCCTCAGCGGCGCGCCGGTCGTCCCGGTCTACATCGACGGAGCGCGCGACTCGCTGCCGGTCGGCGGGGCCTTCCCCAAGCCCGCGCGGATTCACGTGCGCTTCGGCCCGCCGCTCCGGTTCGACCGGCGGCGCGGCGAGGGCCGGGAGTCGCTCGCGGCATTTGCGCGGGAGATGCTCGAAGCGATCCGCCGGCTCGGGGTTCCGGCGTGAGCCTTCGGCGTGCCGAGCTGATCGCTGTCGGTTCGGAGCTTCTCGAGCCCTGGCGCACCGACACGAACGGCTCCTACCTGTCGCGGGTGCTGGGTGAGCGCGGCATCGCGGTGCGTTTCCGCACGGTCGTCGGGGACGTCATGCAGGACATCCAGACCGCCTTCCGCGTCGCGCTCGAGCGTGCCGACCTGATCGTCGCCACCGGCGGTCTCGGTCCGACGATCGACGACCTGACGCGGGAGGCCGTCGCCGGTCTTCTCGGCCTGGCTCTTCATGAGGACGCGAGCGTCCTCCGGCGTATCGAGGAGCGATTCCGCCGGCACGCCCAGCCGATGCCGCCGCAGAACCGGCGCCAGGCGATGGTGCCCCGGGGGGCGGAAGTCCTGCCGAACTGGCTGGGGACTGCCCCCGGTCTCCTGCTGACGACCGGCACGGTCACCATCGTCCTGCTGCCGGGCGTGCCGGACGAAATGCGGTCCATCACGCAGGAGTCGGTGCTGCCGCGGCTGGGTGCGGCCGCCGAGCGCTTCGCCTACCGAATCATCAAGATCGCGGGCCTCACCGAGTCGGAGGTGGACCGGCGGCTCGCCGAGGTGGCGCGCCACGCTTCTCCAACCGACTGGACGATCCTGGCCGCTCCGGGGCAGGTGGAGATCCATCTGCGCGAGCGCGTGCCCGGCGGCCGGCCGGCCGACGCCATCGACAGGATCGACGGTGAGATCGCCCGAGAGCTAGGGCTCCATGTGTTCGCGCGCGACGAGGAGACCATGGAAGACGTCGTCGGGAGCCTGCTGGTCGTCCGGGAAGAGAGTCTGGCCTGTGCCGAGTCGCTCACCGGAGGCGAGATTGCGCAGCGAGTCACCCGCGTGCCCGGCGCGTCGCGCTACTTCCGTGGCGGGGTCGTGGCCTACACGGAGGAAGCCAAGAGAGCGATCCTGGGCGTGCCAGCGGCCACCCTGGACGCCGAGGGGTCGGTCGGCCCGGAGACCGCGGGTGAGATGGCGCGGGGCGCACGTCGCCTGTTCGGGTCGACCTGGGCCCTGTCGGCCACCGGGTACGCGGGACCGGAGGGAGGCGGCCCGGGCCAGCCGCCCGGGACCGTCTTTGTCGGTCTCTCCGGTCCACGCGGGGAGGAGACCCGCGAGCTGAAGATCCCGGGAACCCGGGAGACGGTGCGCTCGCGGGCCGCCCGCACGGCGCTCGACCTTCTCCGGCGCGCGATGTCGGAAACGGCGGCATGATATCCGGGCGAGCGGCGTGAGGCTGTTCGTCGCCGCCGAGCTTCCGGCAGGGCTGCGCGACAAGCTCAGTTCGATCCAGGAGTCGCTCAGACAGGCGCCCCTGCCGGTGCGGTGGGCGCGCCCGGAGGGTATCCATCTGACGTTCAAGTTCCTCGGGGAGACGCCCGACAGCCGTCTGGGCGAGATCACGGAGGTGTTGCGGCCAGCGGGGGAGGGTATCGCGCCGTTCCGACTGGAGGCGTGCGGCGCGGCCCCCTTTCCCGACCGCGGAGCTCCGCGTCTCCTCTGGGTCGAGACGCGCGGCGATCTGGAGACCACGCGACGGCTGGCCGCGTCGATCGACGCCGCAACCGCCCGCATCGGTTTCCCGGCGGAAGCCCGCGAGTTCCGACCCCATCTCACGCTCGGACGTGTCAAGGGCCCGGCCCGTGGGGAGTGGAGGGGGATGCTGGAGCGTGTGGCGGGACAGGCGGCCGGACCGTTGGAGGTGCGGGAATATGTGCTGTTCCAGAGCCGGCTTGGCCCCGCGGGCGCGCTCTATACGCCGCTCCAGCGGTTCCCGCTGGGGCGGGAGGCGGGCGCGGGGCAGCGGCCGGAGATCGAGCGGTGACCGTCATGGAGGTGCTCTGTCTGAGCCTGGCGTTCATTCTCGGCAGCCTGCCGTTTTCCCAGCTGATCGCGAAACGGCGTGGCGTCGATCTCCGATCGGTCGGGAGCGGCAACGCGGGGGCGACCAATCTGGCGCGCGTCCTGGGCTACGGGGCGGGTGCCACCGGCCTGCTGCTCGACGCCGCCAAGGGGGCCGCCGCGGTCGGGCTGGCGCGCGTGATTCTCGGAGCGGCGGTGACTCCCGCGGTCACGGCGGGCACGGCAGTTCTGGCGGTCGCCGGTCATGCCTTCTCGCCGTTGCTGCATTTCAGAGGCGGCAAAGGGGTGGCGACGGGCGCGGGCGCCTTCGCCGTCCTGGCGCCGCGGGCCACGCTCGCGGCGCTCGGCGTGTTCGCGGTCGTGCTGGCCCTCGGTCGCGTGGTGGGACTCGCCTCCGTCCTGGCCGCCCTCACGCTGCCGGTGGCCGCCCACGTTCTCGGAGCACAGCGCGCGGTGACCGCCGCGGCCGCGCTGGTCGCCGCGCTGGTCATCCTCAGACACCGCGACAATCTCCTCCGGCTGGTGCGCGGCACGGAGCACAGGCTGGGCGCGGGGGGCGACCGGTGACGAGGGTCCGCCAGGAGGGGGGGAGGCACCCCGGATCGGACCCCGGGCACGCCGCGGTGCTCGGAGCGGGGTCGTGGGGGACGGCGCTGGCGGTGCACCTGGCGCGCTCCGGCAGGCGCGCGGTCCTGTGGTCCCGGAGCGCGCGCGGCGCCGAGGCTCTCGGCGCTGCCCGCGAGAACGCCGTTTACCTTCCTGGCCATCACTTCCCGGAGACGCTGCAAGTGACCGGCGATCTCCACGAGGCGTTGCGCGGGGCCGGCATCGTGTTGTTTGTCGTGCCGGCGCAGTGGAGCCGTCCGATCTACCGCGCCGCGTCGGAGCATCTGGAAGCTGCCGTCGATCTGGTCATCGCCTCGAAGGGGATCGAGCAGGACAGCCTGCTGCGGCTCTCGGAGGTCATGGCGCAGGAGGCGGGGGACGAGGCGGGGGAGCGGGTCGCCGTCCTGTCGGGGCCCAGCTTCGCGGCCGAGGTGGCGCGTGGCGATCCGACGGCGGTCGTGATCGCATCGGAGGACGCCGGAGTGTCCGCCCGCGTGCAGACGAGCTTGTCGCACGGTAATCTGCGTGTCTACCGCAATGCCGATCGGGTCGGCGTGGAGATCGCGGGCTCGCTCAAGAACGTCGTCGCCCTGGCCACCGGGATTGCCGAGGGTCTGGGGTTCGGTTCGAACACGCGCGCCGCCCTGATCACGCGCGGCATGGCCGAGATCGCCCGCCTCGGCACCTGCCTCGGCGGCCGGGCCGGGACGTTCGCCGGTCTGGCAGGCGCGGGTGACCTGATTCTCACCTGCACCGGGGAGCTGAGCCGCAACCGTTCCGTCGGGATCGAGATCGGTCGCGGCCGCCGCCTGGACGAGGTGCTGCAGGGCATGCGGATGGTCGCCGAAGGGGTCGCGACCACGCGCGCGGCGGTGGCGCTGGCGCGCCGTCGGAGCGTCGAGCTGCCGATCGCGCAGAAAGTGCATCAGGTCCTGTTCGAGGCGGTGCCGGCGCGCGAGGCCGTGGCCGACCTGCTGGCGCGGCCGCTCAGGGAGGAGACGTGATCGATCTGCACAATCATCTCCTCCCCGGCATCGACGACGGGGCCAAGAAACTCGAGGAAACGCTGGAATTCCTGCGCATCGCGAGCCGGGACGGCGTGAAGGTGGTGGTCGCCACACCGCACATGAAACCCGGTGTGTACGACAACCGGCGCGAGACCATCCTCCAGCGGGTCGCTCTGGTGCGCGAGGCGCAAAGAGGCGACGAGTCCGAAGGCGTGACGCTCCTTCCCGGCGCCGAGGTCTACTACACCGCCGACCTCGCGGCGCGGGCGCGGGCGAATGAGCTGATGACCGTCGGTGATGGCGGTCGTTATCTGCTCCTCGAGCTGCCGTACCAGCAGGCCCCGCTGCGCGTGGACGACACGATCTTTCAGTTGAGGCTCCTCGGGATCACACCCCTCATGGCGCATCCCGAGCGGGTGGCTTACTACCTCGAGGACATCGAGCGGGTGGCCGCTTCCGTCCGGCTCGGGGCGCTGACGCAGGTGACCGGGTCCTCGCTCACCGGCAGGTTCGGAGACAAGGCGCGCGATTTTGCGCGCGCCATGCTGGAGCGCAATCTGATTCACGTTCTCGCCTCCGACGGCCACGACGTGCGCTACCGGCCGCCGGTCCTGTCGGATGCGGTGCGAGCGGTGGACTCTCTGATCGGGGAGACTGCGGCACGCCGTCTCGTGGAAGACACGCCGCAGGCGATCCTGGACGGCCGGGAGGTCGAGATCGAAGAGGCCCTCCCGCCCTTTCGCCGGCGCGGGCTGTTCTCACGAGTTCGATCTTTCTTCCATCGCTAATTTACAAAAGTCGTTACGTTTGATAGGATTACACCTCCGCGGAGCGGCGGAAATCCGCGCCCGCCAGTGCGTCAAGACGAGGAGAGCATTGAAGGCTGTGCGCGTTCTGTCCGCCCCGGCGGCCGCTGTCGTCTTCACCCTGGTCCTCCTGGGGCTGGGTCTCGTCCTGCCGGCCATGGCGTCGCGATCGGAAAAGCGGGACGATGCGCAGCGCTATTTCCGCCTGGCCCAGGTGCAGTACGAGCAGGGAAGCACCCGGAACGCCATCGAATCGGTGCAGAAGGCCCTCAAGCTCGATCCCGACTACGCCGAGGCCCACTATTATCTCGGGTTCATTCACTACCAGCAGAGCGAGTACAAGCCGGCCGAGAAGGAATTCCGCAGGGCGATTCACCTGAATTCGTATTACACGGACGCTCACAACCATCTCGGACTGGTCTACAGGGAGATGAAAGAGTACGACAAGGCGCTGAGCGAATTTCAGACGGCGCTCAACGACAAGTCGTACAAGTCCCCGGAGAAGATCTACCTCAACATCGGCCACCTCTATCTGGTCCGCAGCATGTTCCCCGAGGCGATCACGAGTTTCCAGAAATCGGTGGCGCTCAACCCATCTTACCTGCGCGGCATGCTCGGGCTCGGAACGGCTTATTTCCGGGCCGGCCAAAAGGATCTGGCCGACAAGGAGCTGCGCAAGGTGGTCGCCCTCGGACCCGACTCCCCGGAAGCCGCGCAGGCGCGGCTGCTGCTCGACCCGAAGGCCAAGCCGGCGGGATCATGACCGCGCCGGAGCCGCCGAAGGGCGCCGGGCGCATTGAACGGCTGCGCCAGGGATTGCGCCGCACCCGGGAAGGCATCCTGGGTCGTCTCGGTTCCCTGTTCCGCTCCGGGGCGATTGTCGGGGACTGGCGCGGCGATCTCGAAAGCGCGCTTCTGCAGGCGGACCTGGGGCCCAAGACGACCGATCGGATCGTGGAGGCGGTTGCGGCCGGGGCGAAGGGTGCCGCGCCCCCGTCGTGGGACGGAGTGAGAGACACGGCGCGCAGCGTGCTGCGTGACATCCTCTCCGCCAGACCGCAGGCTCCGGCGGCGTCGTGGCAGCCTCCGCGGGTCATCCTCGTGGTGGGTGTGAACGGCGGGGGCAAGACGACGACCGCCGGCAAGCTGGCGCGGCGGATCCGGGGCGAGGGGAAGAGGGTCGTCCTGTGCGCCGCCGACACATTCCGCGCCGGCGCCGGTGAGCAGTTGCGCCAGTGGGCCGAGCGTGCCGGGGCCGAATTTGTCGGCCACCGGCCGGGAGCGGACCCGTCGGCGGTGGTCTACGACGCGGCCGCCGCGGCGCTGGCGCGCGGCGCCGATGCGCTGGTGGTTGACACGGCCGGGCGGCTGCACACTCAGGACCCTTTGATGCGGGAGCTGGAGAAGATCGTGCGTGTCGTCGGGCGGCGCATCGCAGGAGCGCCTCACGACGTGCTCCTGGTGCTGGACGCCACCACCGGACAGAACGGCGTCAGCCAGGCGCGGCAGTTCCTCGACGCGGCGCACGTCAACGGGCTGGTGGTGACCAAGCTGGACGGCACGGCCAAGGGGGGCGTGGCCGTGCGGATCGTCCAGGAGCTCGGCATTCCGCTGCGCTACATCGGCGTCGGCGAGGGGCCGGACGACCTCCTGGATTTCGATCCGGACGAGTTCCTGGAAGGGCTGCTGCCCTCGGCCGCGTGAGCGCTGGGACGGTCGGGACGGGGCGCCGGCGGGGCGCGGCGCGGCGACGGGGATTGAGTCGGGACGGGGAGCGATTTCTTCGCCTGGCATTGAAGCTGGCCGCCCGGGGGGAAGGCGAAACTTCACCGAACCCCATGGTCGGGGCCGTGCTGGTGCGGGACGGGCGTGTGGTGGGCAGCGGATACCACACGCGCGCCGGCGCCCCGCATGCCGAGGCGGTGGCGCTCGAGCAGGCGGGCAGCCGCGCGCATGGCGCGGTGCTGTACGTGAACCTTGAGCCGTGCTGCCACTTCGGGCGCACTCCTCCGTGCGTCGACGCGATCGTGGCCGCGAGGGTGCGCGAGGTGGTGGCCTGCATGCGCGACCCGGACCGGCGCGTCCGGGGCAAGGGGTTCCGCGCCCTGGGGGCGGCCGGGGTGCGGGTGCGTGTGGGATTGCTGGAGCGCGATGCGCGACGGCTGAACGAGCGTTTCCTGCGGCGGGTCGCCGCCGGCCGGCCGTTCGTGACGCTGAAGGCGGGCATGAGCCTCGACGGACGGATCGCCACGCGATCCGGCGAGTCGAAGTGGATCACTTCGCAGCACGCGCGGGCGGCGGGGCGCGAGCTGCGGTGTGCGCATGACGCGGTGATGGTCGGCGTGAACACGGTGCTGCGCGACGATCCCCGGCTGACGGCGGGACCGGCGCCACGCGAGGGGGCAGTGGCGATGTTGCGGCCGCTTCCCGCGCGGGTGGTGCTCGACGGACGTCTGAGGACGCCGCCGGGCGCGCGGCTCCTGCGTGCCGCCGGCGGACAGCCGATCATCGTGACGCTGCCGGGGGCGCCGGTGCAACGTCGCCGCCGGCTCGAAAAGGCCGGCGCCCTGGTGCTCGAGGTGGCCGGGCGCAACGGGCGGATCAGCGTCGGGGCGGCGCTCCGGGAGCTCGGCCGACGCGGTCTCAGCAGCGTGCTGATCGAAGGGGGTTCGGAGCTCCTGGGTTCGGCCCTGGACGAGCGTCTCGGTGATCGTCTCGTGGTGTTCGTGGCGGCCCGCCTGATCGGAGGGCGCCGGTTGCTACCGGTCTTCGGAGGCCGGGGCGCGGCGGAGCTGCGCCAGGCACCGAGGCTGCGGGAGGTCACGGTGCGGACGGTCGGACCGGACCTGAGGGTCGAGGGCCGGCTGGAGTTCCCACGCCGGGGAGGCGGTTGATAGGCGATGTTCACGGGCCTGGTGCAGACGACCGGACGGATCGTCCACCTGGAGCGCCTCGGAGGAGAGCGCCGGGTGCGGGTCGAGGCCCCGTTCGCCGCCGATCTGCGGCGGGGGGAGAGCGTTGCCGTCGACGGTGTCTGCCTGACGGTGACACGATGCGCCGACGCGTGGTTCGAGGCGGTGGTCTCCCCGGAGACCCTGTCGCGCACCACCCTCGTCTTGCGCGCGCCGCGCGACCGGGTGAACCTGGAGCGGGCGCTGCGGGCGGGTGATCGTCTTGGAGGCCATATCGTGCAGGGTCACGTGGACGGCGTCGGCGTGGTCGAGGCGATGCGGCCCGAGGGAACCGGCGCCCGGACGCGCGTCCGCTTTCCGGCGGGGCTGTCGGACTGCATCGTCACGAAAGGATCGATCGCCGTGGACGGGGTCAGCCTGACGGTGGCGGACGTGCGGGGCCGGTGTTTCGAGGTGGCGCTCATCCCGGAGACCCTGGCGAGCACCCGGCTGCGGGAGTACGCCCCCGGCACGGCGGTCAATCTCGAGGTGGACATCATGGGACGTTATGTGGTCGAGTATCTGAGGGGGCGGGCGGCGGGAAGCCGGTCGGGCCCCGCGGTCACCCGGGATGATCTCGCCCGGCACGGGTTCGCAGGGAAGGAAGGATCGCGATGAGCAGGAGCGGGAACGGCCGGGACGGATCGGGCTTCGCCCCCATCGAGGACGCCATCCTCGATGTGGCCCGCGGGCGCTTCGTCATCGTGGTGGACGACGAGGACCGCGAGAACGAGGGAGACCTGACCATCGCCGCGGAGAAGGTGAACCCCGAAGCGATCAACTTCATGGCGCGCTACGGGCGCGGCCTCATCTGCATGCCGATGACCGAGGAGCGGCTGGAGGAGCTGGAAGTCCCGCTGATGGTGAAGGACAACACCTCCCCCTACAACACGGCCTTCTGCGTGTCGATCGAGGCCCGGCGCAACGTCTCCACCGGAATCTCGGCGGCCGATCGCGCCCATACCGTGAAAGTCGCCATCGATCCGCGCACGCGCCCGCGCGACCTGACGCGCCCGGGCCACATGTTCCCGTTGCGGGCGCACAAGGGGGGGGTGCTGAAGCGCGCCGGGCAGACCGAGGCAGCGGTCGACCTGGCCCGGATGGCGGGCCTGTATCCCGCCGGGGTCATCTGCGAGATCATGAACGACGACGGCACGATGGCGCGCCTGCCCGACCTGATGCAGTTCTCCCGGCGTCACGGCGTCAGGATGATCACAGTCGCCGATCTCATCGCCTACCGCATGCGCAACGAGCGTCTGGTGCACCGCGTGGCGCAGCCGTCCCTGCCGACGATCTACGGTGACTTCCGGCTGGTCGCCTACCGCAGCGGCATCGAGCGCAAGACCCATCTGGCCCTCGTTCTGGGCGAGGTCAAGACGGAAGACAAGGTCTTGGTGCGCGTGCACTCGGAGTGCATCACCGGTGATGTGTTCGGATCGCTGCGCTGCGACTGCGGCACGCAGCTCCGCAGCGCCATGGAGATCGTGTCGCGGGCCGGCCAGGGCGTGATCGTCTATCTGCGGCAGGAGGGCCGTGGGATCGGGCTCATCAACAAGCTGCGCGCCTACGAGCTCCAGGACCAGGGCAAGGACACGGTGGAGGCGAATCACAAGCTCGGCTTCAAGGCCGATCACAGGGACTACGGCATCGGGGCGCAGATTCTGCGCGATCTCGGGTGCCAAAAGATCCGCGTCCTGACCAACAACCCGGGCAAGTTCTCGGCCCTGAGGGGCTACGGGCTGGAGATCGTCGAGCGGGTGCCCCTCGAGGTGGCCCCCAACGACAACTCCCGCAGGTATCTCAAGACGAAGAAGGAGAAGATGGGGCACCTGTTGTCGCTCGTTTGAGCGGCCGGGCTCCGCAGAGGACGCATGTTCGAAGCGCTGGGCGAACGACTGCAGACGATCTTCAGGACGCTGCGCGGCCACGGTCACTTGACCGAGAGCGAGATCCGCGAGGGCGTGCGCGAGATCCGCACCGCGCTCCTCGAAGCCGACGTCGATCTCTCGGTCGTCAAGGAGTTCACGGAGGTGGTCCGGCAGAAGGCGATGAGCGAGGAGATCCTGAAGAGTCTCACGCCGGGTCATCAGGTCGTCAAAGTCGTGCGCGACGAGATGATCGCCATCCTCGGGCAAGGGGACGAGGCATCGCTCAAGAGGGCGTCCCAGACGCCGTCGGTGTACCTGATGGTCGGCCTGCAGGGCTCCGGAAAGACCACCACCAGCGCCAAGCTGGCCCGGCTGCTCAAAGGGCTGGGGCGATCGCCCCTCCTGGTCCCGGCCGACGTGCGCCGTCCCGCGGCGGTCGAACAGCTGGGCGTCCTGGGGGGGGAGATCGGCGTGCCGGTCGCGCCGGCCCGGCCCGGTGAGGACGCCGGCGCGGTTTGCCGCGCGGCGCTCAAGGAGGCCCGGCAGGTGGGGCGCGACCCCCTGGTCGTGGACACGGCCGGTCGGCTGCACATCGACGAGGACTTGATGTCCGAACTCGCGGAATTGAAGACGGCGCTCGAGCCCGTGGAGATCCTCTATGTCGCCGACGCAATGACCGGGCAGGACACGGTGCGCGCGGCCAGCGCGTTTCACGCGCGCCTGACGCTGACCGGCGTCATTCTGTCGAAGACGGACGGTGACGCCCGCGGCGGCGCGGCCCTGTCGATCCGCAAGGTCCTGGGCGTCCCGATCAAATTCATCGGGGTCGGGGAGCACACGGAGAACCTCGAGGCATTCCACCCTGACCGGATGGCCTCGCGTATCCTCGGCATGGGTGACGTCCTGACGCTCATCGAGAAGGCCGAGGCGGCCGCTTCGGTGGAGGAGTCGGAAGCCCTGGCGCGGCGGCTGAAGAAGAGCGAGCTCACGCTGGAGGATCTGGCGGACCAGCTCGATACGATGAAGCGTCTCGGCTCGCTGCGGCAGATCCTGGATATGCTCCCCGGTGCGGCGTCGCTCAAGGACATGCCGCTCGACGAGAAGGGTATCGGCCGCACGCGCGCCATCATCTCGTCGATGACGCGGGAAGAGCGCCTTCGACCCGAGATCATCGACGGCAGCAGGCGAGCGCGCATCGCCCGCGGCTCGGGGACCGCGGTCTCCGATGTGAACGTGCTGCTGAAGCAGTTCAAACAGATGCGCAAGATGATGAAGAGCATGACGCGCGGCGGTCCGGGAATGCGCTCCGGGCTGTTCGGGGCCGCGCGATCGTTCAGACGCTAACCGAAAAGTCAGACACGGGACCCGAGCGGTGCCCGTGCGAGGAGGCAGACGAGTGTTGGTCATTCGCTTGAGCAGAGCGGGTACGAAGAACAAGCCGTTCTACCGGGTGGTGGTCTCCGAGTCGGCGCGCACGCCGCGATCGAAGATCACCGATCAGGTCGGCTACTACGATCCCAAGCGCAAACCGGAGGTCATCGCCATCGACGTCACCAAGGCCGAGAGCTGGATCAAGAAGGGGGCGCACGCCTCCGACACGGTCCGCAGGCTTCTCGAGAGGGCGCGGGAAGCGCGGCCGGTCTAGGAGCCTCAGCGGGGAGGGACACGCGTTGGCGACACCGGATATCGGGGCCTGGGTGGCGGCCATGGCGCGCGACCTCGTGGACCATCCCGAGGCGGTCAGCGTCGCCTCGTTCGAGGAAGATGGGATCATGGTCTTCGAGCTGTCGGTCGACCCTCCGGAGCTCGGTCGCGTCATCGGGCGGCAGGGCCGCACGGTCCAGGCCCTGCGCACGCTGCTCGAGGCCGCAGGGGCCCGGCAGGGCGCCTATTACGAACTTGAAATCGTGGAGTGACGACGGGTGCGGGCGCTCCGGCGGCAACGTCGAGGTGCCGGTCGCGACCGGTCTCAAGCTGCGGGGGGCGGGAGGTCGTCTGACAGCCCGGCTGGTGCCGGGCGGCATCGACCAGCTGGAGGGTCGCGACTGGGTGCTCGTCGGGCGGCTGGGAGGGATCCTGAGGCGTGTTGCGATCGAGGAGTACTCGATCTACAGGGATAAGGTCGTCCTGAAATTCCGGGGAATCGATGCGGCGCCCGCAGCCGCCGAGATCGTCGGTCAGGATATCTTGATACCCTGCAACGGGTTGGTTGATCTCCCGGAGGGCAGCTACTATATTTTTGAGCTGATCGGCCTGACCGTCCGGACGCGCGGGGGCCGCGAGATCGGCACAGTGCGCGGCGTCGTGCAGACGGGCGGCACACCCCTGCTCGCGATCGAGCCGGGGGCTGACCTCGGGCCGTCCGTGCAGGACGAGATCCTGCTGCCGGCCGCGCGATCCATCTGCACGGCCATTGACCTGGCCGCCGGCTGCATCACGATCGAGCCGCCGGACGGCCTTCTGGAACTTTATGGACTTTGACATCATCACCGCCTTCCCGGGCATGTTCGAGGGTCCGCTGTCGCACAGCATCGTCAGGAGGGCGCGCGACAAGGGGCTGGTCGAGATCCGCGTCCACGACCTGCGTGCTGACGCAACGGGAAGGCACCGCAAGATCGTCGACATCCCCTACGGGGGCGGCGGCGGCATGATCCTGATGCCGGGTCCCCTGTTTGCGGCGGTGGAGGCGATCCAGGAGCGCCACCCGGCGACGTCGTCGCGAACTGTCCTTCTGTGTCCTCAGGGAGCGAGGTTCGACCAGGAGCGCGCCAAGCGGCTGGCCGTCTGCGGCCGGCTGATCCTCATCTGCGGCCACTACGAGGGCGTGGACGAGAGGGTGCGTGAGCATCTCGCCGACGAGGAGATCTCGATCGGCGACTACGTCCTGACGGGAGGCGAGATCCCCGCGATGGTGATGGTCGACAGCCTGACGCGACTGCTGCCGGGGGCCCTGGGCGACGAGGATGGCGCGCGGCACGACTCGTTCTTCGAGGAGGGATTCGATCACCCCCACTACACGCGACCCGCGAGCTTTCGCGGCTTGAAGGTGCCCGACATCCTGCTCTCCGGACACCACGGACGCATCGCCGCCTGGCGGCGGGCCCGGGCGCAGGAGGCCACGGCACGCAAACGACCCGATCTCTTGAAGCCCCGCGCTCGCGGCAGGGCTGAAGCGATCCAGGAACACTGAACAGGAGAGGAGCGCGGAGGCAGAACACCATGGATTTCGTGAAGCTGATCGAACAGAGAGAGATCAAGGGCAACCCGCCCTCCTTCCGGGTAGGCGACACCGTCAAGGTGCACGTGAAGGTCAAAGAAGGGGAGAAGGATCGCATCCAGGTCTTCGGCGGCATGGTGATCGCCATGAAGGGGGGCGGCACCGGCAGCACCTTCACCGTCCGGAAAATCTCCGACGGCATCGGCGTCGAGAGGATCTTTCCGATGCACTCGCCGATCATCGGCAAGATCGAGGTCGTGCGTCGGGGCAAGGTGCGAAGGGCGAAGCTCTACTATTTGAGGGATCGCAAGGGAAAGGCAGCGCGCGTCGAAGAAGAAACCCAGGGGTAGACGGGTGGCCTGCCGCGGCACCGCCGGCTGGACACACGAGCGGCGACTGTCCGTCGAAGGATACCGGGTCGTGGCGGGCGTGGACGAAGTGGGTCGGGGCTGCCTGGCGGGCCCGGTGGTGGCGGGAGCGGTCGTTCTCGACCGGGACCTTCCGGTCCAGGGCGTCCGCGACTCGAAGCTGCTGGCCCCGCCCGACCGCGAGCGCCTGGCGCGGGAGATCGCGGCGCGGGCGCTGGCATTCGCGCTGGGGGTGGTCGATCCGGACGAGATTGATCGGACCGACATCCTGCGGGCGACGCTTGTGGCGATGAGGCGCGCCGTGGAGGCGCTCAGGGTGCGGCCCGATTTCGTGCTCGTGGATGCTCTGACCATCCCGGGGATCGCAACCCCGCAGAGGGGCATCGTGCACGGGGACCGGCTCTCGGCCAGTATCGCGGCGGCTTCGATCGTCGCGAAGTTCTACGGCACAAGGGCTACGGCACCCGCGACCATTTCGACGCGCTGGCCCGCTATGGCCCCACTCCGCTGCACCGCTCCACTTTCCGCGGCGTGCGGCCCGAGGTCGCTCCCGTGGCGCCGCTCTTCTCGACGCCCGGGCGGGTGCCTTGATGCCCTTCGACCGCGCCAAGACGCTCGCCAGCGCCGAGAAATTCGTCAGGGCCGGCAAGATCCCCGAGGCCATCGGCGAGTACAAGAAACTCTTCGAAGACAACAGTCGCGACATGGGCGTGCTCAACAAGCTGGGCGACCTCTGCGTCCGGGTCGGGAAGAACCAGGACGCCATCCGGTTCTTCCTGCGCATCGCCGAGTTCTACTCCGCGGACGGCTTCTTCCTCAAGGCGATCGCCATGTACAAGAAGGTGAGCAAGCTCGATCCGGCGAACGCCGACTGTCTGCAGAAGCTGGCCGGTCTCTACCAGCAGCAGGGGCTGACGATCGAGGCCAAGGCCCAGTATCTCGCGGTGGCGGACCGTCACATCAAGGGGGGTCACTTCAAGAAGGCCATCGAGGTGTTCGCCAGCATCCTCGAGATCGAGCCGGACAACATGAAGATCCGGCTGACGTACGCGGACATGCTGGTTCGGGCGGGCAGCACGCCGGACGCCGGCGCGCAGTTCCGCGTGGTCGCCCAGGACCTGGCGAGGAAGGGAATGTTCGACGAGGCGCTCAAGGTCGCGCAGAAAGGGTCGAAGATCGTCCCCGGCGATCCCGACATGATGAGCCTCGTGCTGGCGCTGACGAAAGAGGCCGAGAAGAGTCCGGGGGAGCTTCTGTCCACGGTCGTCGCCATGGCGAAGGCGAACGGCGACAATCCGCGCTCGCTGGCCCTTCTGGGTGAAGCCTACCTCGCTGCCGGCAAGACCTCGGAGGCCGAAAAGGTCTTTCAGAGACTGCGGGGGATCGAGGACGCGCCACCCGAGGTCGCCTGCGCCCTGGCGCGCTTCTACATCTCGAAGGACGAGGCGGACCCCGCTCTCGAGTGGGTGTCGCGCGCGGCGGAGGGCTACCTGGGTGCGTCCCGGCCGACGGACGCGGCCGGGATGATGGACGAGTTCCTGCGCGCCTTCCCCAATCATCGCGGCGGCCTGATGAAGCGCGCGGCGGTCGCCGAGCAGGCGGGTGACAAGAAGGCGCAGTTCGAGGCCTTGCAGGGGCTCGCCGAGACGCTCCTGCACTCCGGCGAGCGCCAGGAGGCAGCCGGTATCGTCAAGACGATGCAGGGGCTGGATCCGCAGAACCCGAAGTGTGCCGAGATGCTCGATCGACTCAGTGAGCGCGCGGGTGGCGGCGCGCCCAAGGCGGCGCCTGCAGCGGCTCCCGGAGCGGGCGGCGGCCCCCGGGCCCAGGCGGCGGCAGCGCGCGTTCCCGACATCCAGGAAGGGGCGCTCGACCTCGAGGAAGAGCCGGCCGCTGCGGTTCCGATCGATGAGACGGAAGTGGCTTCCGGGGCCGACGCTCTGGGGGACGTCGAGGAAGAGCCGTACGGACCGCAGAGCAAGATCCAGGACATGCAGGCGGAGCCCGACGAGGAGGGCGACGAGCCCGAAGACGACGACTTCATCACCGAGCACTTCACGGAGGCCGAGGTCTTCGTCAAGTACGGGCTCCTCGATAAGGCGAAGGAACAGCTCCTGAAGGTCCTCGCCAAGTACCCCAAGCACGTCCCGTCGCACTCCAAGCTGAAGGAGATTTATTACGAGGAAGGGGACAAGGAGAAGGCGGTCGCCGAGTGCCTGTCCCTGGCGTCGATCATGAAATCGCGCAACCGCGCGGAGGAGGCGCAGGACCTCGTCAACGAGGCGATCCGGATCGACCCGAACAATCCGCGCCTGCGGGAGTTCACCGCCGCGCCTGCCGCCCCCGAGCCGGCGAAGGCCGCACCGGTTGCGGCCCCGCCAAAGCCGGCGGCTCCGGTGAAGCCCCCGAAAGTACCGGCCGCCGCAAAGCCGGCGCCACCGGCGGCAGCACCTCCCCCGGAGCTGGAGATCGAGGAGATCGGCGGCGGGACCGAGCTGGAGATCGAGCCGACAAGCCAGATCGGCGCTCCCGTCAGGGATGACGCGGTAGAAGTCCCGGGCTCGGACATGGAGCTCGAGCTCGAGATGCCCGAAGAACCTGAAGGAAAGAAGCCGGCCGCGCCTCCGCGCGCCGCCACGCCGGCCTCGGCGCGCCCCCAGGCGGCGGTCCGTCCGGCGCCCGAGAAGATCGAGGAGGAGACCCCGGACGACCTGGCGGGCGGTCTGTCTCTCGACCTGAGCGACGATGAGATCACCATCGAGGTGGAAGACGACGGAGGCGCGACGCCTCCCGCATCAGCGGGCGCGGACCGCTCCCCGGCGTACGCCGCGGCGGGGGGCGGCGATCCCGATGCCGAGAAGCTGGGAGAGGTCGATTTCTACATCGATCAGGGGCTTCTGGAAGAGGCGCGCGCCGTGCTGTTCCAGCTCCAGAAGCAGTATCCGGGAAGCCAGGAAGTGGCCAACCGTTTCGAGCGGGCCAACCGTCCGGCGGCGGAGATGCCCGCGGCGCGCGCCGCGCCGCCATCCCAGCCGGGCGAGCTCGACCTGGACGTCGAGCGCGCCTTCGGAGCGCAGACGATGGTCCTCCCGGCGCCCCGTCCCGTGCCCGCGGACATGCCGCGCGCGACCAAGGCGACGCCCGTATTCCGCGTCGAGAAAGCCGAGCCCGCTGCCGAGGGCGACTTCTTCGACCTGGCGGGCGAACTGGACCGCAGCCTGGCGGAGGCGCACGTGGCGGTCGACACACAGGAGCAGGAAGCGCTCGAGGGACCGGGGCACAGCCTGGACGAGATATTTCGTGCCTTCAAGAGGGGGGTCGAGCAGCAGGTCGACTCGCAGGACTACGAGACGCACTACAACCTCGGGATCGCTTACAAGGAGATGGGCCTCGTGGACGAGGCGATCGGGGAATTCCAGTACGCCGCGCGCGACCCGGCCAAGACCGTCGAATGCTGCGGCATCCTGGGACTGTGCTTTCGCGAGAAAGGCATGCCACAGCTGGCGCTGAAGTGGTACCAGAAGGGTCTGGATATGCCGGCGCTGGGGGAGCACGAGGCGATCGGCCTGCGCTACGACATCGCGGAGGTGTTCCGCGAGCAGGGGGATTACAAGAAGGCCATGCAGGTCTACACCGAGGTGTACGGACTGGACTCGACCTACCGCGACGTCACCGCCAAGATCAAGGAGTTGAAGAAGCTCCTTGGCTGAGGGCGCACATCCTGCCGGGGGAGGGCGGGCGCGACGCGCCCCTCCCCGGACCACAGTCTCCGAGGACGGATTGAATCGCAGCGCAGGACGCGCGGCCCGTCCGATCAGTGTGCCGGGGATCGCCACGCGAGCCCTGCGCTCCGGATATTACAGCGACGCGTACTTTCTCAACGCCTCGCGCATTCTCGCGGCCGCGGCGCGTACCGGAGAACGATTCGTCGGCCGGCCCCCGGCGGCCCATGCGGGCATCCGGCCTGTCGAGTCGTTCGTGCCCGGCGACGCCGAGGTCGAGATGCAGTTCTTCGCCCGGCGCGCGCCGCGTTTTGTCGCGGCGGGCATCGGACCGGCCCTCGGCATCCTCAGGGATGGCATTCGGGGAGGGCGGCGCGGCGCAGCACGCCTCCGGGTTCGTGCAGTCACGGAAGGGAGCCTTGCACGCCCGCTGGATCCGGTGCTGGTGGTGCGCGGCAGGTATCGCGATTTCGCGCACCTCGAAACCCCGGTTCTTGGCGTCCTGACGCGTTGCAGCCGGGTGGCCACGAACGTCTACGAGTCTCTCCTGGCCTCGCGCGGCAAGCCGATCCTGTTCTTCCCCGCCCGCTTCGATCTGCCGCACTGCCAGCCTCTGGACGGCTATGCGTACCGCGTGGCGCTGGCGACCTACGCGGCCGTCACGGGGATCCGCGTGCCGGCGCACGTCTCGACGGACGCGCAGGGCGCGCTCTGGGCGGAACGCGGCAGTGGGACCATGCCGCACGCCTTCATCCTGTGCTTCCTGGGGGATACGGCGGAGGCCGTGCTGGCCTTCTGCCGGCACGCGCCCCCCTCGGTGATGCGTGTCGCCCTCGTCGACACGACCAACGACTGCGTGGGGGAATCGGTGCGCACGGCCCGCCGGCTGCTCGAAGAGCATCTCCGCCTGTTGCGCGCCGGTCGGTCCGCGGAGGCGGCGCGCTACGTCCTGCACGCTGTGCGGGTTGATACCGCGCAGGATCTGCGGGACAAGAGCGTTCCGGCGTCGCCCGACCCGCGTCTGGAGCGTGGCGTCACGCCGGTCCTGGCGAAGCTGGTGCGCGGCGCGCTGGACCAGGCGTCCCAGGGTATGGGTCTTTCAGGTCGCTGGCGGACGGCCGCCGATCGCTACGTTCGCGGCGTCCGGATCGTGGCGACCGGGGGTTTCGACCCCGGCAAGATCCGCTTGTTCGAAAAACGGCGGGCCCCGGTGGACGTCTACGGCGTCGGGTCGTTCTTGCTGCGCGGTGCGGCCAACGATTACACCGCGGACGTGGTGCGGGTTCGTGTCGGGGGTCGCTTTGTCACCATGGCGAAGACGGGCCGCCGCCCGCGTCGCAGCCACGAGCTGAGACCGGTACGGCTTTGCTGAAGACGCTGAGAAAGGGACGCGGCATGCAGCGAAGGTCGGGACGATCCCGTGCCACCGGGCGGCTCCTGAACGGCCCGGGCGGAGCGGCCGTCGTCCTCCGTCCCGCTCGCCCGGTCAGGGGGCTCCGCATCCTCCGCAAGCTGCCGTCTGGCGGGACGGGGTTCCTGACACTGGAACGGTTGCTTGCGAGGAATCTGTATCATGACGGCAGGCGGTCACCGATCTACCGGTTCGAGGTTGTTCATCGTCGTGGGGTCGACGCGGTCGCAATCCTGCCTTTCTATTTCGATCCGCCGAGACGTCTGATGATCATCTGCAAGATCGGGTTCAGGCCCGGACTGTACACCCGCTCAAGACTGCACCCGCCCGTCCGGGATCGGCGCGTCTACAGGTCGGTGATCGAAGCGGTGGCGGGCAGTCTCGAGCCGGGCGACCGGGGTGAGGCCGGGATCAGCGCGCGGGCTCGGGCGGAGCTTCTCGAGGAAACCGGATTGAGGCCTCTGGCCGCCGGAACGCTGCGCCTGGGAAGCGGCTTTTTTCCGTCGCACGGTCAGTCCACCGAAAAGGTCCACTTGCGCGCCTTCAGGGTCGACCCTCCTCCTCATGTGTCGCCGTGGTCTCATCGAGGACCCGAAGGTCGAGATCGGTGTGACCCGATTGATGCGGGCCATCGGCCGCCGGCCTCGAATCGGCAGAACCTGAAATTGTGGCCGCCAGCGGACACGAAGTGACCACTTTTGACGCATGCGGCGTCAGGCCACTGCCGTTGCGTCATCATCTTTGACGCACGGTAAACTTCTGAAAACAAAAGACAACATTCATCCTGCGTCGGGCTGCGTCAAAATGCCCTAAGAAAACTGCCGAACAGCCCGCAGAATCTGCTGTTGAGCGCTGCATCGAAACTCTTTTAACTCGTTTCCTTAAAGCAATTTGGGTACGGAGATACGGTCGCGCGAGTAGTTCGTCAGGATAAAGGCACGATGTTTGCAAGATACCTCAAATCGTTCATCGTCATAAACGGACTCCATGATAGGAAGCGAGATGCTGAAATCCGCAAGTCTCTCCGGCAGCCGGTGTCCCAATCCTGACTTTCCCTCCATCCCATTTTCCTTCCCCCCCTCGTTCGCAGATGGCAGAGAGATCGGCGACGCCGGCTGTCGGGGACTGGATTTGATCGGAGGGCACATCCTTGATTTCGTGACGGAGCCGTTGGACCCTCGGGGTCTAGAGAGGAGCTTTCGATGCTGAAGGGCATGGGGACAACCAAGACCGTTTTCGACTTCGACCCATTGGGTGCGCTCGCCGGTGGTGCAGGCGGGGCGATCCTGTGGGCTCGTCAGGGAAGGATTTACGTCGATCGGGGTGACCTGGTCGGCGCCCTGCAGTCCTACCAGCGCTCTCTCGAAGCCGACATGGATTGCGTGGAGGCCTGGATCGGTCTTTCGGAGGTGTTCACGAAGATGCAGGACCGCCGGCGCGCGGAGAACTGTCTGGACGTGGCGCGCCGCATCCGCAGCATTTCCGCCCGCCACGCCACCGCCTGAAGTTCAGACCCCCGCAGTCCTTGACACCGTTTTAGGCGTCTGCTAGCATCCCCTTCCCGTCGCGCCCCATCAGATAGGAAGCAAACGACTTTTTCCGCGTCGACCGATCTCCCAGAAACAGGGAGCAGCATGGCCGAGCCGAAAACCTACCGGAATTTTATCGATGGCGAATGGATCGAAGCGAGCGCCCGGCAGACGCGCGAGAATCGCAATCCCGCCGACAAGAGCGAGGTCATCGGCACTTTTCAAAGCTCTGGACAGGCCGACATCGATGCGGCCGTCGAGGCCGCGCGCAAGGCCTGGAGGAGATGGCGCCAGGTTCCGGCTCCCAAGCGGGCCGAGCACCTGTTCCGCATGGGAGAGATCCTGGTGCGGCGCAAGGAGGAGTACGCCCGGGAGATGACGCGCGAGATGGGAAAGCCGCTGCGCGAGGCGCGCGGCGACGTGCAGGAGGCGATTGACGTCTGCTATCACATCGCCGGAGAGGGGAGGCGGCTGCATGGCCACACCACCCCTTCGGAGCTGCCGAACAAGTCCTGCTTGTCGATGCGCGTGCCGCTGGGCGTCTGCGGCCTGATCACGCCCTGGAATTTTCCGATGGCGATTCCATCCTGGAAGCTGATCCCGGCGCTGGTGTGCGGGAACAGCGTGATCATCAAGCCGTCGAGCGACGCGCCGCTCTCGGCGTACCATCTCGTCAAGGTCTGCCAGGAAGTGGGCATCCCGCGGGGAGTGGTCAACTACGTGACCGGGGACGGGGAGTCGGCCGGGACACCGCTGACACGTCATGCGGGTGTGGCGCTGATCTCCTTCACCGGCTCCTCCGAGACCGGCCGACAGGTCAACCTCGCCTGCGCCGACACCTACAAGCGCGCCGCGCTCGAAATGGGCGGCAAGAACGCCATGATCGTCATGGACGACGCGCGTCTCGATCTCGCGGTGGAAGGGGCCCTCTGGGGCGCCTTCGCGACCACGGGCCAGCGCTGTACCGCCACCAGCCGGATCATCGTCCACAAGAAGATTCTCAAGGAGTTCGTGGATCGTTTCGTCGAGCGGGCCGGCAGCCTGAAGGTGGGCGACGGCCTGGACGAGTCGGTGGACGTCGGCCCCCTGATCAACGAGGCGCAGCTCAAGAAGGTCATGGACTACATCCAGATCGGGCGCGACGAGGGTGCCGACCCAGTCCTCGGCGGCGTGCGGCTGACCAAGAATGAGTACGGTCGCGGATTCTTCTTCCCCCCGACCGTCTTCACGGGCGTCACCCGCGGGATGCGCATCGCCCGCGAGGAGATCTTCGGTCCGGTGGTGTGCGTGCTGGCTGCGGACAGCCTGGAGGATGCGCTGGAGATCGCCAATGATTCGCCGTATGGCCTGTCTTCGTCGATCTACACTCAGGACGTGAACAAGGCGTTCGCGGCGATGCGCGACCTCGAGACCGGGATCACCTACGTGAACTCATCCACGATCGGCGCCGAGACCCACCTGCCGTTCGGAGGCCTGAAGAAGAGCGGCAATGGCCACCGCGAGGGGGCGGCGCACACCGCGATCGATATCTTTTCCGAATGGAAGACGGTCTACGTAGATTACTCCGGCAAGCTTCAGAAGGCCCAGATGGACAACAACTGAGCAGGGGCGGCCGGTCCAGCGGGGCCGGTCGAGGCTTCAGGATGCAGGTCGGGGTACCGAAGGAAATCAAGGACCACGAGTACCGCGTCAGCATGGTGCCCGCCGGGGTGCACGCGCTCGTGCAGGCCGGGCACACGGTGCTGGTGCAGGACGGCGCCGGTCTCGGAAGCGGCATCGAGAACGCCGCCTACGAGGCGGCCGGGGCGGTGATCGTGACGGACGCCGCCGCGGTCTTCCGGCGCGCCGATCTGATCCTCAAGGTGAAGGAGCCGCAGGAGCAGGAAATGCCGATGCTCCGGCGCGGGCAGATCCTGTTCACCTTCCTGCACCTCGCTCCCCAGCCCCGGCTGACCCGCGCCCTGCTCGACTCCGGCATCACCGCCATTGCCTACGAGACGATCACCGACGACGGCGGCGGTCTGCCCCTCCTGACGCCGATGAGCGAGGTCGCCGGCCGGATGTCGATCCAGGTCGGTGCCTTCTATCTCCAGAAGACGCTCGGTGGCCGCGGCATCCTGCCGGGCGGCGTGCCCGGCGTCCCGCCCGGCGACGTGGTCATCCTGGGTGGCGGGACGGTCGGCATCAACGCGGCGATGATGGCGATCGGTCTCGGGGCGCGAGTGACCATCATCGACCGGTCGTTGCCGCGGCTGCGCTACCTGGACGAGATCTTCCACAGTCAGGTCGTGACCATCTACTCGACCGGCGCGTATGTCGCCGAGTCGGCGCGCCGCGCCGATCTCCTGATCGGGGCCGTCCTGATTCCCGGCGCCTCGGCACCGCGATTGGTGAGCCGGGAGATGGTCGGCACCATGAAGAAGGGGGCCGTGATCGTGGACGTGGCGGTCGACCAGGGGGGCTGCATCGAGACGACCCGGCCGACGACCCACTCTGCGCCGACGTATGAAGTGGATGGGGTCATCCACTACTGCGTGGCGAACATGCCGGGGGCGGTGCCGCGCACCTCCACCTTCGCGCTCACCAACGCCACGCTGACCTACGTGCTCAAGATCGCCGAGCGGGGCTTCCGGGACGCCGCCCGCGAGGACCCGAGCCTGCGCGCCGGCGTGAACACGCACGCCGGCAAGGTCACGCACGAGGCGGTGGCGCGCTCGCAGGACTTGCCTTACGTGGCGCTCGACAGCCTGCTGTAAGCCGACCGGGACGAAGGCGCGACCACGACCTGCGGGAGGCTCCCCTGGGTCTGATTTTCGATCGAGCCGTCCGTTATGCCCGGAGCCATCTCTGGACCCTGGCCCTCGGAGCGGCGATCGTGCTGGCGACAGGGCTCCGTCTGCATGGCCTGACACGGCATCCCTTCTGGCTGGACGAGGCCTACTCCGTCACCGTCGCCCGCCAGCCCCTGTGGGCCATCGCACCCTCCCTGGCCGACGAGTCGGGGCCGCCCCTGTACTACCTGCTCCTGCATGGATGGATCAAGCTGCTCGGCGAGGGCCAGGCCGCAGGCCGCCTGCTGTCTGTGCTGTGCGGTGTCCTGCTGGTTCCGGCAACGGCCCGATTGGCGCGACGGGTCGCGGGGGAGAGGGGCGGTCTTGCCGCCGCCTTCCTGATGGCGGCCACACCGATGGCGGTGCAGTTCTCCCAGGAAGCGCGTATGTACACGCTGCTGCCGCTTCTCACGGTCCTGGCAGGCGAGCGGCTGCTGGTCTGGCTCCAGGACGGGATGCGCGGTGCGCTGCTGGCGCACGCCCTGCTTCTGGCGGCGATCTTCTACACGCACAACTGGGGGCTGCTGGTCCTGCCGGCGGCGGGGGCCGTCGCCCTGCTCTACCCGGGCGAGCGGATCCGGGGCTGGCTCATCGCGGCGTCGCTGGCCCTGCTGCTGTACGCTCCGTGGGTGCCGGTTCTGGTGACGCAGGTCCGCGATCCGTCCTATCAGTTCATCCGGATGATCCAGACGATTCCCTGGTGGCAGCTGCCGCTTCGATCGCTCTTGATCTTCGCCGTCGGCGTCGGCGATATCGGAGGACAAGCCACCACACTCGTGCCGGCCCCGGCGAGCTACCTGTTCGCCGGCTGGTTCCTGTGGCTGCTGGTCGCGCCGATCCTGTCGGGCGTAGGCCGCCGCGAATCCCTGGCGCTGCTGCTGTACACAGCCGTGCCTCCGGTGGGCGCGGCGCTGTTCACCGCGCTGGCGCGGCCGATCTATCTCCTGGGACGCTACGAGATCCTGATCCTCCCCGTGGCCATCGCCGCAGCCGGCGTGGCAGTCGCGAAGATGTTCCGCGGAAGGCGTCTTTCCCTCCTGGTGGCGATCTGGGTGCTGGCCCTCGCCGGGCTGTCGGTGCGCTACACGGCAGGTGTGCACAGGCGGTTTCCCGAGCCGATCATGACCGGTGTCCTGGCCCCCAACCTGCGGCCCGGCGATCACATCGTGTTCTGTGGTCTGTACCGGGCCGCCATGGAGTACCACCTGCGCCAGAGGGGTGCGACTTTCGAGCCGGCCTCGTTCCCGGCCGAGGCGGCAAACCACCTGGGGTGGTACTACGAGAGCCTCTACCGTCCGGACGCACCGGCCCTGATGACCGAGGCCAGCGCGCAGTGCCCGCAGCCCGGCAGCCGCACCTGGGTGGTGGCCACCAGCGGGGCGACCTGCGGTGTCCTCATCGACACGCTCAGGACCTGCTCCAGCCTCTCCAGTCCCTTCTTGAACCTTGGGGTGCCGGCGAATCAGGTCCTGCTGGCGGAACCGCGGGTTAACTAGACACGCGCCCTTCAGTCGTTGTTGATGTAGATGGTTTCAGCCGGCCGGCCGTCCACGCCGAAGTGCGTCGGGGCCTCCGTTCCGGGGCCGGGAGACGGGCTCGGCCGCGGATCGACCGCCGGGCCTCCCCCGGGCGTGGCGAGAGTGTCGACAGCCCCGTGGCGCTCGCTACGGCTGATGTCCAGAGGCACCTGAAGGTCCTTCCCGTCGAAGTGCACGAGGATCTCTTTGCCACCCGACTGCATCTCGACCTCGCCCTGCCCCTCGCTCACCAGGTGGACCAGGGCGTCGCCGTCGAGGCTCAGCTCCAGGTCGTTCGTCACCTCGAAGCTCTGCAGATAGTAGGGGAGCGACTGGCGGAAATGCTCGACGGCCGAGCAGGCCTTGGCAGGCTCCGTCCCCGCCAGGAACGCCTCCAGGAAGGTCACGGGACAGTTCGACTCGACGGTCGCCCGCAGGCCCGTATTCCGGTCGATCGGCACGTAGACGATGTTGGCGGGCTTGGGGAACTCCTCCGGCGGCTTGCCTTTCAGCCCCTCCTTCATGAACTGGATCCAGATCGGCAGGGCGGCGCGCGCCCCCGTCTCCCCTTCGCCGAGCGGCTTCTTCTGGTCGAAGCCGACCCAGACGCCGGCCACCAGGGACGGGCTGAAACCGACGAACCAGGCGTCGGCGTGGCTGTCGGTCGTCCCGGTCTTGCCGGCGACCGGCCGGTTCAGCTCGCGCGCGGCGGCGGCGCCGGTGCCGCTCTCCGTGACGCCCTCCAGGAGGTAGGTCATCAGGTAGGCGATGTCGGCGCGCAGCACCTCGATCACCTGGGGCTTCGACTCCTCGCGCATCTTGCCGTCGCGGTCGGCGACGTAACGGATGAAGTGCGGCTCGACGCGCACCCCCTGGTTGGGGAAGATCGAGTAGGCCGTGGTCAGATCGATGAGCGAGACCTCCTCCGTTCCGAGCGCCATCGACGGGTACGGCTCGAGCTTGCTGCTGATCCCCATCTTGCGCGCGGTCTCGATGGTGCGCGAGTAACCGATCTGGTTCAGCAGCTTGACCGCCACGATGTTGCGCGACTCCTCTATCGCCTCGCGCAGGGTCGTGACGCCGTAGTACTTGCGGTAGTAATTGTCGGGCTGGTACTCGTCGCCGGTCTTCCTGTCGACGAACACCGTCGGCTTGTCGAAGATCGTGTCGGCCAGAGTGTGACCGGAGTCCAGGGCCGTCGTGTAGACGAACGGCTTGAAGGCCGAGCCGGCCTGGCGGTACGACTGCATGGAGCGATCGAACTCGCTGCGGTTGAAATCGTAGCCGCCGACCAGCGCCTTGATCTCCCCGCTCGCCGGGTCGATCGCCATCAGGGCCCCCTCGACCAGCGGCTCCTGGTCGAGCTTGACCCGCAGCTCCCTCTTCCCCTCGTCGATCCCCAGGACCAGGAAGGGGGAGACATCCCCGACCTTCAGCACCTGGTTCGGGATCGTCTTGCCGGTCCAGTCGATCCCCTCGGGACCGAAGTGGGCCGTGAAATCGCCGAGCTTGACCGTGGCGGTGCGCCGGTTCACCTCGGTCACCACGCCCGTGCGCAGCTTGCCGACGGACGGCGCCTTGCTCCAGGCGGCGGAGGTGAAGGTCGCCAGATCGCCACCGTCCTTGAGGACGTTCTGCTTGATCGGCCGCAGACCCTGGCGCTTGTCCAGAACGCGCAGCCCCTCGAACACCGCCTGGTTGGCCGCCTTCTGCATCGCCGGATCGAGCGTGGTGTGGACCTCCATCCCCTCCTCGTAGAGGGCCACCTCGCCGTACTTGGAATCGAGGTACCGCCGGACCTCCTCGACGAAGTACGGCGCGATGTTGTCCTCCTCCGGCAGCTTGGCCACCTCCACGGGTGTCGCCATCCCCTGGTCGGCGACGTCGCGGCTGATCTTGCCCTCCTCCGCCATGCGGTTCAGGACATGGTCGCGGCGCGACCGGGCCTTCTCGGGCGAACGGCACGGCGAGTAGGCCTCCGGCCGCTGCACCAGCCCGGCCAGGAGCGCCGCCTCGGGGCGCGTCATCTTGCTGGCCGTCTTGCCGAAGTAATACTCGGAGGCCGCCTCGATGCCGTAGCGGCCGTGCCCCATGTACACCTGGTTGCAGTAGAAGCCGAGGATTTCCGGCTTGGTGAACGCCTTCTCGATCTGCACCGCCAGCACCATCTCCTGCAGCTTGCGGCGCATGGTCTTCTCGGGTTTCAGGAACAGCGAGCGCGCCAGCTGCTGGGTGATGGTGCTGCCGCCCTGCGCCTTCCTGAGATGGGTGATGTCCGTTATGATGGCCCGCGCGATCCCCCAGGGGTCGATGCCGACATGCTCGTAGTAGTGCGAATCCTCGGTGGCGACCAGGGCGTCAAGGAACTCCTTCGGGATCTGGTCGAGCCCGACCACGATCCGTTTCTCCGCACCGAACTGGTAGAGCACTTGGCCGTCGGCGCTATAGATCGTCGTGACGACCGGCGGCTTCCAGTCCTGCAGATGGGTCACTTCGGGTATGTCGAAAGTCAGGAAATACCCGAGCACCGAGCCGGAACCGCCTGCCAGGAGCAGACCCGACAGAATGATGATGATCAGGTTCTTGGGCTTGCGCCAGAACCGGACCCGTGGGGGTGGAGCGCTCGGGGGACCCCCTGGCGGAGGGGTGCCAGACGGGGGACTCCCCGGTGGGGGAGTACCCGCTTTGCCTGGTCCGCTCAAGTGGGTGAATGAGATGGTTTTATCGTCGATTCCCAATGGACCTCGCCACGCTCGAGGAGCGGTCTAAGTGATTATACACGCAAAGGTTCCGGTCTTCCCCCTGTCCATCATCATGCCCACGCTTGATGAAGAATATGTCCTTCCCGAGGCGCTTGCCAGCCTCGAGCGGCAAAATTTCGACCTCTCCCTCGAAGTGATCCTGTCGGACGGGGGAAGCGGCGACGGGACAGTGGCGACTTTCGAGCGGTTGACCCGCTCCTGGCCGGCCCGGAGCCTGGCCGCCCGGGTCGTCGTCTGCCCGCGTCCCGGGCGGGCAGCCCAGATGAATGCGGGGGCGCGTGTGGCCCGGGGAGACATCCTTCTCTTCCTGCATGCCGACACCTCCCTGCCGCCAGATGGGGCGCACGCGGTCATGGGGGCGCTGATCGATCAGGAGGTCGTCGGGGGCGGATTCCGGCACCGGTTCAGGGAATCGGGAACCCTGCTGCGCGCCATTTCTGGATACGCAACCGCTCGATCGGTCGTGCGCCGGATCCACTACGGCGACCAGGCCATGTTCGTCCGGCGCTCGGTATTCGACGACCTCGGCGGTTTCCCCGACATCCCGCTGTTCGAGGACCTGCGACTTTCGAGGGCCCTGCGCGCGCGTGGCAGGGTGGTGACCCTGTCGCTCCCGGCGATCACGTCCGCGCGCCGGCTGCGGCAGGGGGGTGTCGTGCGCACGGCGGGGCGCTTCGCCTGGCTCAAGCTGCGCGATGCGCTCGGAGCCGACCCGGCGAGGCTGAAGGCGGACTACCCGGATGTCAGATAAGGCGCGCCCCGGAGACGGAACGAAAAAACAGCAAGGACGGGCGCCCCGAGTCCCCTCGCCGTGGGGTCAGTCACATCCGCGCAGCATCCGTCTTGCGCCGGACTCCCAGATCGTGCCCGCCGGAACGCTACGCGTGCTCCTCAAGAAGGGCGCGCGGCTTGAAGTCGTCTACACCGGCTTCGTTCTCGAGCCGTGGATCGCCGACGGCGATCGTGTCACGCTCGATGGAAACCGCCGTCCGCGCGAAGGGGACTTGGCTCTGTGCGCTGTAGACGGCTGGGGGGAAATCCGCAGAATTCTGGGCCGTGCCGTCTCTGGCGGGTATATCACGGGTCTCGACCCCTGTCCCGGCATCCGTGAGGTGATCGCTTCGGACGGGGTTCTGGCGGTCGTCGCCGGCAGGCGGGGCGCGGGTGGGGCGCTCGGCCGGGCCGTGGCCGCGGCCTTCCCGTTCTGGTCGCGCTGGGCGGCGCTGTGCTACTGGTTTCGGAAGGTGCGCGAGGCCCCGCGGTTCGGTGGGGATGCGATGGCCTCGGTTCAGAGGAAATACAAAGGCCAAGTCGAGAGTTACACGGACATGCTGTCGTTCCCTCTGGGAGACGACGATTTATACGCGCTTCTCGTGAGCACCTTCCCGAAGGGTGGCTCGGTCCTGATCGCGGGAAGCGGGGCGGGAGGGGAGGCGATTCACCTGGCCCGGGACGGCTACCGGGTCACGGGGTTCGATTTCCTGCAGGACATGGTCCGGGCCGCAGAACGGAACGCGCGGGCCGCGGCATGCTCGGTCGAGTTCATGGTGGCCGACATGGG